>JAUWCJ010000020.1 GCA_030609365.1 Candidatus Eiseniibacteriota bacterium | reverse complement strand
GCCGGGGATGAAGAGCTTGTCACCGATATGCAAGCTGCCGATGTCGACACCGGGATTGGCGTTGACCAGGTCGGTCAGTTGGACCTCGTACTTCTTGCAGATCCCGCTGACGGTGTCACCCTTCTTGAGGCTCACGTAGGTCCCGTCAGTATCCGGGACCTCAAGGATCTGGCCGGGGCGCAGGAAGCGCGCGCTCGGCAGGTCGTTCATCGCGACGATCGTCTCCATGCGGACGTCGTACTTCCTGGCGATGTTCCACAGGCACTCGCCGGGAGCGACCGCGTGACGGGTAATGGTCGGGGCGCCGTTCTTGGCTTTGCCGTTACCGCCCATCGGGGCGCTTCTGGAGATGGGGTACAGGAACTCCAGCGAGCGGTCCCAGCTGCGGTCACGGGAGTAGAGGAGCGGCAGCCGAACCTCGCACTTGCGCTTGGGTACGCGCGCATAGCTCGCGCTGTTCGCGCTGGCCAGGAGGTCCATGTCGATGCCGTACTCCATCGCGATGGACTCGAGATCCTGCCCCGGATCCGCGACGTAGTCGTAGCTCGGAATGCCCTCCGGGACCGGAGTCACCACACCTATCACATCGAAACTGGATTTGAGGTAGCTGCTGTTCGTCCCCCCGAGCACGCGCCCCCAGGGCGAGAGCTGCGTGAACATCGGGGCGCGGGAGTTCAGTTGCACGTTGCTTGACACGGCGACATGGCTGACCGCCATCCCGGATGCCACGACGAGCGTTACGACGACGGCTGAGAGCCATACATAGAAACGCACGGTCCGCGGGAGGCGACCGAAATGGCCCGATAGCATGTTAGCCAATGTGGCTTCTGGCTGCTCATAGTTATTCATAAGATGACTCGAGAATATACGGGTCGTGAGCCGCTGTGTCAAGTTTGCAACAACCCACCGAAACTAGGAGGACAGGTGCAAGCGGTGGGCCTGCCCCGGTGCTTCAAAGTGCACGTACGGCTTTTTAGGGCAGTTTGAACGTCAACCCCAATGAGAGCGTCTCTTTGAGCCTCACGTCGGCGTCGATCTCCTTGTCGTACAGCACCTGAACGTAGAGATTGACGACGATGTGCTTCGTGATCGCTGCTGTGAACGTGTTCTCCCAGTTGATGTCCGGCGACTTCCAGTCGTCAGCACCCGGCAATCCCTCGACCGTGTCCGACTCGGAGTAGTAGAACGCCTGGTAGACCGTGAGGTCGCTCGTCAGTGCTATGGCGCCATCGGCGAGGGGAGTTCTGAAACCCGTGACGAACTCCAGCCCTGCGTCGTCGGTCAGGACGTTCTCCCGCTCCGTTTCACCCTCGGGCAGTGCGTCCCGGTCGAGGTGCTGACGTACGGCCCCGCCCAGTCGCGCCGTCAACTCGCGGTTCTCCTCCTTGATGAAGACGTGCGCGATGCCGACGCTCTCCGTGAACGTGGTCGGATTCAGCGTGCGGGTCTTAGCCGGGTCGCTTGTGTCGAGGAACCGTGACGCCACACGCCCCGATGCGAACGGGTCGACGGGCCACCCGTAGGTGAACCGGAAGACGCTCCCGAAGTCGATGAGATCCGTGCTTTTGGACGGCCTGTCCCACTCCTTCGAGTCCTCGTCCTGCTTGTGCGTCTGGCCGAAGGAGAGCTTGAGGGTGTTCTTGTTGTTGACAACGTCTGTCAGCTGCTTCTCGGCGACCGTGTTGGAGTTGAACACCCACGAGAGCGAGCCGGTCTCGTCGCCGTCCCAGTTGTCGGTGTAGGCGTTCTGCGTGAGGGTCAGGTTGATGTCAGAGGCGATCTGCCACCCCTCGGGGACGGCTTCTTCCGCCCCTTCCGCCGGAGCGGCCTCGTCGGCCGGGGCGGGGGAGGCCGTCAGGAGCGTTGCCGAGGCCATTATCATGACAAGCCATAGTTTCATGTGCGTTCTCCTTGTGTGTTCTTCGAGGTCCCGAAAGGACAGACGCACCGCCCACGTTCCTGGAGCGGTGCGGTGCGTCTGTCATCCTGCGGAGCATCGGTGTCTGTTATTCCTTGCTGAGATGCACGTCCAGCTGCGGGAAGGGAATCTCGACGCCCGCTGCCGGCAGCCCCTCGAGCACTGCCTTCGAGACATCGCCCTTGACCGCCCAGTAGTTCTCCGTATTCGTCCACGGTCTGAGTGCCAGGTTGACCGACGAGTCTGCCAGCTCTGTGATGACCACCGCCGGCTCCGGTTCGTCCAGCACGAGCGGGTGAGCCTTCATGATGCCCATCGCGACCTGGACCGCCTTGTCCACGCTGCTTCCGTAGCCGATGCCGACGGCGTTTACCTTGCCGGTCTTGCCGTTGATGGTGACGACCTCACCGATGTCGATGGGTCTGAGGGCGGCGATCCACGTCCCGGACGCGATGTTGTTGACCGTGCCGGACATGCCGAAGCCCATGATGAGGCCCGCCATGGCTGCGAGGCTCACAAATATGGAGCCGACATCGACCCCGACCGCGGCCAGCGTGAGGAGGATGACGAGTACGTAGAGGAGCGCGCTCAGGAACCTGGCGAGGAACTCGACCAGGATGTCCGAGAGCTTCGTCTTGCGCATGGACCGCTTGAAGAACCCCAGGACGATCCGGGCTACGATGATCCCGACGACCAGCGCGGCCACGGCGGTCAGAAGCTGCATCAAGGTGATATTCACAAACGGCAGTGTTGCACCGAGACTCAAAGCCTACCTCCTGGCCCTGTGGCGGGTCGGACATGGAGAACGACGCACTCTCGCCGAGCGCGCGTGCCCCAGTCTCCCTCTGTTGAGAACGTCAGATGGAATATCACGCTGCAGCGCCGGTTGTGGAGCCGGTTCCCCCGGGCCGCAACTGCCCTGAACTGCGCCAATTGACCTTGACACACGCCCACGCTGGCAATAACATGGCGGCGATTGAGGCCGTTCTGCGGGCTTTCTCCGCCTTGCCCGGCGACCCAGCCTTTCTGGCTGACAACTCGGGGTGTTCGAGCATGCTCGCTATCGGGTTTACCGCTGCTCGTGGTGTTCCGTGGGTGCTGGCGATGCCCCTTGCCGGGGTTGCGGCGGCGCTTCTGGCGGGCATCGCGATCGGCTGGCTGTCCGGCAGGGCCCAAAGGCTGCGGGCCGCGCAGAAACGCAGCGAGATCACCAAGAGCAAACATCAGCTTCAGGCCATATTCGACGGCATCACCGACGGGCTCATAATCGTGGACAGGGACTTCACCGTCATGGCCGTCAACAAGGCGGAGGCCGCATTCCTGGGAAGCACGCCTCAGGAGCTGGTGGGGAAGCCGTGCTACGAGATCTACTGCAGGGGCGATGAGGCCTGCGAGACCTGTCCCGCCCACGAGACCTTCGCGACCGGTAAGCCCGTTCTCGTCTCCAAGATCGAACACCGGTCCGGGTACCATCGCACGGGTGTCGACGTCTACACGTTTCCGGTCAGGGACGAGAGTGGCAGGACCGTCCAGGCTATCCAGTACATCAAGGATGTCACCGACCGCCTCAAACTCCAGAGCCAGCTTCGCGAGGTGGAACAGATGACCGGCATCGGTCACATGGCGGCCAGCGTCGCGCACGAGATCCGGAACCCGCTGATCGCGGTGGGCGGATTCGCGAGGCAGCTGCACGAGGGTCTGGACGCCGAGGACCCCCGCAGGGAGTTCACCAGCATCATTCTCGAGGAGGTCACGAGGCTCGAACAGATCCTGCGCGAGCAGCTGACGCTCGAGAGGTATCTCCAGCCGGTGCTCGCTGCTGTCGAGGTCAACCGGATACTCAAGGACGTCTGGAAGCTGCTCTCACACGGGATGCTCTCGTCGCGGGTGCGGCTTATCGCCGACCTCGCGGACGGGCTGCCCGTGACGATGGGGGACACCAACCAGCTCAAGCAGGCGTTCCTCAACGTTATCAGCAACGCGATCCAATCGATGCCGGACGGTGGGAGGATCGAGATCTCGTCGGAGCAGGCCGGACATATGATAATCGTTACGGTCCACGACAACGGCCCCGGCATTCCCAAGGAGATCATGGACAAGCTATTCGTGCCCTTTTTCACGACGAGGAAGGCGGGGTCGGGACTCGGGATGCCCGTGACCCTGAGGATCGTAGAGAACCACGGCGGCAACATCAACGTGGACAGCGCTCCCGGTGAGGGGACGACCGTGCGCATCTCTATCCCGATAGTGAGAAGCGCACCCGAGGTCGAGCATCGGGCGCTCTATGGCGATTCACCGGAGGTTCCGAATGACGAAACTGCTGGTCGTCGATGACGAGAAGAACATCAGGAGGCTCTACGAGACCGAGCTCACGCGCGACGGCTACGAAGTAGTTACAGCTGAGAGCGCCGAGGAAGCGCTCGAGGCGCTCGAGCAGTCCGAGCCGGACCTGGTCGTCCTCGATATCAGGCTCGAGGGGATGGACGGCATCGACTGCCTGCGTAACATCATGGAGACGAGGAGGGACCTTCCCGTCATTCTCAACTCGGCCTATTCGACATACAAACAGGACTTCGCGTCGTGGATGGCCGACGCGTACGTCGTGAAGTCCGCGGACCTCACGGAGCTCAAAGACACGATAAAGGAAGTGCTGGAGAAGCGCGGTAAGGCCTGAGGGAGCGCGGCGGAGGGTGCAAGTGAAGCGGAGCCAGACCTACAAGGAACTGCTGGATTTCAGGAAGAGACTCAGGGCGGCGCCGGACGACGTTGACGCGCTGTCCGAGCTCGCGTCCGTCTATATGAAGTCCGGTCGCGCCGGCGATGCCGTCGTGGTGCTCCAGCAGCTCTTGGCGAAGCGACCGCGCGATGCCAAGGCGATGATCGACTGCGGCACGTGCTACCGCCGGTTGGGGCTGCTGGAATCAGCGGCCACCGAGTTCGAGCGAGCCGCGAGAGCCGTCCCCGGAAGCGCGGCCGCCCGCTACAACCTGGGGCGCACGTACGATCTCATGGGGCGGTTCGAGGATGCGGTCGGGCAGCACTGCGCGGCCATCGAGCTCTCTCCCGACGATCCTGAGCCCCACTACCGCCTCGGCGTGACGTATGCTCGCAAGCAGGAGTTCGAGGAGGCGGCCAGGAGCTACGAGAGAGCCATCGAGGCCGACTACGGATGCGCCAAGGCTCACACCAATCTGGGCTACACGCTCGACCGGATCGGCAAGACGGATGAGGCCATCCTTGAGTTCAAGCGGGCCATAGAGATCGATCCGGACAACGCGGAGCGCCACCTGAATCTCGGCGCCATCTACGGCGAGAAGGGGATGCTGCCCGAGGCCATCGAGGAGTTCAGGGCCGCGAGCGCGATCGATCCGAAGAGCGCGGAAGCCCACTTCAATCTGGGCACCGCCCTCATCGGATGCGACGAGCGTGACGAGGCCGCGGTCGAGCTTGAGCTGGCTGTGAAGTACGCCGCGGACAATCCGGCGGCTCACCACAGGCTCGGCCTGGTCTACTCGGACAAAGGCATGTTTGCCAAGGCTCTCGTGGAGTTCCAGCGGGTTATCGCCCTCGAGGGAGAGACGGGCGACGCCTGCTACCAGATGGGTTTCGTGCTCTCGTCGCTCGACCGTCTGGACGACGCTGAGCGGTTCCTCCGCAAGGCCACCGCGGCCTCCCCCGATGATCCGAAGATCCACTATCAGCTTGGGATCGTGATGGACCGCCTGGGAAGGAGCGTCGATGCCGTCGACTCCTACAGGCGGGCCGACAAGCTCCACGCTCGATCCTAGCACCGGCAGGGAAGGAGCAAGCCCTCTCATGTCTCTTGGTCGCTTCGTCCTTGCGGCTTCTCTCGCAGGTTGTTTCCTCCTTCAAGCTCCCGGCGCGACTGCAGAACCGGCTGTCTCCGGGTCATCGGCGAGGGAGCTGTTCGCCTCGGGGCCGCCTGCTGCGGCGCAGCGCATAGCCAGACCGCCCGCAGACGTACCGCTGAACCACTGGTCATACCCGCTGCTCGAGCGACTCCAGGCCAGAGGTGTCATCGACATGGACCTCTCCACACGACCGGTGTCGCGATCGGACGTGGCGGCCGCGGTGTCCGCCGCCCAGGGTCCCGATGCTCCCGCGCCAGGCTTTCTCAGTGCGAGGGAGGTGTGGTTCCTCTCCAGACTCGTAGCCGAATTCGTCCGCCGTGAGGTCGATTCGCCCGCCTTCAGTACGGGTACGGCTTCGGCCTCGTTTGGTCTGGGCGTCAAGGTGTTCACGCAGGTGCGCCACGGTGCGGAGGCGGTCGAACTCAACCTGTGGCCCGGCAGCGCACCGGGTGGGATCACGCCGCTCAGGGACGTCGGCGGCGGTGTCGGTGGGGACGTTGGCGGCGGGGTCGGCAGGAACGATGAAGTCGAGGCCGACGGCGGGGCGCAGCTCGATGTCGCATCCGCCTTAGGCTACGAGATATGGGGTGGAGTGGAAGGCTTCATCGGGTTCTACGCGGACACCCAGCTGCTCCTGGGTGGGCAGGAGGGGGCGCGGCAGGTCCAGCTCTCCAGCAGGGTAAGGACCTGGCGTGGTGTGTCTGCATCGTCCGAGAGGGCCTACGTCAAGCTCGAGCGCCCGAGCTACTCGATCGTATTGGGGCGACGCGGGACCGCGTGGGGCCGCTCCAGGTGGGGGCGCCTGATGTTGTCGGGCACGGCGCCCACGTTCGACCAGCTCAGTGCGAGATACGAGGTGGGGACGTTCTCGTTCGAGGCGATGCACGCGTTCCTCGAGTACGAGGACCTGGGCACGGAGACGGACCTCGGTGACGCGGAGAGCCTGTTCCTTGCGGGCCACCGGATGGTAGTGCGCGGCAAGTGGGGGAGCGTCGGGCTGGGTGAGGCGGTCGCATACAGTTCGGTTCTGCCGGATCCGGTCTACCTCAACCCGCTCATGCCCTACTACCTGGCCCAGCACAACGAGCGCTCCAACGACAACGTGCTCTGGCTGCTGGACGGTGTCTATCACGTTCGCCCGGGACTCACGGCGTACGGGGAGTTCCTGATCGACGATCTCCAGTACGAGAGGTCGACCGACAACCCGGACAAGTACGGCCTGACGTTGGGCGGAGCGTGGTACGGTGCGGTTCGCGGCTTCGATGCCGAGCTGACCGCGGAGTATACGAACGTCCGGAACTGGACCTACACTCACAAAGAGATCGAGCACCGGTTCGCGCACGACGGGGCGCCGATGGGGTTCGAGCTCGGGCCGGATGCGGACAGAGTCCGGGCCGAACTCGTGTTCCATCCAGCAGTGAAGTGGTCCGTCGGAACCACCTACGAGCACGCGAGGAAGGGCGTCGGACGGATCACCGACCCGTTCGAGTCCGGCGAGAACCCCGAGCCGGCGTTCCCGTCCGGTGTGGTCGAGACCACCGACAGGGTGGGCGTCGAGCTCGGATATCAGAGTCTGGAGAGAGTCGCGGCCGGTCTGGGAGTGGCATTCGAGTCGGCCGTAAACGTGGGGAACATCCGTGGCAAGGACGACGACCGGTGGGAGTTCTGGGTGGGTGTCGAGTTCCGGATCTAGGACCGTCGCACTCATCGAACTCCTCCGTCCGATCAACGGGCTCCTGGCCGCTGCCGCCGTCCTCGTGGGTGCGTTCGTCTCGCGCTCACCGACGTTCTGGTGGCCGGCGCTCGTGGGCGCCGCATCCGCGTTCGCCGCGGCGGGCGCCGCAAACGCTCTGAACGACCGGCTGGACCTGGTGTCTGATCGGATCAACCGTCCAGGCAGACCGATCCCGTCCGGACGTCTGTCGCGGGCGGCGGCCACGACTGCGGCGTGCGTCAGTGGTCTCGTCTCGTTGGGGCTGGCCGCGGTGATAGGCCCGAGAGCCGTCGCGCTCGCGCTCGCATGGCTGGTTCTGACCGCGGTCTATTCGCGCTTTCTTAAGGGTGTGCCGCTCGTGGGCAACGTCGCCGTGGCGCTGGTGGCATCCACGCCGTTTCTCATGGGCGGGTTTTCGCAGGGCAAGTATCTGCTGGCTGTCATTCCGTGCGCGCTGGCGTTCTTCGTTCACCTCGCGCGCGAGATCGTGAAAGATGTGGAGGACATCGCCGGCGACGAGGCGGCGGGAGTGCGGACCTTCGCCGTGCGACGCGGCGCACGGGCCGCCTTCGCGGTCACGCGCGGCGTCCTGATCGCTCTGATCGCGCTGGCGGTGCTGCCGTTCGCGTTCCGGGTCTACGGTTGGGGTTACGCCGCCGTTCTGATCGTCATCGACGTCGTGCTGGTCCGGCTGCTTGTGTCGATGGGAACGGACTCCGCGAATACGGGCCTGCGCAGGCCGTCCAACGTCCTGAAGACAGTGATGGCGCTGGGCCTTCTGGCCTTCATAGCGGGAGTACTCTGAAGCATGACAGTTCTTGAGGGAATTCTCCTGGGGTTGCTGCAGGGACTGACCGAGTTCCTGCCGGTCTCGAGTTCGGGCCACCTGGCCCTGGCGGAGCACTTCTTCTCCATAGAGAGTCCCGGAGTTACGTTCGAGGTGTTCGTTCACTTCGGGACGGCGATGGCCGTCGTGCTCTTCTTCCGGAAACGGATCGCCGGCATTCTCGTGGCTCTGATGCGCTGCGTGATGCGATTGCAGTATGACGCGGCCGAGGTACGACTCGCGCTTCACCTGCTCCTGGGAACCGTCCCGGCGGCGGCGGTCGGCTACTTCCTGGCTCCCCGCATCGAGCAGGCATTTACGAGCCCCGTGCTCGTCTCTGTTCTCCTCATGGTCACCGGTTTCATACTGTGGTTTTCGGGCAAGCTCTTTCCCGGCACCAAAGCGCGGGGGACCTGGCTGGACGCGGTGGCCATCGGTGCGGCACAGGCGCTCGCAATTCTGCCGGGCATCTCACGCTCCGGGTCGACGATAACCGCCGGGTTCGCGGTGGGGCTGGAACGCGGGGCCGCGGCCGAGTTCGCCTTCCTGCTTTCGGTCCCCGTCATATTCGGCGCCGCTGCAGCAAGTCTGGGAGACGCTCTTGCGGCCGGTGCGTCCTCGGGGCTGGCGCTGGCGCTGGGGACACTGGCCGCCTTCCTGTCGGCGCTGCCCGCGATCGCCCTGCTGCTGAGGGCCGTGACGGCCGGAAAGTTGTCGAACTTCGCGTACTACTGCTGGGCCGTGGGCGCCGTGTCGCTCACGTTCGTCCTGACGGGACATTGAACGGGGATCTGTCGAAAGGAGGCATTGCTATGAGACGATGTCAGATCATTCTCGTGGTCGTACTGATAGCGGCCATCGCCGCGGTCTCGCAGGCCGCCGGTGAGCCGGGCGTTTCCATCACCGTCTACAACAGGGATCTTGCCCTGGTGAAAGACGTGCGGGAGATGGACATCGAGTCGGGTGTCAACGAGCTCAGGTTCGACAACGTCGCGGCCAGGATCGACCCGACCAGCGTGCACTTCAAGGTGCTCGCCGGGCCGCCGGCCGGCGTCTGGGAGCAGAACTACCGGTTCGATCTCGCGAGCTCCTCCAAGATCCTCGAGAAGTATCTCGAGACGGAGATCGACGTGATAGGGGAGGACGCCGACCTGTTCACGGGCAGGCTGGTCAGTTTCGACGGCTCGTCCATCGTGCTGGACCAGGGGCGGGGGACGGGGCCCGTCATCACGCTGAACCGGGAGAAGGTGTCCTACATCAGATTCCCCACGCTGCCGTCGGGGCTGATCTCGAAGCCCACACTCGTCTGGAAGCTCGGCGCGGAGAAGGGCGGCGACAGACTGGTCGAGGTCACGTACATGACCTCCAGCATCAACTGGCACGCCGAGTACGTTGGTGTCATCGACGCCAAGGACGCGAGCATCGACCTTGCCGCCTGGGTCTCGATAGACAACCGCTCGGGCGCGACGTACGAGAACGCACAGCTGGACCTCGTGGCGGGGGACGTCCACCGGGCCCAGGAGCGGGGCCGAGGTGACATGTACCTGCAGGCGGAGGACGCGATACTCGCGAAGGGCGCCGCGCCGCCGTCCTTCCAGGAGGAGTCCCTTTTCGAGTACCATCTCTACAAGCTGTCCACGCCGGCCACCGTTGCCGATCGTGAGATCAAGCAGCTGACCTTCTTCCCTGGTACTGACGTCGGGGTCGAGAAGGTGCTCGAGTTCGATCATCACAGAGGCGGCGACGTCCGCGTGCTTCTGGAGTTCGAGAACTCCGAGGAGGCCGGGCTCGGCATGCCGCTTCCAGCCGGCAAGGTGCGGATGTACAAGGCCGACTCCGTCGGCGCGCTCCAGTTCATCGGCGAGGACCGGATCGATCACACGCCGAAGAACGAGGAACTGAGCCTCTACATGGGCAACGCCTTCGACGTCGCGGCCGAGCGCAAGACGCTCGATTCGCGCCGCATAACAGACAGGATCCGCGAGGAGGACTACGAGGTCTCTCTCCGGAATCACAAGGATGAGGATGTCGTCATCAGACTTGTCGACCACCCCCGCGGATTCTGGACGATCACCCGTTCCACGCACGATTTCACGAAGGAGGAAGCCTACAGAATCGAGGTTTCCGTGCCGGTCGAGCGTGACGGGGAGACCATTGTCAGGTACACTGTGAGGTACGAGTACTAGCTGCCCGGTACAACGACTCGCATCCCGGAGGCACAGATGGAGTCCGTCGGGGAACTCCTGAAGCACGAACGAGAAGCGCAGGGCAAGACGCTGGAGGATGTAGCCAGGGCCACGAAGCTGACCATGCTCATTCTGGAGGCGCTGGAGGCGGACCACTTCAGCGTTCTGCCTGCGCCGGTCTATGTCAAAGGTCACCTGCGGACCTATGCGCGCTTCCTCGGAATGAACGAGGAAGCGATCGTCGACAAGTACCTCAGGTTCACGCAGCAGCTGGAGTACGAGGAACTGGACGAATGGGACGCCGTCGAGCTCGAACTGCACGAGGAGAAGCAGCGGACGGGGAGACGGTGGGTGTGGATCGCCGTGGTGGTGACCGTCGTCGCCGCGGCAATCTGCTGGTACTCGGTGTCGGAGCGCCGCGGCACGTCCGAGCCCGAGACCAGCAATAGCATCAGCACGAGCGCCGATGCTGACACCTCCGCGGTCGTGGTCGAGCCCGTCCGGGAGGCAATTGCAGACGACACCATGATAGAGTGGCACAAGCTGGAGCTGGTGGTGGTCGCCAGGGACCGAACGTGGCTGAGAGTCTCCGTCGACGGCGAGCCCGTGGCCGACCTGACGCTCGAGAGGGGCGACCAGCGTCAGTGGGAGGCGGACGAGTTCTTCGAGCTTGATGTCGGGACCGGAGGAAGTCTGGAACTCTACTTGGGCGGGACGCTGCTGGGCACCGCCGGGTCCGGTTCGCGTCTGGTCGAGGGACTGATCGTCAACGAGAACGGGATGTCGGACTAGCGTCTCCACGGCGCGTGTCCGGAGGTCGTCCGGTCGCAGGCATACGAGGTGCCAATGCAGAGCTCCTTTCGCCTGACCGCGGGCTTCGAGCCGCAGGGCGACCAGGCGAGAGCCATAGACGAACTTACGAGGGGCGTCGAGCAGGGCGACCGCTTCCAGACCCTTCTGGGCGTGACTGGCTCCGGCAAGACCTTCACGATGGCCAACGTCATAGCGCGGACCAACCGGCCCGCGCTCATCATCTCCCACAATAAGACGCTCGCCGCGCAGCTGTTCGCCGAGTTCCGCGCCTTCTTTCCCACGAACGCCGTCGAGTACTTCGTCAGTTACTACGACTACTACCAGCCTGAGGCCTACGTCCCGGTCACCGACACCTACATTGAGAAGGACGCCGACATCAACGATGAGATCGACCGGCTGCGCCTGCGCGCGACGGCCTCTCTGCTCGAGCGTCGGGACGTGGTCATCGTCGCGTCGGTGTCGTGCATATACGGTCTGGGCTCGCCCGAGGTCTACAAGTCGATGATGCTCGCTCTGTCCGTGGGGCAGGAGATCGACCGGAACAAGATGCTCCGCGGCCTCATCGACATGCAGTACGACAGAAACGATGTGGAGTTCGCGCGCGGCTCCTTCAGAGTGCGGGGCGACGTCATCGAGATCAGGCCGTCGTACGAAGAGTGGGCCATCCGCGTGGAGCTGTTCGGCGATGAGGTGGAGAGGCTGTCCGTCATCGATCTCGTCACGCGCAAGGTGACCGACGAACTCGAAGACGTGTCGATATACCCGGCGAAGCACTGGGTGACGACGCAGGAGAACATCGAGCTTGCCATCAAGGGCATCGAGGCCGAACTCGCGCAGCAGCTCAGTCAGTTCAAGGCAGAGGGTAAGCTCCTGGAGGCGCAGCGCATCGAGCAGAGGACGAGCTTCGACATCGAGATGATGCGCGAGATGGGCTACTGCAGCGGCATCGAGAACTACTCGCGTCATCTCTCGGGGCGCGGACCCGGGTCGCGCCCGGATGTCCTTCTCGACTACTTCCCCAACGATTTCCTGATGTTCATCGACGAGTCCCACGTCGCGGTGCCGCAGCTTCGCGGCATGTTCCGCGGCGACCGCTCGCGCAAGGAGACGCTGGTCAAGTACGGGTTCAGGCTGCCGTCGGCGCTGGACAACCGGCCGCTCATGTTCGAGGAGACCGAGAAGCTGATGCGCCAGGTGGTGTTCGTCTCGGCGACGCCCGGTGCCTACGAACTGGAGAGGTCGGAGGGCGTGATCGTCGAGCAGATCATCCGGCCCACCGGTCTCGTGGATCCAGAGATAGTCGTGCGCCCCGTGGAGGGGCAGGTCGATGATCTGCTTGAGGAGATAAGGACGCGGGTTGCCGAGGGCGGTCGCGTGCTGGTCACGACCCTCACGAAGCGCATGTCGGAGGACCTGACGGACTATCTGGGCGGGCTGGGCGTGCGCGTGAGATACCTGCACTCCGACATCGTCGCTCTGGACAGAGTGGAGATCATCAGGGGTCTGAGACTGGGTGAGTTCGACGTTCTCGTCGGCATAAATCTACTGAGAGAAGGACTGGATCTCCCGGAGGTGTCGCTCGTGGCCGTGCTCGACGCGGACAAGGAGGGGTTCCTCAGGTCCGATACCTCGCTCATTCAGACCTCCGGCCGCGCGGCGCGGAACCTCGGTGGACTCGTCATCTTCTACGCGGACAAGATGACAGGTTCCATGGAGCGCGCGCTGTCGGAGATGTCGAGGCGCCGCGATATCCAGATCGCGTACAACAAGAAGCACGGCATCGAGCCAAGGAGCATCGTCAAGTCCGTCGAGGAGATAATGAGGGCCACCGCGGTGGCCGACGCCAAGTCCGACGTTGCTCAGGACATCGAGATGCTGCACCTCGAACCCGGTATGGACCGTGTCGAGATGATGGAGATCCTCGAGGAACAGATGATGAGCGCGGCGGCGCGCCTCGAGTTCGAGAAGGCAGCCTCGCTCCGAGACAGGATCGACGAGCTCCGGATGGCCGATGCGCTGGACGACGCCGGAGCGGGCGGCGGGAGAAAGGGCCGCGGGCGGACGAGCCGGAGCGCCGGGAAGGAAGCGGACGAAGACGGGGGGAAGTCCGCCGGGAAGCCGCTTCCCGCGGGTGCGAGGAAGCGACGGTCGAAGGGCGCGCCGAAGCCGAAGCGCAGCGGTGTTGTCTACGGGAAGGACAAGCGGGGGCCGAAGAGATGACGTTAGATGAGAGCATCCTCGAACTTGTGCGTCGGGCGGTTGCGGAGGACGTGGGCTCGGGTGACGCGACCACGGAGTCGACCATCCCGGTCGGACACGAATCGCTGGGGACCATCACGGCGAAGGCGGAAGGCGTCGTGGCGGGGCTTGAGGTCGCTCGTGCGGTCTTCGCCGAATGCGACCCGGGGCTTGTGTTCGAGGCGCGTGTCGCCGACGGCGATCGCGTGACGGAGGGAACCGCGCTGGCCACCATCGAGGGTGGAACCAGGGGCATTCTGACGGGCGAGCGGGTCGCACTGAACTTCCTGCAGCGTCTTTCCGGAATCGCGACGGCCGCCGCGGCCTGCACTGCCGCGCTCCAGGGCGGCCGCACGCAGGTGCTGGATACGCGCAAGACGACACCGGGCTTGCGGACGCTCGAGAAGTACGCTGTGAAGGTCGGAGGTGCAGAAAACCACCGCATGGGTCTCTGGGACATGGTTCTTATTAAGGACAACCACATAGAGGCTGCGGGCGGGATCGCCCCGGCCGTCGCGGCGGCCCGGTCCAGCTACCCCGAGCTGGTCGTCGAGGTCGAGACGAAGTCCATCGATGAGGTCGCGTCCGCGATGGGCGCCGGCGCGGACAGGATCATGCTGGACAACATGACCGTTGAGCAGATGCGGGACGCCATCGCGCTTGTGAGGTCGGTCGATTCCCCGGCCGAGGTAGAGATCTCCGGTGGGATGACCGAGGAGAAGCTACGCGTGGTGGCTGAGCTGGAACCCGACTTCGTGTCCGTGGGCGCCCTTACGCACTCCGTCACGGCCATGGACATTTCGCTCGAACTCGAGGTCGAGCGGTGATTCGCGACGCGCTGACCGAAGACTCGATCCTCCCTCTTCTGCGTGACCTGCGGATCCGCTGGCGGGTCCGTGCCTACGGTTCCATCGTCTCCACGAACGACACGGCGAAATGGCTTGCGGGAAGCGGGGCTCCCGAGGGAACGCTCGTGGTCGCCGAGACGCAGACGGGCGGGCGGGGGCGCAGGGGCAATGCCTGGGAGTCGCCGCCCGGCGGACTCTGGTTCTCGTTCGTCGTCAGGCCGCACCTTCCGCCAGACCGGGCCAGTGGCCTTTGTGTGGTCGCGGCCGTGTCCGTGGCGCGGACGGTCATCGACTTCGCGGGCCTGAGCGCACGGATCAAGTGGCCGAACGATGTCTTCGTCGGCGGGCGGAAGCTTGCCGGCGTGATGGTCATGTCGGCCGCGGAAGGGGCACTGGTCGTCGGTGTCGGTATCAACGCCAACGTGCCGGAGCTGGAGCTGCCGGCGCCCGCGTGGTACGAGGCGACCTCGGTTCAGCGGGAGACGGGCGAGAGCTGCGACCGGGCGGCGCTTCTGGCGCGCGTGCTGGCGGAGTTCGAGAGCCGCTACTTCGCCTACCGGGGTCCGGACCACGAGGGGCTAATGGAGGAATGGCGTGAGCTGTCGCTGGTCATTGGGGAGGCGGTGACGGCGACGGTCGGCGACGAGACCGTGCACGGCACGGTCTTCGGCATTGAAGAGGACGGGGGTATCGTCCTGAGGCTGGCTGATGGCAGCCACCGGAAAGTGCTTCCAACGAGCGATGTGACGCTGTCTGTGAGGAAATAGGGTTTCGGGCTTGACAGCGGGATGGCCTTAAGTTATTTTGGCCAAGTGTGTGCACCTGTAGTGTTATAGCTGAAGTACGCGCACTTGGGTAATAGGGGCATAGGTCGAGAACTTAAGCGTTTGCACGCAAGCCACTGAGCGGCACCTCCGGAGGTTGTGATGGTCGATTCCAGCGGGGAGACGAGATATCTCGCGGTCATTGGTGACATCCGGGGCTCCAGGCTCGCACCGCGAAGGGCGGAGCTTCAGAAGCTGATGGAGCGTGGCCTGGAGGAGATCAACCGGAGGTTCGCGGACGATCTCGTCGCGGGTTTCGTGATCACACTCGGCGACGAGTTCCAGGGTCTGCTCCGGGAGCCCGGGGCGGCGGTGAAGGTGCTGGTCGCGCTTGAGGCGGTGCTGGGAGAGATCTCGGTGAGATACGGCCTCGGTTGGGGAACGATCTCGACGGAGCTGCGGGAGCTGGCCTTCGGTATGGACGGACCGTGCTTCCACAGGGCACGGGAGGCCGTAGGGGAGAGCAAGCGGGCGGACCGGTGGGTCACGGTGTCCGGTTTCGGAGGAGACGACGAGGTTCTCAATGGTCTCCTGTGGTTGGTGGGAGCCGCCAGAGGGCGCTGGACGGGCGTGCAGAGAGAGACCGTCGAGCAAGTGAGAACCGCGCGAACGCAGAGAGAAGCGGCGGCGGCGCGGGGAGTCCACGAGTCGAGCGTCAGCCAGGCACTCAAGGCCGCGCTCCATGAGCCGGTACTGGCCGCAGAGCGCTCCGCGGAGATCCTACTCGGGCGGTACAACAATCTGCACACCGACGATGAAGCAGCCAGGGAGGTGACGAAGTGATATCGCAGCTGCTGTCGGACATGGGGGGAGAACCCGCTGCTCTTCTGATTCTGCTGGTTGTGGGGCACGTCTTCGGGGACTTCCTCCTGCAGAACCGGTGGATGGCCAGACAGAAAGGGCGGCACTGGGGAGTGCTGCTCCTCCATGTTGTACTGGTCTTCGTCGCGCACGCCGCATTCCTCTGGCCGTTCCTGAGCTGGCTGCTGGTTGCCGGGCTGCTGGGCCTGTCGGTTCTCCATCTGGTCTTCGACGCCGCACGTGCACGTGTGTGCGGTCGCTGGGGTGCGTCACTGTCGGCGTTCTTCGTCGACCAGGCGCTGCATCTGGGTGTGGCGTTCGTTCTCTGGCGACTGGTCGTCGACCGGACAGGTGGTGTGGCGTCGGAATGGTCCCCTGCAGTGCCCTGGTTGACATGGTATGCTCGATGGTCGGCCGTGGCAGCGGCCTACGTCTTCAACGGGCGTGGCGGGACGCGGATCGTCAGGGGTGTGCTCGAGCGGTTTCCCCGGGCCGTGCCGACGGAGGCCGACGGAGGAGAGAACGAGTACGAGATGGGTCGGACGATCGGGAGCTTGGAGCGTTACCTGGCGGTGACTCTCGTTCTCTTCAACCAGTGGGCCGCGCTCGGTCTCATCATGGCCGTCAAGGCGATCGCCAGGTTCCCGGAGTTCACGCGCCGGCGGCACAAGGACTTCGCCGAGTACTACTTGATCGGGACTCTAACAAGCGTGCTGGTCGCGCTGGCATCGGGCATCATCGTCGGGCTGACGATGCTGTGGGTGCGCTGATGCTCGTGACCCGGAGGCGCGCGATAGGATGATGATATGCTGCTGGCGATAGACATAGGTAACACGCACACGGTCGTCGGCCTCTTCGAAGGGGAGGAGCTGCGGCACAGGTGGCGCATGGCAAGCGACGCCAGGCGCACATCCGATGAGTTCGGCATTCTGATGAGGGAGCTCTGCGGCCAGTCAGGAGTCGAATTCAGCGACATTCGCGGCGTGGTCGTGTGCTCCGTTGTTCCGGCGCTGACATCGGCGCTGACGGACATGGCCGAGCGTCTGCTCGACGTGACTCCCGTCGTCGTGGGTCCGGAACTCGAGCTTGGGATAACCATCGACTACTTCGACCCGAAGGAGGTCGGTCCGGACAGATTGGCCAACGCGGTGGCGGTGCACGAGACGATAGAGGGCCCGGTCATAGTCGTGGACTTCGGCACGGCGACGACCTTCGATGTGGTGACCGCCGACGGACACTACCTGGGCGGTGCGATCGCGCCCGGCGTCGTCACATCGGCTGAGAACCTGTTCCGCCGTGGCGCGCTGCTCCCGAGGGTGGCCGTGGACGCGCCGCCCAGGGTTATGGGCAGGACGACCGAAGAGGCGATGAGATCGGGGATCGTGTTCGGCGCCGTGGGGCAGGTGGACGAGATCGTGCGTCGTATCATCAAGGAGTGGGGTGAGAGCCCGAGGGTCATCGCGACAGGGGGGCTCGCCGGTATGATCGCGGCATTCTCGAAGACGATCGAGTCGGTCGAGCCGGACCTGACGCTCACCGGTCTGGTGGCGATCCACAGGAGAGTCGCGGGAGCGTAACGAGGCGGAGCGGGGCGACCGGGCGCCGTCCGGATGCACGACATGTCAAGAATCGGGGCGCATGTGCAGGGCAGAAAGAGCTTGCGCAGCGGCCCGATTTTGCCTAGATTAGCAGTCTGTCAATATGAGTGCTAGCGGTAGCATCACGGGTGCTTTCCCTGAAGGAGGACGAAATGGCGAAGAAGAAGCTCAACATCAAGCCTTTGTCGAACCGCGTTCTGGTGAAGAGGCTCGAGGAAGAGATGCAGAAGACGGCGGGCGGCATCATAGTTCCGGATTCGGCGAAGGAAAAGCCGCAGAGGGGCAAGGTCGTTGCCGTAGGTCCCGGCAGGCTCAACGACGACGGCGAGCGTATCGAGGTCGAGGTCAAGGTTGGGAACGAGATCCTCTTCGGGAAGTGGTCGGGCAGCGAGATCACTGTCGACGGCGAAGAGTATCTCTTCATGAAGGACGACGACATCCTCGCGATTCTCTAGTCGCGAGCTACAGGACGGCCGAAGGCCAGACGACACACGAGGAGCAGCAGCATGGCGAAGCAGGTGGAGTTCGACTCCAAGGCGAGGGAGCATCTGAAGAAGGGCGTGGACCAGCTGGCGAACGCCGTCAAGGTCACGCTCGGTCCCCGGGGTCGCAACGTCGTTCTCGACAAGAAGTACGGGTCGCCGATCATCACCAATGACGGCGTTACCATAGCGAGGGAGATCGAGCTCGAGGAGCCCTACGAGAACATGGGCGCTCAGATGCTCAAGGAAGTCGCGACGAAGACCGCCGACGTGGCCGGTGACGGAACAACAACCGCCATCGTCCTCGCTCAGTCGATGGTAGCTCAGGGACTCCGCAACGTGACCGCCGGGGCCAACCCCCTTCATCTGAAGAGGGGTATCGAGAGAGCCGTCGATGTCGCCATCGCGGAGCTGAAGAAACTCAGCCGCAACGTGAAGGGTCGTGAGGAGATCGCGCAGGTCGCAACGGTCTCAGCGAACAACGACACGGAGATCGGCGAGCTCATTGCGCACGCGATGGAGAAGGTCGGCAGGGACGGCGTCATAACGATCGAAGAGGCGAAGAGCATCGAGACCTCTCTGGACGTGGTCGAGGGCATGCAGTTTGACCGCGGCTACCTCTCGCCCTACTTCGTGACCGATGCCGAGAGGATGGAGACCGTTCTGGAGAACGCCTACATTCTGCTTCACGACAAAAAGATCTCCGCGATGCGTGACCTGGTTCCGATTCTCGAGAAGATCGCACAGACGGGTCGTCCGTTCCTCATTGTTGCCGAAGATATCGACGGCGAGGCTCTGGCGACGCTCGTTGTCAACAAGCTCCGCGGGACCATCCAGGGTGCGGCTGTCAAGGCGCCGGGCTTCGGCGACCGCCGGAAGGAAATGCTCGAGGATATGGCGGTCCTGACGGGCGGGCAGGTCATCTCTGAGGAGAAGGGTCTCAAGCTCGACGCCGCTACTCTGGACGACCTGGGTCAGGTCAAGCGGATCGTCATCGACAAGGACGCAACGACGATCGTCGAGGGTGCGGGGAAGAAGTCGGACATCAAGGGCAGGATCGAGCAGATCGGGGCGGAGATCGAGCGCTCGACATCTGACTACGACAAAGAGAAGCTGCAGGAGCGGCGCGCTCGCCTCGCGGGCGGTGTCGCCGTGATCAATGTCGGAGCCGCTACCGAGATCGCGATGAAGGAGAAGAAGGCCCGCGTCGAGGACGCGCTTCATGCTACCAGAGCCGCCGTCGAAGAGGGAGTCGTCGTCGGTGGTGGTGTGGCGGTGCTTCGCGTCTCCAGGGTTCTCAGGGAGCTCAAGGAGAGCGACGCGGACGCGAAGACGGGCATCGAGATCGTCGCGAAGTCGCTCGAGGCCCCCATTCGGCAGATCGCGCTGAACGCGGGCGCCGAGGGGTCTATCGTCGTTGAGGAAGTCAGAGGACAGAAGAACGCGTCCTACGGCTACAACGCGGCGACGCACGAGTACACTGACCTCGTCAAGGCAGGTATCGTCGATCCGGTGAAGGTCGTGCGGACTGCTCTGCAGAACGCGTCGAGCGTCGCGAGCCTGCTCCTGACGACCGAGGCGATCCTGACCGACATTCCCGAGGAAGACAAGCCTCCGGCCATGCCGGGTGGTGGGGGGATGTACTAAGGGATCTCGCACCGAGACCGCGGGCTTCAGCCTGCGACCGTCGGCGTGAGAGTGCTGCGATGGAAGAAGAAGCGGGCTGCCTTCAGTGAGGCAGCCCGCTCTGTTCTGTGGGACTCTCTACACTACCTGAACAGGACCTTGATCGTTCCCCAGCTGCCCTGCTCTATCGGGTTCGGGTCGCACTCGCAGTAGGGGAGCACGCCTTCGAGATCTCCCAGCTCCACGATCTGTCCGAACTTGATGCCGAGGTGATCCTCGAAGACCGCATAATCGCTCGGGGGGAAGAGAGAGTAGTAGCAGACGTGCATCCAGCCCACCGGGCCTGGCTCGCAGTCTCCCTCCTCGTACGCGAACTTCATGGTCGGGCCCTCGAGGGGGAAGTGAGGGTCTCCTTCACAATCGAACTCACTGTAGTACACGACCTCGCAGCCGTCTACTCCTATGCCGACGCCGGCAGGGATGCGATGCTCGAAGTAGCCGTCGTCACAGGCGCACACGCACTCCGCGAGGGCGAGGTAGATCGTGCTGTGGCTGAGTCCGTAGCCGCCGTACTCGGTCGTGTCCCATTCGATGTGATAGCAGTACTCCCAGTAGCCCTCGAAATCCGGGTCTGTTGCCTCGAAGCAGAGACCCGTGCCCCAGACAGCATCAGCCGAAGCAGTGCATGGGCAGATGGCGGAAAGCAAGGCCACTGCAGCGACGGCGAGGGTGAAGCGCATAGCGATGTGCATGGCATCCCTCCTCTCAGAATTGGGCGAGGCCGCACGTTGACCGAGACCCCGCGTGACCGACACTCAGTATACCTTCCTGACCTTCTCGCCTGTCAAGCGGCAATTGTCCATTTTGATAGATGATGTACCGTTCAACAAAGCGCGGACGCACTATGTCGGATCCCGCGTCCTGGGGTGTTCGTGGGGGCACCTGCGGGCATTGTGACGGCTGGCGCGTGCGTGCGGGAACGAAAACGGGCTGCCCTCTCATGAGAGCAGCCCGTCTCTATGCTGGTCGGGTCAGGCGGCAAGGTGCGAGTTCTCTAAGAGCCGCGCCCGGCCTTCTCAGCAATACCTTGATCCGGCGGCAGCTGGTTCGGAGGTGTCTGCCGCGCACGCTGCTTGAGTGTCGCTGGCACACACTACTTGTAGAGCGCCTTGATGGTGCCCCACGTCCCGAGTTCGGTGGGGCTCGCGCACTCGCAGTAGGGGATGACGCCATCGATGTCGCCGGTCTCCACGTTCTGTCCGAACTTTATGCCGATGTGGTCCTCGAAAACGCCCGGCTCGGTCGGTGGGAAGAGCGACAAGTAGCAGACGTGCATCCAGCCGGTTACCCCGAGTTCGCAGTTCGTCTCGTCCGGTTCGAACTTCATCGTGGGACCATCAAGAGGGAAGTGTGGATCGCCCAAGCAGTCGAACACGCTGTACATGTCGATCTCGCAGTTCCCCTCACCGTACGCGAGACCTGCGGGAATGCGGTGACCGAAGTAGCCGTCGTCGCACGCGCAGATGCATTCGCCGAGCGCGAGGTAGATGGTCGAGTGACTGAGTCCGTGTCCCCCGTACTCGGTCGTGTCCCAGTAGATGTGGTAGCAGTACTCCCAGTAGCCTTCGTAGCCGGGCGCGTTCGAGTTCTCGAAGACGAGTCCGGTACCCCACACGGCGTCGGCCAACGCGGCCGGTGGTGCGAGCAGGGAGAAGATGAGTACCGCGCACACTGTCACTGTCGCCTTCGCAGTTCTGGTCATGGTGCTTCTCCTGCAGGCGGCAAGGCCTGCCATGCCGTGGGAAAATGGCCTTCAAGACCCCCGCAGCCGGCACTGCAGGAGCCCCCGCCCTCTCAGAATGTGGATGTTCGCCTGAATCTGATGCTAACTCATTGTATCGTGTTTAGGCAGTTGTGTCAAGGAACATGTCGTGAGCATCTCGGGCTGGAGGGGCTGGATGAGCCTCGACTCAGGCGAGGCGGGGATGACTTCCGCAGGCGGGTTGCTCCTCCGGGATCTACTTCATGCGGGTGAGCACCGCCCGGGAGCATTCGGAGCGTAAGGTCGGGTTACTGCGTCTCCGTTGACCGCGCGCGCGGGCGGCGGCAGACCGCGGCCGCCGGTGCACCATTATCACAGCGTTCTCGCGCTCGCGGCGCACACGGACCGGCGGGATCGAGCGTGACGCGGACGACTTGGCGGGCGCGGAGAGGCTGACCCTCGTGTCCCGCAAGATCTCATATGCGGCGCTGCTCCTACGGAAAAGGCAGGCCGTGGCAACCTACACCTCCCAGATGAACCGTGACATCGTAGACCGTGTGCTGAACTACGCGTTGAGGGTGGGCTCGCTCGTGTCACCGGCGGAGAGAGTGTGGGAAGTGGAGTTCCTGAGCGACGGGCCTGCGACCTCGGCCGCAATCTAGCATCCAAAGTGAAAAGTGCATCTGCAGCAGGTACGTAGCGCGATCTTGCGTAGCGGTCGCACGGCGCATTCTGGTGTGGCACTCTCGCACGGCGCAATCCGGGGGGCATGCGGTGAAGGCGGTTGGTCTTCTTTCTGGCGGACTCGACAGCACGGTCGCTATGCAGCTGATGCTCGACTAAGGGATCGAGGTCTTCGCGTTCAATCAGGTGACCATATTCTGTTCCTGCACACCGAAGGAGTCGTCCTGCTCGGCTGCGCGGACGGCCGTCGACCAGCTCGGGATCGATCTCGAAGTCGTCAACGCGACGGACGAGTTCCTGACCGTAGTTGCGAACCCCAAGCATGGGCGCGGCAGCGGCATGAACCCCTGCCTCGACTGTAGAATCATGATGTTCCGGAAGGCCAGAAAGTACATGGAGGAGATCGGCGCCTCCTTCGTCGTGACGGGCGAGGTGCTCGGCCAGCGGCCGATGTCGCAGCGACGGGACGCCATGCAGCTCATCGACAGGGAATCGGGGCTGACGGGCTACGTGGTCAGGCCGCTCTCAGCGGGTCTTCTTGAGCCCACGATCCCGGAGAACGAGGGCTGGATCGACCGTGAGAAGCTGCTCTCGGTGAGCGGGCGCTCACGCAGGCCCCAGATGGCTCTGGCCGAGGGCATGGGGCTCAGGGACTACCCCTGTCCCGCCGGCGGGTGTCGTCTGACCGATCCCATCTTTGGCCAGCGGCTCCGCGACCTCCTCGAGCACGACGGAGAACTCCGCAGGGAAGAGGTCAGCGTCCTGAAGCTCGGACGGCACTTCCGCCTGAGCCCGAAGGCGAAGGCTGTCGTGGGACGCGACGCGCAGGAGAACCACAAGCTCGGGAACGAGCTGCGCAACGGGGACCACGCGCTGGAGATCGGCGGGCAGCCCGGACCGCTCACCATGGTGCGGGGTGATGTGGGGGAGGCAGAGCTCGCGGTCGCCGCGTCCATCACTTCTCGATACGGCAAGTCAGGTGGACGCAGTACGACCACCGTGCTCTGCAGGAGAGTAGGTGACGGGGCAATGCCGAGCATTCGCGTCGGTCCGGTCGACCGTGAGAGCGTCCGGTCAAAGATGATAGGTGCGAACGATCAGCCTGACGAGTAGGCGACGGGCGTCAGGGAACCAGACCACAAACGAGACGAGCCGCCTCGATGTGAGGCGGCTCGTCCATTCCTAGTCACGGATGCTCGCGCTACGTTCCGATGACCTCTTCGCCCTGGGCCTTGAGAAACTCGCCGGGTGTCTCAATGAACTTGTCCCGGCAGTCCTCACTACAGAAGTAGAACGTGGCGCCCTCGTACTCGGCCGTCCACTCCGACTCCGCTGTGACCGTCTTGCCGCAGACCGGATCGACCAGGACCGTTTCCTCAATGACCTCTTCGACGGTCTCTTCGATCGTGGTCTCGGCCTGCTCCGCCGGCGTCTCCTGAGCCTGCTGACAGCCCACGACGCCCAGCGCGAGCATTGCGATCGCGATGCAAAGCACCAGAATTCTCACCAGATTACCCTCCCCCTTGCGTTACTGCTGAGCGGGCCCCGTCCGGCGCCGCGCGACCGACAGGCCTCGTATCTCCGGAAGCGAACCATGCTCAACGATGACTTCTGGCGTGCATCCTACGACCTGCGCCCAAAGCTGGCAAGCGGTTTCTTCAATGACCGGTGGACAGTGCGACGGGCCAGCACTGGGCCGTACTTTCCCGAGATGGGCAGGCGGGGCGGCCAACTATGCTGTAGCTGATGAGGGTTGACTGAGCTTCGGATGAGGACTAGTGTTCATTTCTGGTCTGTGCTCACTTGGGTCAGGCGGGCGGTATCAGAGTGGCGGCAAAAGGAGGTCTCGTGAGGAGAGCATGCGCCGTGATCGTGGCGCTGGCGATGCTCGCCAATGGCTGCGCAAGCGTCTGTGTCGTGGATCCGGATGCGCCCGACAAGATACTCCGCAAGCTGAACGCCAGTGCGGAAGGCAAGCCTGTCCGCGTGGCGCTGCTGAGCGGGCAGAGATTCTCTGGGACGCGTATTCATGCGGCCAGCGACTCCACGACGTGGTTCGATGCGGGCGATCGACTTGTGGCCGTCTCGACGGCGGAGATCGCCAAGGTTGATGTCGTCGGCCAGCGAGGCGGGGGGGGCGGGCGAGGAGCGCTGATCGGTGCGGTTCCCGGCGCGCTCATGTTTCTATCGTATGCACTGTCCGATGAGAGTGACGACACTGGGCTTGGGGGTCTCTTCTGCGGTGTGGCGCTAGTCGGTGGCGCTCTGCTGGGAGCCGCTCTGGGTCTCGTCTCCGGGGGAGAGAAAGGGACGACGACCTACATCCTCAGTGCAGAAGGTGCTGGATTCCTTCTGGAGGACACGCCGTGAGACGCTTGCTTGCCGCAGTGGTGGCCCTGGCGATTGCCGTCGCTGGGTGTGGGCTCTCCGGGTCCGGGCAGGTCCGTGTTGCGGATCCTCTCTGGCCGGGGGAGATTCTCTTCCAGCTCAATGCGGACGCCGAGGGGAAGCAGGTCGTCGTGAAGATGCTGAGTGGTGAGGAACTGCAGGGCGTTCGCCTACACGCCTCATCCGACTCCACCGTCTGGTACACTCCCGATGACCCGGGGTCTCGGACGGCGGTTCGCACCTCTCAGATCGCGATGCTTCATGTCAGTGGCAGCCGCCAGGCGACGCGCGTGAAGGAAGGGTTCGCCGTCGGGGCGGCGCTGGGGGTGCTTCCGACCCTAATTGGTGTGGCCGACCAGCCGGAAACAGCAGGACTCGGGGTCTTCACCGGTCTCCTGTGCGGGGGCGCCGGAGGCGCGCTCGGGGCGCTCATCGGTCGTGGCATCAAGCATGAGGTTGAGGACACGGTTACCTACGTACTGAACGGACCGCCGCCATCCACGCCTGGCCGCTGGTAGCGGGGCTGATGGGGCGGCTCTGCGCGAGCTGCCGGAGCACTGAACAGCCAGCCAGCAGTAGTGAGGGGGGTGGACAATGGCTCTCTCCGACAAATGCCGCGAGTTCAACGCCTGGGTCGATTCCCTCAAGGCCGCCAACCAGTTCTTCTACCTGCGTCAGATGGATCCCGCCGCAAGTCCGGTCGTGACGATGAACGGCCGGAAGCTCATCATGCTCGGCTCGAACAACTACCTTGGACTGGCGACTCACCCGAAGGTCGTAGAGGCGACCGTGAAGGCGGTCGAGGAGTACGGCACCGGCGCGTGCAGTTCGCGCGTGCTCACGGGAACCACGAGCCTTCACAACAGGCTCGAGAGGAAGCTCGCTGAGTTCAAGGGCACGGAGGCCGCCGTCGTCTTCAGCACCGGCTTCATGACGATGATGGGGACCATCAGTACCATGACGGAGGAGGGGGACGTCGTCCTGAGCGACGAATTCAATCACGCGAGCATCGTCGAGGGCTGCCGGCTGACCGGCGCCGAGGTGAAGGTCTACAAGCACAACGACATGGCGAGCCTCGAAGACGAACTGTCGAAATGCGACGACTCATCCGACAGACTCATCGTGACCGACGGCGTGTTCAGCATGAAGGGAACCCTCGGTGACATCCCCGGCATCAAGAAGCTCGCCGACCGCTTCGACGCTGCGATCATGGTGGACGACGCGCACGGGACGGGCGCGATAGGCGCCACCGGTCGCGGGACGCTCGAGTACTTCGGCATGGAAGGGCAGGCCGACTTCGTATGCGGCACGTTCAGCAAGTCGCTGGGTACTATCGGCGGCTTCACTGCGTCTACGCAGGAGGTCGTGTCCTACCTCAAGCTGAGGTCTCGGCCCTTCATCTTCTCAGCGAGTCCGCCGCCCTCGTCGATGGCCACGGTCCTCGCGTGCCTCGAGGTGATCGATGAGGAACCCGAGCTCATGAAGAGGCTCGGGAAGAACACCGACTTCCTGAGAGAGGGGCTTCTGGACGCGGGCTTCAGGCTCGAGCCGACCGTAACTCCCATATTACCCATCCTCATCGGTGACGAGGAGCAGACCTTCCTGATGGCGGGTGGTGTGGAGGACGAAGGGGTGATCGTGAATCCGGTCGTCTCTCCGGCCGTGCCAAAGGAGGGTTCTCTGATACGCATCAGTGTGATGGCGAGTCTGGGGGACGACGAGCTTGCGATCGCACTCGATAAGCTCAAGTTGGTTGGAGGCAAGCTGGGGTTGATCTGACGCCGCGGAATCGACGAGGGGGTGCCGCGATGACCGGGAACAGGTACCGTCTGCTGAGCTGGGGTTTCCTCAAGTCGTACATTGTGACGATGCGGCCATACCTGCTCTTCGTGTCGGGCGCCGCGGGGCTGGTCGGGCTCGCGTTCATCGATGGCCCGCCGCTCTGGCGCGTTGCCCTTGCCTTCGTCCCGCTCTTCTTCTCGTACGGACTGGGGCAGGCGCTGACCGACTGCTTCCAGACCGACACCGACGCCATCTCTGCGCCCTACCGCCCGCTCGTCAGGGGAGTGGTATCGAAGACGCAGGTCTTCTGGGTCAGCCTCGTCGGGCTGACCATCGTCGTTCTCATCCTGGCGTACCTGAACCTCTGGATCCTGCCGCTCGGGTTCCTCGCTGTCATAGGACTACTGACCTACACGTACTTCAAGCGCAGGTGGTGGGGCGGTCCTCCGTGGAACGCGTGGATCGTCGCCATCCTGCCGATGATGGGCCGGCTCGTCGACAGCGACTACGGCTTGGGTGAACTCGTTCGCTTCGGCGACCTGCGGACGCCCGCGTTCTGCCTGTCGGTCATCGCGATATTTGCGGGCTACGCGAACTTCGTGGTTATGGGGTACTTCAAGGACATCTCCGCCGACCGTGAGACGGGTTACCGGACGTTCCCGGTGGTCTTCGGCTGGCGGGCCAACGCCATCTACGGTGATGTCACCGCTCTCGTCGTCGCAGGTCTTGCCGCCTGGGTGGTCGCGCTGACGGGCGGGGGCTTCCTGGCGTGGACGTTTCTAGCCGCCGGCATCGCGCTCCAGCTGCACGCGCAGGTGAGCGTCCACCGGACGCGCGACGAGCACGCCGTCGGGACGCCCATCGCCAACGGAGTCCGCGCGCTCATCCTCTTCTGCCTGGCCATCGTGCTCGCGCTCAAGCCCGGGTGGTTCGGTTTCGCGGGTATCTTCTACGTTGCTTTCGAACTGGTGCTCAGGCTGAGGCCCGAGCGCGGTCAGGTCTGACGGGGGGCACTTGGCGGACCCTGCGAACCCGCGTGTCATCAGAGTCTTCGTCAATCCCGGTGCGACGTACGGCACCGGGCGCGAGCGCTGGTCCCGGGTCGAACGTGAGCTGCGACGCAGGCTGGGCGACTTCGAGGTGGAGGAGACCGGTGCGCCCGGGCAGTTGCGGGGCAGGCTCGCCGAACTCGTGCGGCAGGGCGAGCGCAAGTTCGTGGCCGCCGGCGGCGACGGGACCGTCAATCTGCTGGCGAACGCCATCATGGCGCTTCCTGAGAGCGAACTGTCTGAGCGGGAGCTTCCCGGGGGGCAACTCGCCAGGCGCGAGCGGATCGTCCTCGGCGCGGTCGGGCTGGGGTCGAGCAACGACTTCCACAAGCCCTTCGACGAAGGCGCAACGATAGAGGGCATGCCGGTCAAGGTCGACTTCGACGGTGCCCGGGACCGCGATGTCATCCGCATCGAATACGAGGAGCCGGAAGGGCCGACTGCCACGCGATACTCCCTTATCAATGCCAGCGTGGGCGTGACGGCCGAGGCGAACGCGCGATTCAACGAGCCCAACTGGTTCATCAGGACTGCGCGCGCTGTGTCGGTTGACGCTGCCATAAGTGCGGCCGTGCTCACAACGCTTGCGACCTGGACCGACGTGACATGCACTCTCTCGATCGATGGGGGAGAGCCCGTGATGACGAGCGTCACGAATCTCGGCGTGTTCAAGAACGCTCACTTCGGCGGGGTCCTGTGCTACGATACGCCCGTCGCGCCCGACGACGGAGTCCTGGGCGTCGGGCTCTGTGAGGGTATGTCCGCGTTCGAGACCGTGGCCGCGCTCTCGGCGCTGCGGAAGGGCCGGTTCACCGGGCGGCCGAAGACGAGAACGTGGCAGGTGCACAGCGTCTCCGTCCGGGGCGACCGCGTGTTCGCGCTTGAGACGGACGGTGAGGTACTGCGGGCCAAGAGCGCGCGGTTCAGCGTGGCTCCGAGGCGCGTGAGGTGCTGCGGGTAGCTGGTTGGCGCGGATGCGTGGTGACGACGCACCGCAGGCAGGGCGTGACCGGAAGTTCGCCGCATGCGGCGGGAAAGACGGGGTGCCGGACATGAGCGACATGGACGGAATCCGCGAGAACACGATCATCGACGCGTGGGTGGGGCGGTTTCGGCGCTCGCCTGACCAGCATAACGAACCTCACGAGACGGACGCCGAGCTGGTCGAGATGCCGGGCGAGCCCGAGCGTTTCCTGGCCATCACCATAGACACGGTTTCAGAAGAGATAACGGAAGGCATCTACCGCGACCCGCACACCATGGGGTGGGTGACCGCGGTCGCGTCCTTGAGCGACCTGGCGGCGGTAGGCGCCGACCCGCTCGGCGTTGTCGTGTCGGTCTCGACGACACCGGACGCAGACGAGACGTTCACGCGTGGCGTTGCCGAGGGGCTGGAGTACGCCTGCCGTGCGCACGGCGTCTTCATTCTGGGGGGCGACACCAACGCAACACCAAATACTTCGCTGACAGCGTGCGCGGTGGGACTGGTGCCGCGAGAGAGGGTGCTGACACGGAAGGGCGCGGCGCCGGGCGACGCGGTCTTCCTGAGCGGGCACGCGGGCATCGGAAACGCTCTTGGCCTCGCCAGGCTGAGTGGCATGCCGGACGACGCGTTCCCAGAGAGCGCGTACCGCCCCACGGCGGAGCTTGCGATGGGCCGGTTGCTGCGTGGGTTCGCGTCCTCGTGTATGGACACGAGCGACGGCGTGTTCGCGACGCTCGACCAGATGATGCGCATAAACGGTACAGGCTTCGTGGTCGACTGCGACTGCAGCAGAATGCTCGACCCCGACGTACTCGAATTCTGCAAGCGCACGAAGACACCCCGATGGCTGATGGCGGCCGGGCCGCACGGTGAGTTCAAACTGCTCTTCACCGTACCTCCCGAAAAGGTCAAAGGCTTCCTCGGCGCCGTCCAGCGCGAGGGGCTGTCGCCCGTCAGTGTGGGCACCGTGCAGGAGAAGAAGGCGGTCTCCGTGGCGACAACCGCGGGAACCACCGTGGACGTGGACGTGGCTCACTTGAGGAACCTTCTCTACGAGGTCGACGGCGACATGGAGCGCTTCGTCCGCGAGTTCGTGGAGGCTGGGAAGAAGTGGGGGTTGGAGTAACCTGGCGGCGACACCAAGAGGCGGAGGGTACACATTGGCCGACACCATCCACGGGTCGTTTCGTGAGGCGGCGGCGAGCCACAGGGACAAGGTGGCGCTCAGGCACCGCAAGGACGGGCGCTACGTCGAGATGACGTACGGGGAGCTCGAGAGCTGGGTGGACGCGGTCGCGGCCAGGCTCGTGTCGCTCGGCGTCAAGCAGGGAGACACCGTCGGGATCCTCGCGCACAACCGGCCGCAGTGGGTCATCGCCGACCTCGCCTCACTCAGCCTCGGCGCCGGAGTCGTTCCGCTCTATCCGACGCTGCCTCCGTCCTACCTGCAGTACATCATCAACGACTCTCGCATGACCGTGCTCGTGGCAGGTGACGCGGTGCTACTGACGTCCATATCGGCAGTGATGGATGAGACCCCGGACCTCGCGCAGACGCTGCTGCTGGACGACGCGGCCATCGCGTCGGGGACAGGCGGGTTCGCGTCCGAGCTGAGGTCCGATCTCAAGGGGGACCTCTCGCGGCGCGCCGTGGCGTACCCCGACGTCGCGGCGGACGACGTCGCGACCATCGTTTACACGTCTGGAACGACCGGTGCTCCGAAGGGCGTCGTGCTCACTCACGCCAACATCGTGTCGAACGCCCGGGCACTGGCCGACAGGTATGGCATCTGCTCCGACGACTCCACGCTCTCGTACCTGCCGCTGTCACACATGTTCGAGCGCACCTGCGGCTACTACACGTTCCTGTTCGCGGGCGCGACCATCACCTACGCGGACAACATGACCACCGTGGCCAAGGACGTCGCGGCAGCGCACCCGACCGTTCTCATCGCTGTACCCAGGGTGCTCGAGAAAGCGCACGCCGCGGCGCGCTGCAAGATAGAATGGGGCTCGAACCGCAGGCAGGCGCATGTGAGAAACGCGATCCGGGATCTCAACCAGCCCGCGAACAAGCGCTAACGTGGGCAGTGGGTCTCGCCGTGGCTCCCGCTTAGGTTCGCCGTCAAAGACAGG
>JAUWCJ010000150.1 GCA_030609365.1 Candidatus Eiseniibacteriota bacterium | reverse complement strand
TGATCGTGACGTACGTGTTCGAGTAGGCCGGCATGGCCACCTGCACGTAGCAGGTAGCGACGGACCCGTCCACGATCGTCTGCACTATCTCCCCGTTGTCCACCTCGTACGGCGCGTTGGATGCATCGACCTGGAACTTGATGAGCCCGTGCTCGAAGTCCTCCGGCTGGTTGTTGTCGGCCGTCGCGGTGATCTCCGAGTGCGTGCCGTCGTTGGCGACGTCGAACACGAGCCTAAGATTGCTGCCGCTTGAGCCCGCGTCGATCGGCTCGGATGGGCTGATCGACGAACCGGAGACCCTCACCAGGCGCATGGCGCGCGCGCCATCGCAGACGTTGTCGGTTGCGAGGTTGAAGGGGCTGCTGTGGATGTTCCCCGACGTGGAGTGGATGTGCCCCCAGAGAGCGCCGTCCACCCCGAGGCTCTCGAGATCAAGCTGATCCTGGAAATCCATGTGGTAGAAAAGGATGACCGGCGTCCCAGGGGAGACGTTGCCGATGTCGTCGGCGAGCCAGTCGAGTTGATTGTCGGTGAAGCTCTCGGTCCCGTAGATCGGGCGGCGCCACCGGTCGTAGTTGATGTACGAATCGAGCCCAACGAAATGGACGCCGCCGTAGTCGAACGAGTAGTTCTGCGTGTGCACGCCGTCCCCGGGCGGCGGGTCGTTCAGATAGCGCCACCCGAAGAACTTCCACCAGTTCCGCCTGGCGGTACCGTCAGGAGGCGGCGAGTCATCCCATCCGCCCACGTCGTGGTTCCCGGTCGTCAGGAAGACAGGCACGTTGAACCTCTGTAGGATGCGCTGCGTACGCGTGAAGTAGCGTTTGTCGAGGAAGTCCTCCAGCTCGCCCTCGTTGATGACGTCGCCGGTGATAACCACGAACGCGGGATTGATGATGTTGATGTCGTCGATGACCTCGTGGAGGTCTTCCATCTCGGTCGTGTCCGTGTCCGCGCCCGACTGGTAGTAGTACTTGTGGGTTACCAGATGGGTATCCGCGATGTGGATGAAGTAGAAGTCGCTCTCGATGCTCTGACGAACCGTGACCGCGTGATCGACCTCGTCCATGATCCCGCCCGAAGCTGTGACCTCTAGTCCGTAGGTCTCGGCCGGAACGTCCATAGGGACGGTGACGGCAAGGAACCACCTCTCGTAAGCCGATTCGTACGAGGCGGAATCGACCGTGAGCGAGTGGGTCGCTGCTCCTCGAACCAACTGCGCGGTCCATCCCGTCGTCGACTGCGGTGCCATCGCCTCGATGACGAAGCTGTCTCCGGGCACGACGATCTCGGGGACGGGGAGGATCGGCCGCATCACCACCGTCAGGGTGTCTCCAAGGACCCTGCCGCCTTCGGCGCGGGCGAGGCCGGGCATGGTCAGCAGAATCGCCAGAACTGCCAGCAGGTAGGGGGCGCCGGCTCGCGCCAGCCTGCCATAGCGGGACATGCTTCACTCCAGATAGGGGCTCCGTTCGCCATGTGCGCGTGAGGGGGAGCCGCTTCCGCAGTTCCCCCTTACCCATCTACCATTATACCACAGGCGAGAAGTTTTAACCAGACGACTATCCTGTGACTGACGAACGACACTGGGGGGTCCCGCAAGGCCGTTGACTACTCCAAGCTGGCGGTCAGCGTCGAAAAGGCACCGGCCTTGCAGAGTTTCTTGGTGAAGTGTTCTGGATAGACGCCTTCACTGAGAGGCAACGATGTCAGAAGCCGTGTCGCAGCTCCGCGCTCTCGGCCGTGGCCCCATCGGCATGCTACGGAGGAACTCCGTGGTCGGCAGTCGGGACCTCGCGCTGGACCTATTCGCGTTCGCGGGGACCGTGGCCTGCGCCATCGTTTTCAGATGGGAGGCGCGGGACGTCATATGGGGGTTCTGGATCTCGAGCCTCACAGTTGGCTACGCGACCATTGTCTCGAACGTCGTGCGCGGTGTTCGAGGCGTGCTCGGCGGCTACAAGATCGTGGCTGTGGTCGGCGGCCTCGGGGCCCTCGCCTTCTTCACCTTCCACTTCGGCATGTTCCATTTCGTGCACGCCGTTTTCCTGAACGGTTTCTTCCCACTCGTTGAGTCGAGCGACGGGTTCCCCCATTTCCTCGGCATGGTCACGAAGTCGGCCTCAGCCTTCTGGCCCCTGATCGTGGCGAGCTTCCTGTCCCGCCTGTCGGACATCTTCCCAGGTTCTCCTGCGCCTTCCGGCAAGGACTCCTTCGCCGCGCCCTACGCGAACGTGATCCGCATGCACCTGCTCATCTTCGTGTTCGCGGGGCTGCACATGGCCGATCTCAGCAGATTCGCGATACTCCCCGTGCTCGCCGCCTACTTCTTCCCGTGGAAGGCTGCCCTCGGCCGGGTGCGTGGCGAGTAGGAGGAGCAGGTCCCTGCGGCACGACGTCCTCGGCCGTCTGCCCGTTTCCCTCGTCCAGATTCCAGTAGCCCACGAGGCCGGACTCGCCGCCGCTGAGGACCGCATCCTTTGAACCCTGTATCTCGGCCTCGGACCTCGCGAGATTCCAGAGGCGGACCTCGTCGAGGTCGATGGGAGTGGCGAAGAGGTTGGTCCCGTACTGGCTCTTGACGGTGTTCTTGTGGAACGACACCCGGGCGGACGCCGCTGCGATCCCGAATATGAGAACGGCCACGGCGAGAAGGGCCGTGGCTTCCGGGCGGCGCGAGATGTGGGTGCCGTTTCGGCCGGCAGCTATAAGTCCGCGGTTTATGCGAGGTTACGCGCATCTTCACCGGAGCGGTTCAGGACGCCGATCGGCAGAACGTCGCAGTTGAGGCGAGCGTAGCGGCGCTGAGTCCCGGGAGGAGGAGCGGCTCGGGCGATCGGAGGTGTGACCGTGTCCGTGACCTCGGGCGGGGGAGCCCGGATTGGCTCGACGAAACCCACAATTCCCTCTTGCGCGATTTTGGCCCTTCGGCTATTCTGCCCATGCTCCTGGGCGAAGCGTCGGCGCCTGGAGCGGAAGGAGCACGGCCGGCGACAGCTCTGGGTGGCATAGTTGAGCGACGGCTCAGCAATTGGGAGGCAAGCCATGGCAGACCTCGTGGTGAAGTCGAAGGTTCAGGCTCTGGTGAAGGAACTCAATATGCGCCTGAGCGGCGATGCTCTCGGCGTAATCGACGATCGCGTCAACAGCGCCGTGAAGAAGGCCGCCAAGAGAGCCCAGGCGAACGGGCGCAAGACGATCCAGCCCCAGGATTTCTAGTCAGCAAACAGGCCGAAAGCCTGAGAACAACGACCGGCAGGTCTCACATCGCCGGCGGACTGAGTAGTCTGCCCTGGTGACGCGAGGCCTGCCGGTCTTTCTTTCGGAGACCACACAGATGCCACGAGACCGCATCGACTATATCGACGGACCCTGCCTGGCCAGTGCCATTCGCAGCGGGGCCGAATGGGTCGCCTCAAAGCGAGTGCATCTCAACGAGATCAATGTCTTTCCTGTTCCGGACGGCGACACCGGGACCAATCTGACTCTGACGCTCAAGGCCGCGGCCGATGCGATCCGAGGCCTCGAGGACAGGTCTTTGGGCGAGGTCTCGGCGGCCCTGTCGCACGCCGTGCTCCTTGGGGCGCACGGCAACGCGGGCATTATCCTGGCGCAGTTCATCCGTGGCTTCGCGAGTGAGGTTCAGAGCACGGAGAGGCTATACCCTCAGGGCTTCGTTGAGGCTCTGCAGGGTTCGGTCAAGAGTGCCTACGAGGCGATGGCGGAGCCCACGGAGGGCACGGTCCTGACCGTGGTCAGGGAGACCGTGGACGAGGTCACCCGACTGGTGGCTGCCGGCGAGAAGGACTACGCGAAGCTGCTCGAGCACATGCACGCTGCCGCGGGAGAGAGCCTTGCAAGAACCCCGGAGCTTCTGCCTGTGTTGAAGGAGGCAGGTGTCGTGGACGCGGGTGGGGAGGGGTTCGTGGATCTCCTTGAAGGGATGCTCCGTCTCATCCGGGGGGAAGAGGTAGAGGCGATCCTTGATTCGATTCCGGCCACGGCACCACAGGCGCCCCGAATTCAGCAGCGTGACCTCAAGTACCGCTACTGCACGGAGTTTCTGCTGGAGGGCCCCGACGCCGACGTCGGCGATCTGAAGGTGAAGCTGGCCGGCATGGGAGGCTCCCTGGTCGTCGTCGGGTCTCTCGGGCTCGTCCGGGCCCACATACACACGAACAGGCCCGAGGCCGTATTCGACGCGGCCGCAGAACTGGGTTCGGTGAACCGACGCAAGGTCGACGACATGCGGGAGCAGCATCGGGAGTTCATCCGCTCGGCCGAGGAGAGCCGCCAGGTCGGGGCGGCCACCCCGGGAAGCGATCAGAGCGGAACGCCTGCCGCTGTGAGTGCTACCGGCGACCGGTCTCATGCCGGACGCCGGGCCGCCACACGTGACCGTCGGCGCAGGAGTGTCCGGATCGTCACCGACTCGACGGCCGACATAGCCCCAGAGGTTGCTCGGGATCTCCGTATTACGGTCGTCCCACTCACCATCAACTTCGAGGACGCCAGTCTCAGGTCTGGAATCGATATCACGAACGAGGAATTCTACGAGCGGCTTCAGCACTCGGAGAAGCTCCCGACCACATCACAGCCGACACCGCACGACTTCACCCGGGTCTACGAGGAACTGAGCTGGGAGACGAGGGTCGTGCTCTCGATCCACATTTCCTCGGCGATGAGCGGCACCGTTCGCTCGGCGACCGTCGCGAGCGATGGGGTCCGTGGCGTGGAGGTCCGCGTCGTCGATTCGCGTCTGGTGTCCGCTCCGCTCGGCCGAGGAGAGCCGCCAGGTCGGGGCGGCCACCCCGGG
>JAUWCJ010000049.1 GCA_030609365.1 Candidatus Eiseniibacteriota bacterium | reverse complement strand
GATCGGGCGCGTTCCTCCGACGGCACGTGACGAGCGAACTTCGCGAGGTCGGCGTGAAGCAGGAATCCCTCGCTCCACCCGATCTCGCCCTTTTCGATGCGGGCCGCGCGCATCGCCGGCGGAAGCTCATGCGTCGTCATGTCGATGGCGTCCACTCCGAAACGGTCTCTCAGGTAGAGCCTGACTATCTCGGTCGCACGCACGTAGAATCTCTGGATATCGCCGCGCCCTATCGGATCCTCACGCTCGAGCGCGTCCAGCCTCTCGATAGCCACCACGTGGGCGGCAATGCGCGGCACGGGCGGCTCATCCACAACCTCCTCCGCGGGCTCCGAAGTCCTGTTCCGCAACCACTTGCGCACGAAGTAGAAGGCGGCCGCAACCGCAGCCACAGCCAGCGCCGCGACGATGAACGGCCAGACCCGGCGCGGCAGCTCGACCGGCGGCTTGATGTCTCTTGGTCCGACCTCCTCGTCCTCGCGAACCTCCGGCAGCACGCTCTCGATGGTCACGGCAAGCGACTCGCCGAGCGCCACACCCGTGTCCCCGTCCGCCGTCACGTACTCGAACGCGAGCGCCGGGACGTAGAGCTCGCCCGTCTCGAACGCCGCGATGATGTAGTCCCGCCTCTCGACGGTGCGGTCAGCTCCGGGCACGGGCTCCGCTATGACGGCATCCATGACCTCGAACGGCGCGACACCGGCGACGACGTCCGGAAGCACCACCGTGACGTCGTTCGCCCGGTCGATATCGATCCGCAGATGCAGCCTGTCCCCGACCGTGGCCACGGAGGGCTCGACGAATGCCGTGATCCTGACCGGCTGCGCCCGCACCTCCTCGACCGCCGCCTCAGCGCCCTCGTTCGCAAAGGACGGAACAGGCGCCCACAGCATGACCAGGAGGAACACGAACACCGTCCCTCGACGCCACGTGTCTGTCAGAACCCGTCCCCGCATACCGTCTACTGCCTCCCCCGCGTCGCGACCAGCGGTCCCGCACGTCTTGCTCTCATCCGAAAGAAGCGCTCCAGCGGTTCTACATACGGCTCATCGGTCGATACCGCGATGCGATCGACGCCCAGTCGTCTGAACGTCCGTTCCTTCTCCGCTCGTGCCTTCTCGATCTCTCGCGTGAAGCGCTCCACGAAGCGTCTGTCGCCGGTGTCCACGACGACGCGCTCGCCCGTCTCCGCGTCCTCGAGTTCCACCAGCCCGACTCGCGGCAGCTCCCGCTCGCGCGGGTCCGAGACATCGATCGCGATGAGGTCGTAGCGTCTGTTCGCGACGGCGAGCGCCCTGTCGTAGCCGGTGGTCTGGAAATCGCTCACGAGAAAGACGACGGCGTGCCTGCGCACGATGTTCGCCAGGTAGTCGAGCGCCATCGGGACATCAGTTCCCGTACCCTCGGGCTCCGAATAGAGAAGCTCGCGGACGACACGCAGTACGTGCCGCCTTCCCTTCTGGGGAGGAACGACCTTCTCGATGCGGTCGCTGAACATCACGAGCCCGACGCGGTCGTTGTTCCGCGTCGCGGAGAACGCAAGCACGGCGCACATCTCGGCCGCCAGCTCCGCCTTGAATCGTTTGACCGACCCGAAGGCCCCGGAGCCGCTCGCATCCACCACGAACATGATGGACAGCTCGCGTTCCTCTTCGAACTTCTTGACGTAGGGATGCCCCGTCCGGGCCGTGACGTTCCAGTCAATCGACCGGATGTCGTCGCCGGGCAGGTACTCGCGCACCTCGGTGAACTCGATACCACGGCCCTTGAACACGCTGTGGTACTCGCCCGAGAAAACGTCGGCCACGAGCCGCCTGGTTCGGATCTCAATACGACGAATCTTCTTGAGTATTTCCTGAGGAATCATCTATACGGAACCCGCTACGGGACCTCGACGCTGTCGAGAATCCGCTGAACGATGTCCTCCGAGGTCAGTTCCTCCGCCTCGGCCTCGTACGTGATGATCACACGGTGTCTGAGTACATCCATGGCGATGGCCTTGATGTCCTCGGGGGTCACGTACGCCCGGCGCTCGAGAAACGCGTGCGCCCTCGCCGCCAGTGACAGATAGAGCGACGCCCGTGGTGAGCCTCCGTACGCGATCAACGCGTCGAGGTCAAGCCCGAACGCGGACGGCTCCCGCGTGGCAAACACGATGTCGAGGATGTACTGCTTGATCTTCTCATCCACGTAAATCTCTGTCACGAGGTCACGGGCCGCGAGAATGGTCTCGGGCTTGACGACGGGTGACGCCACGGGCTCCTTCCCCCCCGCCATCCTGTTCATGATCTCGAGTTCCTCGTCCCTGGACGGGTAGCCGACCTTGAGCTTCATCATGAAGCGGTCGACCTGCGCCTCGGGAAGAGGATACGTTCCCTCCTGCTCGATCGGGTTCTGCGTCGCCAGTACCAGAAAGGGCTCTTCGAGCTTGAACGTCTCCTGCCCGATGGTTACCTGGCGCTCCTGCATGGCCTCGAGAAGCGCGCTCTGCACCTTGGCGGGCGCGCGGTTGATCTCATCCGCCAGTATCAGATTGGAGAAGATGGGCCCTTTCTTGGTGGTGAACTCGCCCGTGGACGGCATGTACACGAGCGTGCCGATGAGGTCGGCAGGCAGGAGGTCCGGCGTGAACTGGATGCGCTGGAACTCCGTCTCCACCGCGGCCGCGAGCGCCCGCACGGCCAGGGTCTTAGCAAGCCCCGGAACTCCCTCGATGAGCACGTGGCCGCCGGCCAGAAGACCGATGAGCAGCCGCTCGACCATGTACCTCTGGCCGACGATGACCTTGTCCATCTCCGACAGAAGAGCGCCCACGAACCCGCTCTCACGCTCTATGCGCTCACCGATCGCCTTGATGTCCGCGTACACGAAGCACTCTCCTTCCTTCGGTCGTCCAGCACGTCCATACAGAGCATTTAGATCGTGCAGAGGGCGCGCGGGTTGAACCGGCGCGCCCCCTTGTCACGGAATTCTAGAACTCAGTCGTTCCCGTGAACTTGAAATCGCGGATCAGGACGCTCGGGGCCGTTATCGAGCCGATCCCACCCCAGTTGCGCCCGGCTACGCCGCGCTTCTTCGTCACGGCCTCCACGTTCGAGTAGGCCCTCAGCATGCTGTCATTGAAACGGAGGTTCTTGACGGCCTTCGTGATCTTGCCGTCCTCGATCAGGAAGGTCCCGTCACGGGTCATACCCGTGAAGAGCGCCTTCTTCGTGTCCAGAAGCCCGTTGATGTAGTGGAATCTGGTAATGAGGAGCCCGCGCTTCACGGCCGCAAGCAGATCATCGGACTCCGCGTCTCCGCCCTCGACAAACAGGTTGCTGCAGCCCGGGCCTCCACGAAAGACCGACAGACTGCCGTGCCCGGTCGACTCGACGCCGTCCTTCGCCGCCGTCACAGAGTCGTAGACCGGCCCACGCGCCACTCCGTTCTCGATGATGGTCACCTTCCGCTTCGGCACTCCCTCGAAATCAAACGGAATGGGAACCCCGGTGGTGTCCGTGCCGTCGTCGTAGATGGTAATGAGGTCGCCCATGACCTTCTCGCCGATGCGGTCCGTCATGAAGCTCATGCCCTCCTGCACCTGCTTCGCACCGAACGCCGTGAAGTTGAGCCACTCCATTATCTCGCCGGTCGCACGCGGTTCGAGGATGACGTCGTAGTTCCCCGCGTCGACCGCGACCGGGTCCACGGCCGCCCGGCACTTCTCGACCGCGATGCGCGTGATCGCCTCCGTGTCGATGTCGCCCACGTCGATGGCGTAGTCGGCGGCCGAGCCGCTGATGCCGTCTTCGTCACTGGCGAAGACCGACAGATACGCGTCGGTCGCATCGTAGTGCTGCTCGGTCCCGCTCGTATTGGCAACGGCCATGGACAGCTTGCCGACGCGGTACGCACCCGACACCGAGACTCCTCCCGCCGCGGCCACCGCCGCGGCCCTCCCCACGGCGTCCGCGCGCTCGTCAGGCGTCATCGAGGCCGTCGCATTGGAGAACGCGGCCACCTCAGCGGCCGGCTCAGCCTTCGGGAGCCCCGGGAAATCGCCCTGCTCGGGACTCTCCTTCGCCATCGATGTCGCCGTCTCCATGGCCGACCGGATCGCGTCCGGGGTCAGACGGTTCGTTGAAGCGACGCCGAGGCGTTTCCCCACCGCCACACGCGCGAAGATACTGCTGTTGTCCTCCCGGACGTTCTGGTGAATGACGGACTTCGCGAACCGGGTCAGAGAGGTCGAGTTCACGTAGCCCACGAGTTCCGTCTCGTCGGCCGGGGAGTTCTTCAGGGACTCCCTGAGAAGCGCCTGCAGTGCGTCCTTTGTGATCATTTTTTCACCCCCACTTCAACTCCGCGGAACCTCGCGGGAGACGTCCCGTGCCCGACGTGTGCCGTCTGGCCCGGCTCGCCCTTGCCGCAGCTCGGGATGCCCCAGATGTGCCACTCCTCCTCACCCGCGATAGCGTCACACGACCGCCAGAATTCGGGCGTGATGCCGGTGTAGACCGGATTCTTGAGCATGCGGCCGAGACGGCCGTTCTTGATCTCCCACGCGATCTCGCAGCCAAACTGGAAGTTCAGCCGCTGCTGGTCGATGCTCCAGCTCTTGTTGGAGTCGATGAAGATGCCATCCTCCGTGTCAGCAATGATGTCCGCGAGCGTCCCCTGCCCCGGCAGCAGGCTGATGTTGGTCATTCGCACCAGGGGAATGCGGCTCCACCCGTCCGCGCGCATCGTGCCGTTGCTGCGGAGCCCGATCCTGGGCGCGGTCTCACGGCTCATCAGGTACCCGGAGAAGATGCCCTCGCGGACGATGTCCGTGCGCTGGGCGGGCACTCCCTCGTCGTCGTAGCCGAACGAGCCCAGTCCGCCGGGCGACGTCGCGTCTGCCACGATGTTGACGATGTCGGACCCGTAGCGGAACCCACCGAGCTTGTCGATACTAAGAAAGCTCGTGCCGGCGTACGACGCCTCGGTCCCGAACACGCGGTCCAGCTCTATGGGATGCCCGCACGACTCGTGGACCTGCAGGGCCAGCTGGGTTCCCCCGATGATCAGCGTGGTGTTACGGGACGGACACTCGTCGGCTCGGAGAAGCTCCACCGCCTCGCGTCCTGTCTTCTCAGCGTGACCCGGAAGGTCGAGAGAACGAGTGAACTCGAACCCGGAAGTCGCGTAGTCACCACGGAAGCTCGCCGGGTACGACCTCGTCTGCCGCTCGCCTCCCTCCATCGCCGTCGCGGCGATGCCGCCGCCGGTCTCGATGATGGTCTGCTCGATGTCGCTGCCCTCAGTGTTGACGAAGAGCTTGTCGTTCCTGAAGCTCATCATAGAGGCGGTGGCGAACCGAACCTCGGGAGCCTTCGACATGCCCTCGCACGACCTGGCCAGGATGTTGAGCTTCTCGGTCAGCGGCACAGAGAACGGGTCCTCTTGAACCTCGTTCTCATAGACATCGACGACGGCCTCCTGGCCGTCGAGTATCACCCTGGAGTCCCCGACGCGTCCACTCGCCTTCGCGATAGCGAGAGCCTGTTCGGCGACCTCCGCAACGGCCGAAGGCGACGTGTCCGAGCTCGAGGAGAAACCCCACGCTCCCCCGTCCAGCACTCGAATGCCAAACCCCTCCGACTCGGTGACGGAGCCCGTTTCCATCTCGCCGTTCTTCATGACGAGAAGCTCCGTCGTCGTGCGAACCCGCCTGGCATCGGCGTAATCCACGCCCTTCTTGCGAAGCGCGTCCATCGCTTCCTTGAGTAGTTCCTTCACAAACGCACCTCCTCTGCTCCGGCCGCACGCCCGCGAGCCGGTTGCTACCACTGGCCATCCTCGACGAGGCACTGCGCGGCGAAAGCCGCGGTCGCACCGTCTCCGACGGCCGTAGAGATCTGTCTAAGCAGCTTCGAACGGCAGTCGCCCGCCGCAAGAATACCCCTGACGTTCGTCTTCATGTCGTTGTCCGTCAATATGAACCCGTCCGGCGCCGTAGCAACGATACCGTCCAGAAACTCCGTCTTCGGCTCGAGCCCGACGAAGAGGAAGACGCCTGCGACCGGATGAGTTATCTGCTCCCCGGTCTTCACGTTCGTAAGATCGATGGACTCGACACCGCCGGTGCCGTTGATACGCTCGACCACGCAGCTGCAGAAGCACTCGATCTTCTCGTTCTCCTGAACACGCTCCTGGAGAATGGGCACGGCCCGGAACTCGTCGCGCCGGTGGATGAGATAGACCTTCGTCGCGAAGGTCGTGAGGTACAGGGCTTCCTGCAGCGCGCTGTCGCCACCACCCACCACGGCGATCTCAAGGTTCTTATAGAACGGCCCGTCGCAGGTCGCGCAATAGGACACGCCCCTCCCCAGGAACTCTTCCTCGCCGGGAACGCCCAGCTTCTTGTAGGCCGTCCCCGTCGCCACTATCACCGACTGGGCCTCGAACGTGTTCGAACCGGCGGTCACCACGAAGCCGTCGCCCGCAGGCTCGATCGAGGTTGCCGGGGCGCTCTTCAGCTCGGCGCCGAAGCTCGCCATCTGCTCGCTCATCGCCGAGATCAGCTCGGTGCCCGTCGTCGGTCCGACCCCGGGGTAGTTCTCTATGTGTGACGTGACGACAACCTGTCCACCCGGCATCATTCCCTCGAGAACCAGAGTTCTGAGCCGCGCCCGGCCCGCGTAGATGCCGGCCGTCAGACCGGCCGGTCCCGCTCCTATCACGACGACATCGTACTTCTCCATGTCCCACTCCTGTGCCCGGGTCTGGGAATCAATCAAGGAGATATTATAGCTGAAAGGGATATGGCGCGCCACCCGCGCGTCCAACGTGCGGAGGCGCCCTCCGGGCGCCCGACGGTCCTGCGTGCCGCCGCGAACCACATACTATATAGACGAGGGGGCCCGCATCGCGAGCCCCCTCCTGAACCTCCGTCGCCGGCCGTGCCGGCTGCCTGCAGCACGCCTACGGAATGATGCGCGGTGTGATCTTGATCAGGAGGTCGGACCTCTTGACCTGTGTGGCCGTGTGCCTGAAGAGATAGCCCAGAATCGGGATGTCACCCAGGAGCGGCACCTTCGAGATGGTCTCGGTCTCGTCCTCACTCAGGAGACCGGCGATAACAAACGTCTGCCCGTCCATGACACGGACCTGCGTCTTCGCCGTCCGTTCCTTTGTCCACGGAATCTCGTCCTGCGGACCTCTGAACCCGACAATGGTGCTGACGCTCGGCTCGACCATGACAGTGATGTGACCGTCACCGGCGACCCGCGGAGTAACCGAGACCGCTACGCCCACGCGCTCCTTCTCTACCCGAAGCTCCATGACGCCGCCGGTCGTCAGGTTCGACACCGTGTACGGAATGACGTCGCCGATGTGAATCTCGGCCGTCCGGTTGTTGAGGGTCGCGAGCTTCGAGTTGCTGAGGACCTTCGCGCCGCCTTCCTGCTCGAGGAGGTCCAGCGCGACCTCAAGCGCCATCGCCTGGCGGTAGATGCTCTCCATCTCCAGCCCGCGGCCGACGAAGGGCATTTCCTCGGGCAGCTCGCCGTACCCCGAGTCCTCCGGCGGCACTCTGTCCAACCACTCTCCTACTGCGCGCCCCGGCTCGGCGAAGATGACGGTCTGCTGCATGATCTTGTTCCAGTCGATGCCGAGCTCCATCATCCTGTCCGTAGAGACCTCGATAACCTCGGTCTCGAGCATGATCTGCACGGGAGGCACATCGAGATCTGTGATGATGCTGCGAATCTGGTCGATCATGCCGGGCGTTGCCACGACCACGAGCCGGTTGCCGCCCGGGTCAGCCGCGACCCTGTCCGCGACCTTCTCGATGAGCGGAACGAGCTCAAAAGCGTCCGCGTACTGGATCTCGATCACGTACGACGAGAAGCCCGTCTCCTGTGTCAGCTGCTGCTGCGGAGCGACGAGCACCGAGTTACCGATGCGCTCGTAGCCCAGCCCGGCTGCCCTCACGATGAGGTTCAGCGCCTCCTCGGCCGGCGTGTTGGTCAGGTGGATCGAGATCTCCCGCGTCTCGACGTCGGTGCTCGCCACGATGTTGAGCCCGCTCTTCTCCGACAGCACGGTCAGAATATCCATGAGCGGGGTGCCAGTGGCGTGGAGCGTTATGGGCGTGTCCCCGAAGTCGGTCGCGGCCGTCGCAGGGGCGACACCGGCCAGCAACAGGGCCACAGCAACTACGGCAATCGAGATCCTCACGTCAGTATCCTCCGGTTGTTCCCGGGGCTAGAACGGGAATTTCTTCGTCCCGGCCTCACCCTCTATCGTCACTCCGTCTGATTCAATCGCTGTCACACGACCTCCGGCAATCTCATCGCCCACCTTCGCGCTGATGCTTTCGCCACCAAGCCTGAGAAAGACCCGTGGATCGTCGCCACTGAGGAGCACCGCGGTCACCGTGTACGACGGCCACCGGGGGGCGGCAGGCGCGGTCGACGTCGCGGCGCGCTTGGGCTTAGGCTTGGCCTTGTACGTCACCATCGGATCCCTGTCGTCGCTCGTCACTGCCTCCTCGCCGCTCGATTCCGCAATGCCTTCCACAAGCAGCGCGACCTCGGTGCCCTTGTTCTGTATCTCTCCGGCGTCCGCCTCGGCGGAGGCGGAGACGGTGCGCCCGTCGGTCACCGTACCCGTGATCGCACGTGTGGCCACGAACGTGGACGCTGCGGTCGCCAGGACCGCCACCAGCACGATCAGTACCGTCTTCCCTTTCATGGAGCCTCCAGAGGTGTCGGGATCCGGACCCGATCCGGATCGTCTAGTATCCTATGACGGTGATCATCAGTGTCGCAGAGTGCTTGCTGCCTCGTCTCACCTGCTTCGAGTGAAGCTCGAACGAGTTGATTATGACGACCTCAGGCAGAAGCTCCAGATACCTGAGGAAGTTGGCGAACTGCCTATACCCACCCTCGACCTCCAGCTTGAACGTGCGGCGAGTATAGGACCCGTCCTGTACCACCCGGCGAGGCTCCACGCGTGTCAGGACCATACCGGCGCCCTGAAGCTCCTGGCTGATGTTAGACAGAAACTGCTGCTCGCCCTCGTTTACCCCTTCGACCTTGTCCGGCAGGAAGTCGAGAATCCGCTCGAGCTGGACCGAGTGCCCGGCGACGTACGCGTGTTCGCTCTCAGCGATGGCAAGCTCGCGGGTCAGCTCCGCGAGCTTCACCCTGCGGGGACGGTACACCGTGGCGTCCGCCACGAGCAGAAGCGCGCAGATGACTACTATGATAAGGACACCCAACCAGCTGCGAATTCCCATTGCTCGCCTTTGCCTCTTACTTATCGCCCAACGGGCAGAAAATCTCGAATTCCATGTACTCGTCGTCCGTCGTCTGCTTCCATCTGGAAGTCACCAGCTTGACCTCCGAGAAACTCTCCGCGAAGAACGGTTCGCCCCTCACCACCGCAAGAAACTCCATCAGCTTGGCGAGGCTCTCTTCCTTGCGTCCCGCCCGAAGTCGCCCCTCCATGTGAAACCCCGGCGTCCTGCCGCGCGCCCCGACCAACGACCCCTCGCTGAACCTCAGCTGCGTGAACCACAGCTCGCGGGTGGCCAGTCTGGAGCATCCCGCGAGGACGTTGCTCCACCGTATCTGGACAGCGCGGGTCCTGATGAGGCTCAACTCCTCGTCGGAGATGGCGTCCGTCGCTCCGCCCAGCGCTTCCCGCAGCGCAGCGTTGGCCGTCTCGATGCGCGCGGTCTTGCCCGCTATCTCCTGCTGAGTCAGCACGACCGCAAAGATGAAGAACCCGGAAACCAGGACGCTGACACCAACCAGAAAAACGACCAGCGCAAGATGGCGCAGCTTCCGTTTGAGCTCGACCGCCCGTTCGCTCCGCAGGCGGTACATGTTGACCTTGAAGAGCACCGGGCTATCTCCTCCTCGCGAGGCTCATCGCCAGGGCGAATCTCGGACCCTGGGGCAGCAGACTCTCGACGTCAATCTTGGCGTCCACGAGATTCTCCAACGGATTGAGGACCTCCGTCGGAACATTCAGTGCGTCCACGAAGCGTTTCGCCACACCCTCTGCCATCGCCCGCCCGCCGCTCAGATAGATCTTGTCCACGCCGCGTCTTCTGGTCTCGCTGTTGTAGAAGGCCAGGGAGCGCTGCACCTCCTTGAGCACGAACGTCTGCCAGTGGCGACGCGCTCCCTCGCTCTCACCTTCGCCATCAGACGCCGACCCGCTGCCTGCGCTCGCGGTGATCGGCATGCGGACCGAACGCACGAGGAGAAGTCCCCCGGCACGGTAGACGGACACACTCAGAGTCCTCACACCTATCTCGACGGACGCAACGGCGCCGTCGTCGATGAGCCCTTCCGCATCAAGCTCATTCATGAGAGCGAGCGGCACGATATCGACGGTGTGTGGCTCCACACCCGCATCGCACACCAACCCGACGTGGCTGTCGATGTGACGCTGCTCCACGGCAGCGAGAACAACGTGCATGTCGTTCTCCTCGTCGCCTGTCTCGCGCGCCAGCAGCTGGAAATCCAACACGAAATCCGAGGCGCCGAAGGGCACATGTTTCTTGGCCTCCCAGCCGATGGACTCCGCCAGACTGGGATTGGGCATCTTGGGAAAGGACACGTGCTTGACGCTAACGCTCGGGCCGTCGACGGCCGTGACCACCTGGCAGGACGCCGAGATATCGGTGCCGGAGGCCTTGAGCGCGCTCGTGATCGCGGCGACGCGCGCTTCATTGGCGCCCTCATCGGTCTCGCTTCTGTTCGCTGTCGGGTAGTCGATCTCCGCCAGCGCAATGCCCACGAGCTTGACCTTACCGCCCGCGTGCCGCAGCCTCACGGCCTTCACGCTCTCGGCGCCTACGTCCAGACCTGTGACGAACTTTCTAGACCCGCCGAACACTCTTGTCCTCCTGACCTCACATCTCTAGAACGGCTCGTTGCGACACACCGCTACCGAGTTGATCTGCACTCTCTGATCGTCGTAGGGCAACGCCGTCGTCCCCATGTCATCAGTGAGCGTCATGCTAATCCGAACCTTGGCGCCATTGCGAGAGAATTCCAGATCAGTCACGTTGCCCGCGAGCACCGTGCCGTGCTGGTTCACCACCTCGTCACCCGTGAGGACGTACGTCGCCAGTACGACGGTGGCGCCGGATATCGTCCTCGTAACAGCGATCGATGTCGAGTCCGCGCCGACTACAACCGTGTCGCCGTGCCTTATGTCGAACGCGATTCTCTTGACAGCGCGGTCACCATTGCGCTGGAGCGCAAGTCTGGCGCCCGACAGGTCCCACGTCTCCATGGAAGTCAGATACATGGTGAACGCCGCAAGAAGAACAATGGCGCCTATGAACCCGGCGATCAGAACCTCAACCATGGTCATCCCCGCATTGGTCGCGGGGCCCCCGCCGGTCACCGGCCTGTGTGTTCTCAGTCTCTTCGTCATTTCGCCACCACCGTCACGACGCGAACCTCGTCGCGCACCCAGTTCTCCGGCCATTGTAGCGTCAGATCGACGACCTTGGCGTCCGTAGTGATGCCGGAGTCTATCCACTGCGTGTCCCTGACGGTCCAGTTGACGAAACCGACCAGGTCATCTTGCTCATCGGCGGTGCCCCTATCATCCAGCACCATGCGCGGGTCGCTGGGATGGTCCCCCACGTCCATGGACAGGCTCTCCCAGCCGCTCTCGGTGTCTGTCGAGCCATAGCCCGCGTACTTGAGCTCCTCGATCTTGAGTTCGGCCGCCTTCGAAGCCACCCTCCTCTCTCCCTCGAACTCCACCTGCATGCGTCCGCTGAAGAGCATCTGGTAGAGAAAGACGATGGCTATGGAGAACACGATCACGGAGACCATGACCTCCATCAAGCTGAAGCCGCTCTCGTTTCTCAGTCTGAAGCTCACCTTCGTGCCTTCCTTGATTCCGCCCCCGGGGGTAGCAGGCCGGGACCCCTCTGGGGTCCCGGCCCCGAAGCTCCTACCAACCGCTCTCACTGAACGCACCGGTACCAGCGTCGCCTGCGGCAGAGCTGGCTCCGCTCTGAGTCCAAACAACCGTCGCCCCGGAGGGACCCCAACTACCACTGACAGTAGCCGTCGCCACGAAGCCGGTATCGCCCTGGCCCGACAGCACGTACGTGAAGTACTGTGCGTTGCCAGTGTCGTCAGCAGCGAGCCAGTTTGCGGCGGTGCCTCCCGTGTACGTATCATTCTTCTGGAAGTACACGAGTGCTCCACTGACGATCGAGTCAATGACCGCGTACGCCTCGCTCTTCTTGCCCTCCTGGATGTAATGCATGTAGACGGGGACGGCAATACCAGCGAGCACGAGCACGATGATAACGACCACCATGAGTTCCACGAGCGTGAAGCCCTTGCTGTTCCTCAGCATACTCATTCCTTTTCACCTCCTCTCAATCCCTTGAATTCCCGTACATCCCTTGATTTCATTGACACTCTAGCACATAGCGTGCCCACAACCTCGAACGGCGTGGCGCCTATCACCTTGACCTGATCATGCCTTTGCGAATAGCCCCGCCGAGGTGGAATACCGGCAGGAACATCGCGACCAGCATCAGAGCAATGATGCTACCGATGAGCACGATGAGAAGCGGCTCGAGGATCGAGGACAGTCCCTCAACCGACGTGCCGACCTGCTCGTCGTAGTAGTCTGACAGGTTCGCAAGCATCTCGCCCAGCGTGCCGGTCTCCTCGCCCGTCGAGACCATCTGCACCACGATCTCCGGGAAGACGCCGGTGCTCGCGAAGCTCTTCGACAGACTCGAGCCGTGCGACACCATGTTGCCGATCTTGCCGGAGGCCCGGAACACCACCTCGTTACCGGACGATCCGCCGGCCAACTCCAGCGCGTCTATGACGGGGAGTCCGCTCTCCACGAGGACTCCGAGGGTCCGCAGGAACTTGGCGATCACAACCTTCTTGAGTATCCGACCGAAGATCGGCAGTCTCAGCTTGAAGGAGTCCAGAACATACCTGCCGGCAGAGTTCTTCATCATCACACGCCAGGCAACTATCACCGCGATGGTCAGCACTATCGGAACCCAGACGTAGCGCCCGACAATGCTGCTGGCCGTGATGACTATCTGAGTCGGCATGGGAAGCTCGGCGTCGAGTTTCGCGTAGATTCCCGCCATCATCGGAACGATCTTGAGAAAGAGCACGGAACTCGCGATAACCGCGAAGCCCACCACGAATGTGGGATAGGTCATCGCGGACCGCACCTTACGCTTCACCGCCTCGGTCCTGTCCATGTAGCGCGCGAGGTGGCGCATGATGGTGACGAGCTTTCCGCTCTGCTCGCCCGACTTGACCATGCTGATGTAGAGCCTCGGGAACACTCCCGGGTGCCTCGACATCGCCGCTGAAAGCGTCTCCCCACCCTCGATATGCGAGGCCACCTGCACCAGGACATTACTCAGTGTCCCGTTGGCCTCGTCCCTGGCCAAGCCGTAAAGCGCCCGAGTCAGAGGTAGTCCGGCGTTGAGCATGGACGTCAGCTGTTTCGTGAACAGCGCGACCGATCCGGCGGGGACGTGCCCCTCGAAGAACCGCTTGCTCTGCGGCCTCGTCCTCCCCCGGGCGGGCCCCTTCACCTCACGGATGGAAAGCACCACCAGCCCGTCCCTGTGGAGGATGTCGGCCGCAGCCGCGGCAGACTCCGCGTAGAGGAAGCTGCTCCTCTGCGCGCCCGACGTGCTTTTGGCTACGTACTCGAACCGTGTCAAGGTTGTTTCCTCCTGCTCAGCTTTGCTTCGCTGCTAGATCGTCTCAGTGGAGACGCCAAGCGCCTCCTCTACGGTGGTGATCCCGTCCAGAGCCTTCTTGGCCGCGTTCTCTCTGAGTGTCACGAACCCGGCCTCGAGCGCCTTCTGTCGCAGCGTGTCCGCGGATGCACCGTTCATAACGAGCTCGGACAGCTCAGGCGTGATCTCGAGCATCTCGAAGATGGCGGTCCTTCCGAGGAAGCCGCGTCCCTTGCACTGCTTGCATCCCGTGCCCCTGTAGAAGACCGCGCCTTCGCGGGCTTCGCCCACGAGCGCCATCACGGCTTTCGGGTCGGGCTCATACGGCTCTTTGCAGTGCTCGCAGATCCGTCTGACGAGCCGCTGAGCCATTACGAGATGCACGGCGCTCGTCACCAGATAGGGCTCGATTCCGATGTCAACGAGCCTCGTCGCCGTTGCGGGCGCGTCGTTCGCGTGGACCGTGCTGAGTACGAGGTGGCCGGTCAATGCGCTTCTGATAGCCAGTTCGGCCGTCTCCATATCGCGAACCTCACCCACCATGATGATGTCCGGGTCCTGCCTGAGGATCGACCTCAAGCCGGTCGAGAACGTCATCCCGGCCTTTCTGTTGACGTTCACCTGGTTGACGCGGTCCATGTGATACTCGACCGGGTCCTCCAGGGTCGTGATGTTCCTTCCAATGCGGTCCAGCTCACCCATGCCGGCGTAGAGTGTCGTGCTCTTGCCGGAGCCGGTCGGGCCGCTGATCAGTACCATGCCGTAGGGGCGCTTGAGCGCCCTGCGGAAGATCGCCTGTGCGTTCTCCTCGAAACCGAGCTCGGCAAGGGTGACGATCGTCCCGGACTTGTGCAGCAGCCGCATGGCCACCTTTTCGCCGTAGATGGTCGGCAGAGTGGAGACTCTGATGTCCACGTCCTGGTCCTCGAATCTCGCCGTGAAGCGGCCGTCCAACGGTATGCGCCGCTCGGCCACATCCATCTCCGAGAGGATCTTGATCCTGACAACGATGGCCTCGTGGAAGCGCTTCGGGGGCGTCGTAGCATCGTAGAGGACGCCGTCCACCCGGTAGCGCACAACGACCTTCGTCTCGAGCGGCTCGATGTGGATGTCGGTCGCTCGCTCGGCGATGGCCTGCCCCAAGATGAGATTGACGAGCTTGACGATTGGGGCGTCCTCCGCCCGCTCCCTCAGCTCCTGCTCCGAGAGTTCCTCGAGCCCGGTGGAATCCGCGATGCCCAGTTCGACCCTGGCGCCCTCGATGACGTCCTCGAGGTTCTGGTCGGCCGTCGCGGCGCGGTACGCCGTGGTTATGGCGGCCTCGATGTCGCTTTCGAGCCCCACTTGAATGGAGAGCTCGCAGTTCGTTGCTACTCTCAGGTCATCGACAGCAACGAGGTCAAGCGGATCGGACATCGCGACAATGAGCTCGTCGCCCTTTCGCGCGACCGCCAGTGCGTGATGGTGCCTGGCCATGTGCTCCGGAATGGTGAGCACGACCTCGGGATCGATCGTCCCAGCGACCTTCGGGTCGAACTGTACGATGCTCAGCTGGCCCGCGAGAGCATCGACGATGTCGACCTCCGTGGCCAGTTTCAGTTTGACCAGAGCCTCTCCGAGCCGCTCCCCGGTCTCGCGCTGGGTCTTGAGCGCGCTTTCGAGGTCACCGGCGGTTATCACGCCGGCATCAATGAGCAGTTCACCGAACCGCTTGCCGTTGAAGGACAGGTCGGCCTGACGTCCCTCGTCCCGGCTCCCTTGCTCGTCTTGGGGTTCCTGTCGCCTTCTGCTCACTGTCTTCTCCCTGAACACATCAAGCCTCCGGAGGACCGATCTCCGCCCACGAATAGACGATGTACCTCCCGGTCAACGGGAAGAACGGTGGAGGCATTCTTCGAAGCCTCGGGTCGAGCCTGTAGTCGCGCTCGTAGCCGTGCACACAGCAGCCGTTTTCGTATCGCCCCAGGTGGATGCTCTTGTCCGCGATGAGGCCGCCCCAGATGATCAGGCTGCCCCTGGGCGCGTAATTCGTGTACTTCTCTGCCTCTATGTTCTTGTCCAGGGCGATCATCACCCCGTGTATCTCGCAGTCGTTCTGGTTGGGCACCGTGTAGGAGATCTCGATGTCACCGCCGGCGATGAGCCCGAGCACGTCGTCGCATCCCGGGTCCGGTCCGGCGCCCGGCGTCGACGCGTCGTAGAGGATATCGTCCCAGATCTCGATATCCCCGTCCGCGTAAATGGTGATTTGACCGTCCAGTATTCCCTCTACCGCTACTTTCGCCCCGAACCACGCCGCGCCGTTCAGCGGCGAGATATCGACGACGTGGGGACCATCTATGCTCAGATAGCCTCCTCCGCCCTGCGGTCGAAGTCCCTCGTATGTCAGCTCGCCCGCCGACGGGGATCCCAGCGTCACGTGATAGAAGTCCTTGTTCATGGGCAGCGTCCCCGCGTACAGTCCCCCGTTCAACGCGGCCGTTCTCACGACCCCGTCAATGTCGGGAACACCAGGCAGAGCAATCTCGCCGATGTTGAGCTCGTAGCCCTGCACGAAGGTCGGGTCGCTCCCTTCCTCTATCGTGATGCCACCTCCCACCGTCACCCTGCCGCCAAACCACGGGTCACCATCGATAAGGAGCTCCTTCTGGACGTGCACCGGCCCCTCGAACCTCTCTCCCGCGCAGAACCACCGCCATCCTCCACCCTCGGAAAACCACTGGTACTTCGCGAAGGTCTCGGGAATCATGAGAGCCCTGATCTGACGCGTCGCGTCGTCGACGCCGGCGGTGCACACGACCTCGTATGCCACAAGCCAGCTGCCGACGCTCAGATCATCGACTATCTCCACGGTGTAGCGCCCGCCGCCGAGAGCCTGATCCTCGAATGCCACTCCCACAGGATTGGCGTTCGGGTCACTCTCCACAAGGTCTCCGAGCCAGGCCCGCGCACGTTCAAGCCCGCCCTCAGCAACGTAGAAGGCGCGCGCGTCATCAACCGCATACTCGACGATGTCGCCCTCCGAGTGACCAAGCACGAAGATCGACACCCCGACCAGCAACACCGCCGTGGTAATGGCCATCACTCCGACCAGAGCAGAGCCCCGGTCGTTTCGGAGGCAGCCGGCAACTCCCCGACCGAGCGGTCGAAGACCTGCCAGAAGCCCCAGGAACGTTGTTCTCTCCCTCACCTGTTTCAATGCGCTATACCTCCGGCGGTACAACCTCTTCCCATGAGAAGATCACGAACTGACCCGTCATGGGAAAGTAGGGCGGTGGCGTCAGGAACATCCTGCCATCGTAGTTGAAGTTGCGCAAATACCCCGAGACACACACCGCGCCCTCGTACTGTCCCAAGTGGATGCTCTTGTCCGCTATCAACCCGCCGTAGACGATGATCTCGCCCCTCGGTGGGTGGTGCATGTAGTCCTCTGCAAGCACTTCCTTCTCGAGCGACATCATAATGCCGTGGAGTTCGCAGTCGTTCTGATTCGCCGGGTTGTATTCTATGACGACGTCACCGTCCGCTACGAGTCCGAGAATGTCGTCGCAGTCGACATCAGGACCACTACCCGGTGTCGATGCCTCGTAGACGACGTCGTCCGTTATCCACGCATCGCCGTCGACGCCTATCGTCAGCACACCATCGAGAGTTCCCTCGATCCGGATCGTCTCCGAGAACCACGCAGTGCCGTTGTAGAGTCCGATCTCCGCAGTCGCGAGAGCCGCGATAGAGTTCCCTGTGGCGTCGAAGCCCTCGTAGGTCAACCAGCCGTCCGAGGGCACCCCGAGGAAGACCTCGTAGTAGGAACCGGCTGCACCGCCAAGCGGCGCCGCATAGATGCCGCCGGCGAGAGCCGCAGCCTTGAGTACTCCGTTCATGTACGCGTCGCCCGGCAGAGATACCTCCGGGACGCCGAGTTCGTAGCCACGCTCGAATGTCGGGTTGCTCCCCGTCTTCATCGTCAGCCCCCCACCAGCCGTCACCTTGCTGCCAAACCACGGGTCACCGTCGATCTGAAGATCATGGTTGACGTGTACGGGCCCCTCAAAGCGCTCGCCGGTCAGGAACCACCTCCATCCCCCTCGCTCGACGAACCACTGGTAGCGTGCGAACGTCTCGGGCATCATGTACGTGCGGACCTGCCGCACAACTCCGTCGATCTCGCCCGTGGAGACGACCCTGTATGCATCCAGCCAGCTCCCGCCGCTCGTGTCGCCCAGGACCTTGACGGTGTACGTTCCGCCTCCGAGAGCCTCATCCACGAACTCGGTTCCGACCGGGTCCAGACCGGGATCATCGACCTGCGCCTCACCGAGCCACCCTCGCATCCGCTCCAATCCACCTTCAGCGATGTAGAACGCCCGGCTGTCGTCGATGCTGTAGTCGACTATGTCGCCCTCGGAATGCCCGAGGATGAAGATGGCCACACCGACGAGCAGGACCGCCGCGACGATCGCGATGATGGGAACGAGCGCGGAACCCCTGCTGCGCGTGCTCTTCCCGCCCCGCGGCTCACGGCGCCCGTTACCAGTTGATGTCATCTTCCGCCTGCTCAAGACAGATTGCCCCCTATACGACGTCACCTACGACTCCAGTGGCACCACGGGCACGACCTCTTCCCACGTCGCAACTGAGAAGCTCCCCGCGAACGGGAAGAACGGCGGCGGAAGCGCCCCCACACGCGGGTCGAAGTGGTAGTTCCTGACGTAACCCGAGGAGACCACGCCGTCCCTGTACTCCGCCAGATGGATGGCGTACTCCGCGAGCATGCCGCCGTACATGATGAACTCACCACGAACCGGATGATGCATGTAGTCCTCGGCCTCGATGGTCTTCTGCAGAGCCATCATGACGCCGTGAACCTCACAGTCGTTCCGGTTCGGAATGGTCCAGTCGATGATGACATCGCCCTTCGGGTGTCCGGCCGCGATGAGCCCGAGTATGTCGTCACAGTCGGGGTCGGGACCGTTCCCCGGAGTCGACCCGGCATAGAGGATGTCATCGGTGATGTGTATGGTGCCGTCAACGCCGATGGTCAGCTGCCCGTCCAGCACACCGGAGATGTAGATGTCCTCCTCCGACCACACTGCTCCGTTGAAGCTCGAGATATCCACGTAGCTTCCGAGACCGTTGGCAGTGCCGTCGTCATTGTACCCCTGATACGTGAACTGGCCGACGGAGGGCTCGCCTAGTTCTATCACGTAGTAGGTCTTGTTCCCCAGAGCGTCCAGAGGGAACCCACCGTCGTAAGCCGCCGCCTTCAGCGTGGCGAACACGTAGGACCGGGTCGGCAGATTGACCGGCTCCACGTGGAGTTCGTAGCCCCTCACGAAGGTCGGGTTGCTGCCCTCCCTCATAATCAGGTCTCCCGCGGCACGAACGTGGCCCCCGAACCATGGGTCACCGTCGATCCTTATGTCACCGTTGACGTGGATCGGGCCCTCGAAGCGCTCGCCCGTCCGGAACCATGAGTAACCACCGCCACTGCTGTCGATGAACCACGAATACATCGCGAACGTCTCGGCTATCACTGTCGCCTTGACCTGCCGCAGTACGCCGTCCTTGTTGCCCGTCGAGATAACCTCGTAGGCATCCAGCCAGCTGCTGCCGCTCGCATCCGCCACCACCTTCGCGTCGTAGGATCCACCGCCCGGCACCTCACCGGAGAACATCGTGTCAACCGGGTCTTCGTCCGGGTCGTCGAGCTCCAGCGCCGCGAGATAGCCCCGCACCCGCTCGAGCCCGCCCTCCGCGATGTAGAACGCCCTGCTGTCATCGACCGCGTACTCGACCACGTCGCCCTCGGCGTGCCCGAGGATGAAGATCGCTATCCCCACCAGCAGAACGGCCGTGATGATGCCCATCACGCCGACCAGGGCGGAGCCGCGCACCGACAGCGCGAACGGACCCACGGAAAGAACA
>JAUWCJ010000206.1 GCA_030609365.1 Candidatus Eiseniibacteriota bacterium | reverse complement strand
CAGGGAACTCGCGTACTCCTCGTGGACTGCGATCTGAGACGCCCGGTTCTACACGATGTGTTCGAGCTGTCGCTGGAGCCGGGAGTCACCAACGTCCTCCGGGGTGAAATGCCTCTGGAGGACGTCCTCGTTCCGTCGGACGTCGAGAACCTGACGGTAATCCCCGGCGGCGCCTACTCCGACAGCCCGGCGGAGTTGCTGGGCTCATTCAAGATGGAGGAGCTTCTCGCGACTCTCACGCACGATTTTGAGTGCGTCATCCTGGACTGTCCTCCGATACTGCCTGTGACCGATGCCGCGGTCGTGGCGGCGAAGTCGGAAGGCACGCTGCTGGTCGTCCGGGCGGACAACACACACCTCGGCGCTCTCGAGAGAGCGAATGGCCAGCTCGAGAACGTACGGGCCCGCGTGCTCGGCGTGGTCGTCAACATGGTCAGCAAGACGTCCGGCGCATACGGCGACTACGGCTACTCACGCTACTACTCCAACTACCATCGGTACTACTCCCGTCAGCAACCGCGGGATCGTCAGTCCACTCACTGACAGGCGTCCTTTCCCCGTGGTGACGGTCGGACCCCGGTGTGTCCTCCGAGGAGGACTAAGTGAACGTGATTTGTGGGCTGGTCCTGACCGGCGTTGCGGCGGCACTTTCGTGGCTTCTGACGCCTGCCGTCGGGCGTGTCGGTCTGCGCGTCGGCCTCGCTGATCCTCCCGGTCCTCGCCGCGTCCGGGCACATCCCGTGCCCACGACCGGCGGAATCGTCATCTTCTTCGTCTTTGGCGTGGCCCTGCTGCTGGGGAACCACTTCTGCCCCGGTTTCCCACCAGCGCTCGTCGGCAGGATGGGTGTGCTGCTGATCGGCGCGGCCCTGATCGCGTTTCTAGGCGCGATCGACGACCACGCCGACCTCAGCCCCACAGTGAAGCTCATGGCCCAGTCCGTGATTGCCGCGAGTGTCGTCGCAGGTGGTTTCTCGGTAAGCGAGATGCGCTTCCTGCTGGGGCCGACCGTCCACATCGGTTGGCTCGGCTACCCCTTGGCCTTCGTTTGGTTCATGGTCTTCATGAACGCGATGAACCTGATCGATGGTTTGGACGGTCTCGCGGGGGGCATCGCGGGGCTGGCCTCACTGACGCTGGTCGCCGTCGCACTCGCCAAGGGGAATATGCTGCTGTTCTTCACGGCGGCGGCGCTGCTCGGGGCGACTGGCGGGTTCCTGGTCCACAACTTCAAACGCGGGAGCGTGTACCTCGGGGACGCAGGCAGCACGGGGCTGGGCTTTCTGCTCGCGGGAATCGCCATCGTCGGCTCAGATAACGACGCCGCCAGCGCGGCCATCCTGGCTGCTGGAGCATGCATGGTCGTTCCCGTCTTCGACGTCTTCACGACGGTGGTGAGGAGAATGAAGGCGGGGAGGAACATCATGGCCGCGGACCACTATCACGTGCACCACCGGCTCATCGGGTTCGGACTCAGCCCGAAGGGAGTCGTCCTGGTGCTCTGGGGAACAACG
>JAUWCJ010000194.1 GCA_030609365.1 Candidatus Eiseniibacteriota bacterium | reverse complement strand
GGCTTCCGGTCGTCGTCTCCGCAACGTGCGGGACGGGTGTCTACGACAGCGATGGCTTCGCCTGCGAGGACTGGGTCCGCGCTGGGACCGCGGAGGACCCGGCCGGCGGTGTCGCGTTCTTCGGCTCGAACACGATCATCGCCGCAAGCGTCGAACTCTCGCTCAGGAGAGGCTACGTGGACGTGGGCTTCATGGCGAACGCGTTCTCGGAGAACGGACTGACGCTCGGCGAGGCCTGTCTGGCGGGAAAGCTAAACCTGTACCAGAACGACGAGAACGAGCAGGAGTACCAAGCCTGGAATCTGCTCGGCGACCCGGAACTCAACCTCCGGACGGCGTGCCCCACCGAACTCTCGGTGTTTCATGATGAGGCGGTCACCGTCGGATCCTCCGAGTTCGCCGTGACGGTTCTGGACGGAGGAATGGCCGTGGAGAGCGCTCTGGTCGCGTGCGTCAAGGGTGACGAAGTCTACGCCTGGGACCATACGGACGGATTCGGGAGTGTTGTGCTGCCCCTCTCACCGACGTCCGGTGGCACGCTCTCGGTGACCGTGACGGCCAGAAACGCCCTCCCTCACGAGGGTTCGGTACTGGTCATCGACGGAGGGGTGTTCATCTCCCAGTCCGACATCCTGATCGACGACGGCACCGGAGGTAACGGGGACGGCCTGCTGAGCCCCGGCGAGTCGGCCGAGGTTTGGATCGGGCTATCCAACATGGGCGATGAGACCGCCACCGGTCTCTCGGCCGTGTTCCGCACCACCGCGGTCGTGGTGACCGTCACGGACAGCACCTCGTTCTACGGCGACCTCCCAGCAGACTCGACGGCGTGGGCACAGGATCCGTTCTCGCTCACCGTATCACCGGATGTCCCGGAGTGGTACGTCGTGCCCTATTCGTTGGCGCTGGCGTACGGAGGCACGACCCGAGTTATCAGCCCACCTGCCATCGAGATCGCCACGGGGCACCTCTTCTTCTCCTCGACAGCTGTCGAGGACGGTGCGCCCGGCGGAAACGGGGACGGTGCCCCCGGGTCCGGCGAGACCATCGGGCTCACAGTGACGCTGGTCAACGGCGGTCAGTGTGACTTGACATCGGTCGAGGGCACACTGACGACGACTGATCCGTACGTCGCGGTGACGTCAGGCAGCGCCGCCTTCACCGATGCCGACGCCGGGTCGTTCTGCGACAACCAGAACCTCCCCTTCGTAGTCTCGATCTCACCGGCGGCTCCGCACGGCCACGTCGCGCCGCTCTCGCTCGCCGTGACCGCAGCGGGACACTCCTACTCGTACTTGAAGGTGGTCGACTTCGACATCGTCATTTCGGGCACTTCGCCGGCCATGCCCACCGGACCCGACGCCTACGGGTACTACGCGTACGACCAGAGCGACTCAGCCTACGGCGCGGCCCCGACGTTTGACTGGGTGGACATCGCTCCACCGGGCCCGGGGGTCATCATCGAAGACATCACCGACGCCGACGCCGCCATCACAACGATAGGCACGTTCTTTAACTTCGGGTACTACGGCGTCGACTACGATCAGATTTCCATCTGCTCGAACGGTTTCGTCGCCGTGGGCGTCAGCGACTATAGGTTTGGGGACAACTCGCCGATACCGGACGCACACGGGCCTCCGAACATGATCGCGCCGTTTTGGGATGACCTCGACCCCTCGGCCGGAGGCGACATCTACAAGTGGTTCGACATGTCCAACCACCGTTGGATCATCCAGTTCGACGAAGTGCTGCACTGGGGCTCCACCGACAGCGAGACGTTCCAGATCATCATCATGGATCCCGCCTACTACCCAACGCCGACGGGCGATGCCCCTGTGCTCGTCCAGTACGACAACGTCAGCGCACCGGATCAGTGCACGATCGGCATCGAGGATCTCTACCAGGCCGACGGGCTCGAGTGCCTCTGCGACGGGTTCTACGGCACGGGTGTCGCACCCATAGCAGCCGGCTCGGCGATCCTGTTCACGACCGTGCAGCCTACCGACCCGGACGTCACGTGGCTGGTCCTGGGCGACGTTGTCTTGGATGACGCGGCCGGCGGAAACGGCGACGGAAAAGCGCAGCCCGGTGAAACGGTCACGCTGATCCTAGAGTTCAGCAACGACGGCGGTGTCGGCGCGGAGGACGTATCAGTACTGCTGTCCTCCGGCGAGAGCACGCTGTCGGTGGTGGACAGCACGGCCGCGATACCCAACATCCCGGCAGGCGGATCGGGACAGAACTCAGACCCGCTGACGTTCGTCGTCTCGGAGACCGTCACCGACACGGTCGCCACACTGTGGGCTCAGGTCACGGCAAACGGTGGCG
>JAUWCJ010000066.1 GCA_030609365.1 Candidatus Eiseniibacteriota bacterium | reverse complement strand
CTCGTGAACGTCGATCCAGAAGCCCTCCTGAACCACCTCGCTGTCCACACCACAACAGCAGTTGTACATTGTCTGCAGGTGGGAGATCTCGATCGTGCCATCTGACGTCGTGAAGAGCACCTCTTCGTCGCACACCTGCGCGGAGGCGAGCGACGCCAGGAACAGCACGACCAGGACCGCGGCGGTGATGGTGTGACTTCTCATCCTGACCACCTCCTTGAGACCCCACGGAACAGCCGGGTCTCAACCGCTACCGGAAGAGCGCCTTGATGGTGCCCCAAGTGCCGGGTTCGTCCGGGATCGCCGTGTAGATGCACGCTTCGTACGACGTCTCGACCGACGCGGTGGAATGGCCGGTCACCGGGACGATCCAGGTCCCGATCAGCTCGTGAGTCCACGTGCCGTCGAAGTTGTCGTGGACCTTCCACACGCTGACGGTGTAGTCCCCGGACGGAAGCCCTCTGATGGTCGCTTGCGCGGCGAAGCAGCACATGCAGTAGCAGGGACCCTCCTCCCCGAACATCTCCCACTCGAAGATCCCGATGTCGAACGAATCTTGTAGAACCTCGATCTCAAGATAGGCGCAGCAGTTGAAGAGGGCCTCGCGGTGGTGCATAACGATCGTGCCGTCGAACGTCTCGAGCACGACCTCCTCACTGCATTCTTGTGCCCAGGCGGGTGGCGTGGCGAGGATGGCTATGGCCGCAACGATGGCGAAGAAGGCTGTTTTCATAGCGGACCTCCTTCCTCTATGGAACTGTCGGGCGTTCCGACGGACGCAGGGTGCGCCGACCGACGCAGGGTGCACCGCTCGAATTCCGGAGCGTCACACACCGGCATTGTACCACTGCCGTGGGACGGTGGCAAGGGGGACGATTGAGTGCGCATTCAGGGATGATCAGCCGTCGGTCACGCCTCCACCGAGGACGGTATCACCATCGTAGAGAACGACCGACTGGCCGGGCGCTATGGCGCGCTGCGGCTCCTCGAAGCGAAGTCTCAGGCGCTCGCCCTCGAGCACGGCGGTGCACAGACAGGGGCTCGCCCCGTAGCGGATCTTCACCTCGGTCCGGAACTCCGCGGCGGGAGGCGCCCCGGCAATCCAGTTAAGGTTGGAGGCCGTGAGTTCCGACGAGTACAGCTCCTCATCGTCGCCGACGACGACCGCGTTGCGCGCGGCGTCGAGCCGCAACACATACGTGGGCCTGGGTCGCGACAACCCCAACCCACTCCTCTGACCCACGGTGTAGAGAGCAATGCCCCCATGCTCGCCGAGCACGTTCCCCTCGAGGTCCTCGATGGGGCCAGGCCGCATGGCCTCCGGCATCATCAAGCGGAAGAAGGCGGCGACGTCACCGTCCGGGACGAAGCAGACGTCCTGGCTCTCCGGCCGCTCCGCAATGGAGAGCCCCGCCGCCCGGGCCGCGCCCCGCACCTCCGTCTTGGTCATACCACCGATCGGCATCAGCACGTGAGAGAGTTGCTTCTGCTTGAGAACGTATAGGAAGTAGCTCTGGTCCTTGGAGCGGTCCCTCCCCTTCCGTAGGAGGTACGCGCCGGTCGCTTCGTCGCGCGTGACGACCGCGTGATGCCCGGTGGCAAGATGCGTGGCGCCCAGGGCAGCCGCCTTTTCGAGGAACGGACCGAATTTGATGAGGCGATTGCAGGTCACGCAGGGGTTCGGGGTTCTTCCGGCGGCGTACTCGGTTAGAAACTCGCGAACCACGGCACCCTCGAACGCCGCCCGGATGCCAAGCTCGTAGTGACGTATCCCAAGCTCGCCCGCGACGCGTCCGGCGTCCCTGATGGAGTCCGGGTCACAGCAGGTACGGCCACCACTCCCGGCGTCGGTGCCGCAGGGCCATATCTTCATGGTGAGGCCGATGACGTCGTGCCCCTGCTCCTTCAGAATGTGAGCAGCGACGGAGCTGTCCACTCCGCCGCTCATGGCAACCGCTACCTTCATGTCACCCGCTCACTTGGTGTGCCGCCGGTCAGAACTCGTAGCCGACGGTCACGTAGATCCCGTGGTTGACTGCCTCTGCACTCTCGTCTCCGTCGGCGTACTGCTCGCGGACCCAGGCGGCCTCGACAGAGTACTCCTCGAACCTCACCGTTCCGCCGAAGCCGGTCGCGTACTCGGGCACGAGCTTCCGGTACTCGGGCTCGTCCGTGCTGTCGGGGCCGGACCCGACCGGCATCGAGAACCCCGCGCGAAGCGTGAGCCGCCCGTCCATCAACGTGCCCTCCCCACCCACGGCCGCCGTCCCGAGCGCGCTGTTGAACTCGTTTCTCTCTCCAGCATTCTCGTTGCAGTCCTCGCACTCGCCGGTATCGTAGTAGGACGCGAACGTCGACGTCGCCTTGTCCCAACCCTCGTGAATGTAGCTCGCGTAGAGCACGTAGTTGTCAGCCGGGGTGTAGCGGAGGCCGCCCACGGCGACCGGAGCGGTCTTCGTCGTGCCCTTGCCGGGCCCTTCTTCCCACTCGCCCTCGACGTCAACACTGGTGCTCAAACGGTAACCAACTCCGAAGGTCAGGCGCTCCATCGCTTCAAAGGTCATCCCCATGGCAACCGAGGCGGCGATCCCGTCCATCTCAGTCGTCTGGATGGACCTCTGAACCGTTTCCGTTGCGCTTTCGCTGAGGTTCGCGATCCCTACGGCGACGCCGATCGTCCCCTGACCCTGGGATCCTATTCTCGCCGCCGCGAGTACCTCGAAGAACTTCAGGCTGCCCCGGAACTCGCCCTCGTAGGAAGCGCCGCCCTGCCGGCCTGTCACTTCGAGCTTCCTGTACGACGGGCTGGAGTAGCCAAATCCAAGGGCGTACATATCGGTGCGCTTGGCCGCGACGACCTGCGAGAAGAGGAAGACATCGTCAGACGCCTCCAGGTAGTCATCGCCCTCAGGCAGGTAATTGCGGGTCTTCATGTTCATCCGCATCGTGGCCTGACCGGCGACGCCCGAGAGATTGGCGATAACGGCAGGATTGAAGAAGTACGCTGAAAGACCCCCGGCCGCGACGTTCGCGCGACAGAGGGCCGCCTCCTGTGCATTCATGAAGTGCGTGTACGTGCGGGGGACGTCACCGATGGTCGTGCGGGCCTCCGTCGCGGCGGCGTCAGCAGCGATGACAATCGCCAACACGAGCACGGTGAGCGTCAGAAGGAGATGGCGCATGCTCCCTCCCTATGGGTGATTGGGGTACGTCCGGTCGTGCCCGCGCGAAGCGACGGGCTATCTATACATGCTTTTGATGCGGCCCCACGTCGCTGCTTCCACCGGTGTCGCCGATTCGAACTCGATGAAATCAACGCGTGCCATCCCACCGGAGACGTGCTGCACCAGCAGGAAGTACGTCCCGGCGTCCACGCAGAACTCGCTGCTCCCGGCAGCGGTGACCAGGGGACCTCAGCCGAATCCAAAACCATCGACGGCGAGCCCTCCGCTGGCGTAGCTGCAGTACGACTCCCGGATGTTCTCGCCGCCTATGTTCCAATATCCGCACTCTCGGAATTCTTCGGCCTCGATCCTGAGATCGTCTGCGGCGAGACCCGCCCCCGACAGGCCGACCAGCAGGGCTCCCGCGATCGCAAGCGAGACCAAGCAGTGGCTGAAAGAGCGTACCCTCTCGACCATGATGTTTTGCCCTCGATGCTACGAGTAGGTAGAACGCTCTCCCGGCTACCGAACCTCCGCACGAAACGGGCCGAACCGGGCTCGAACACGCCACGGGCATCCTCGTGACACAGATACGCTCCTAATGAGATGCGTGCGCGCGCCCTCGGTCGCCCGTGTTTCCTTCCTGAATTTCGTCCCGCCGGATCCGCGGGACGGGCGCTCAATGATAGAGCTCCCTCATAACGCCGATCTCGAACCTCCGCCCGGCCTGCGGGAAGCCCTCTTCGTCCTCGTAGAGCACGTCCAGGGCATTCTCCACGCCCACGAAGAAGTCGCCCCACGCGGTTGCGTAAGTGCCTCGCAGGTCCATCTGGACGTAGGGCGGCAGCCCGTCGCCGTTCGACTCGGACCGCGACCCCACGCGCGTCACGCGCGTCAGACACGTGGCCGGACCGCGAGTATAGGTGGCCAGTGCGACCAGCATGGTCTTCGGCACGTAGGGCACATCGACGCCCGACGTGGCATCGCGAGCTGACGTCATCGCCACACTCAAGTTGACGTCGAGCTCGCTGGTGAGGCTGTGCTGCGCGCCGATCTCCGCTCCCCACGACGTCACAGAGCCGACGTTCCGGCAGGGATCCCCGCCGCCCGCCGACACGATCATGTCCTTCACCCACTGCTCGAACACAAGGACCGAGATCCTGGATCCACCCGGGACCCTCCTGGCGATCTCGGCCTCGACCGATGTACTCATCTCGGGCCTGAGATCCGGGTTGCCGATCTCGAGACTGAACCACTCCTTCAGTGTCGGGAAGCGCGTCTTCATCCCACCCAGGACTCGCACCGTGTAATCTGCGGGCAGCCGCCGGCTCCACGAAGCCTGCGGATTGACTCTCAGCAGCGAAACCCCTTCGCCGACCATGGCGTCGGCATTGACCGCCACGGCGACCAGGTCGTCACGCCCCAGAGCGACCACGTCCTGACCGAAGAGAGACATGGTCATGGCCTCGTGGTCCCGCCACTCTTCACCGACATCCGACTGCCGTGATGCGACGTCGCGCTTGATGTTCAGTCCCGCGGAAATCCTCTGTCTCGCAGAAGCGTCCAGTTCCGAGTAGACGTAACCACCGTAGACCTGGTTCGACACACTCGAGAGCCAGCGCCGGTCAGTTCGTTCGAAATCGGAGTAGGCGGCGAGCTGGTTCTCATTGGTCCCGTAGAAGACCTTGCTCTCGACGAACAGCGCGTCGCTCGGCTTCCATCCCACCGACCCGATGGTGCGCGTCTCCCGCCAGTAAGGGAACCGCCAGAACCGCGGGCGGTCGGCGTTGGTCGACGCGGGGACGTCGCGCCGTCCGTCCGCCACCTGCATCGATATCGATGCGTCAACCGTACGGGACGGCTTCCACGAGGCGCGGCCCCAGGCAAAGATATCCTCGCGAGCCGAGAAGTCCCGCGTTCCGCCGTCCTCCCACCGCTCCGAGGTGTACGATCCAGGCAGCCCGAAGTCGCTTCCCCCGTTGGCGGACAGCCCACCGTTCAGGTGGACATGCCCCACGCTTCCTCCGCCGGAGACGAAGCCGGAGTACCGGCCGTCGCTGCCCGCGGACAGAAGATAGCCCAGACCCGTTCGTCCGCTCCCTGGCGTCGTCACCTCGATGATGCCGCCGAGGGCGTTCGCCCCATAGACGCTCGCGGCCGGGCCCTTCGTCACGCTGACCTTCCCGATGGCGCCGCTCAGAACCGTCGCCGAGTTGACGGACCCGGTGTACGGATCCGATATCGGCACGCCATCTACCAGGATGACGATCTCACGCTCGGCAAGTCCACGCGTCGAGAGCTTCGCCTCGCCTCGCGAGTTCGTCCTGACGACCATTCCCGGCACGAGGCTCAGGGCATCCGACAGGTTGTCGGCGCCCGACTGCTGGATATCCTCCGCCTCCAGCTCGAACACCGAGTAGGGTCCGAAAAGCCGGGAGCCGGACACCGTGAACTCGGGAAGCAACCAGTACACCCCGGCAGGCCCAACACCCGCGGCGACACGTGATGACTCTGACTGCTGGGCCCGCGCGCCGGGAACGCCCACGGCCAGCAGGAGCATGGCCACAAGCACGGCCCGAAGCGCCGAACTGCCTCCTCCGCTCGACGACGCGCCGGCGTCGTCATCACGGCCACCTCTCCCCACGGACCGGTGCGCCCGCGCGTAGGGAGCCAGCATGATCCTGTCAACAAAGAGCACGGCACAAACCCCCAGGGTTGCGTGAACCAGCACCAAAGAAAGGAATACCAGCATGGCCTGTCCGGAACTCAGAGACTCCTGCCCCGCGATCAGACCAACAGTGAACGAGTAGACCTTCGCAGGACCTAAACCAGCCATGTAGCCCTGCACCACGAACGGGTGGACCAAGGCCCACGTCACGGCCAGGATGCCGGCAAGCATGCGGGCCCTGAGCTTCGAGCTCGGCCAGAGACTCAGCACGAGTTCGACGATGAGCGCCTCGGCAACGATGCCGAGTGCCGCGAAGACGGCGCCGCCGAACCCGGACGCGAGACGCAGTCCGGCGGCGACAACGCCGATCAGAATCGATGACCACTTGCGCGGTACGCTGCCGCGTGCCGTCAGCAGAATGACGACGCCGAACGTCGAAAGGAACGAACCGCCGAACGGGATGTGCCACGTCTTGATCATCCCGCCAACGGTGATCTCAATCACGCCCCACAGCGCCGCCATCAGACCAAGGAGAGCTATCTCCCTGCTCGTGAAGCGGACATGCCTCCGCGCGCCGGCGGGCGTACTCTGAACCGCGCCTTCGTCGGTGTTCATGAACCGCTCTTCCGTTTTGCCACAGGTGGTGGCTGGAAACCGGCCGCCGACACTCCCGGCACATCACACATGCCTGGATCACGTTTGATACTACAGGAGAACCCGTCACTCTGCAACAGTGTCTGATTCGTCGTCACCTCGCGATTCGGCCAATCTCACCGCCCGTTCCCGAACCGTTGCTTCGTGTCCCGCGTCGCCCAGGGCGGCCTCCATCGCGATCCACGTCCCCCAGAAGGGGTCGCCCGAGGCGCCGAGTTCGACGGCCTTCTCGAAGAGGACGCGCGCCTCCCAGTGTCGTCCCAGCCCGCCCAGTATACCTGCCTTGAGCGCCCTCGCCTCCCACATGTTCGGGAGGATCCGGATGACATCGTCGAGCAGTGCGGCTGCCTCGCGCCCTCGCCCGGAACGATTCAGCATCATCGCGAGTTCGTACTTCGCGGTAGGATTGTGCGGCTGCAGTTCCGCCAGCCGCCTCATCACCTCGAGTGCCTGCTCCCTGTTGTCGAGAGTCCAGTAGCATCGGCCCAGACCCCGGAGCGCACCGGTCGAGCCCGGTCTGAACTCCTCGGCGCGCTGGTAGGCCGCCACGGCCTCCGAGTATCTCTTCCTCCGGGAAAGGAAACCACCGTAGGCCAGGCTCGCGCCCCAGTCACCGTCGGACAGATTCGTGGCGTCCCGGAACACCTCCTCCGCACTCTCGAACTCTGAGGCCCTCTCCAGGTGCGCGCCAAGCTCGATCCTGTAGGAAGGGTTGTGGGGGTCCAGCTTGACGGCCGCCTCGAACTCCCTCCCGGCACGCTCGGTGTCGCCACCGCGTTCGGCGGACCTCGCGATGTTGTGATGAGGAGCCGCAAGACCGGGGGCGAGCGCCAGGGCGGCTTCGAACTGAGCGACGCCGTCTTCGCGTCGACCGGCGCCGTCGTAGGCCACGCCGAGGTTGTTGTGGCACAGCGCGACACCGGGCGCCAGCGCGCACGCGCGCTCGAGAACGTCGATCGCTGAGTCAATGTCTCCGCGCTCTATCATCAGCATGCCATACTCCGCGAGCGTCTTCGCGTAGACCTCCGCGGTCCGGCCATCGAGCGTCGCGTCCGCAGCCAGCTCGTCGAGGACCGACTCCCAGAAGCTATGGTGTTCAACCCGCGCGCCTTTCCGGAGCGAGCCGGCGGGGCTCTCCCCTATCTCTACGAGTATCCCTCGCGGGATGGCACGGTCGAGGAAGAGACGGCGTCCGAGGTCGGGATCGGCATAGACGGGACGTTCCCCCACGTTCATCGAAACGAAGAGCGGAAGATAGTTGCCGACGGGCACCGAGTCGCGAGCCCGAGCTTCCAGGGCGGTCGGCGGTCCCTCGAAGCTGGAACAGAGCTCCCTCTCCGTCGGGAAGCGCACGTCCGGATACCAGCGCTCGAGGTGCGGGGCGTGCTCGCGCACACAGACCACCGCGAAGTCGTCGCGAGTTCGCTCCACGTAGCGTTCGTACCACAGCGGAAAGAGGACCCTGTTGGTCATCGTTACCACTACCCCACCTGGAGCAATGGAGTTCAGCATCCGCTCGAGGTAGAGCCGCCCGTCGTTCCGGAGCCTGAGGTCGTTCTGCGACCAGTTGACTCGCGCGTGCGGCACCGCCACGGCCATGGCGGCGGCCACCGCGAGCCAGCCGGCGACTGACGCCGCTCGACCCCACCACTTCCCCGACGCTACGGCCGACAGACCGAATCCGCCCGCGACTGCGAGCACCGCGTAGAGTGGAATGTAGTAGCTGCCAATGTCGGGGATATTGCAAACGGCCGCGTGCGCCAGAACGAGTAGACTCCAGCCGGCCAGAACGAGTGCGAAGATCCTCGTCCTCCTGAACAGCGCGACGGACCCGGGCACCGCCAGCAGGAGCACGGCCCACGTGACCTCACGGGGTACGCCCGACGCGAACACGTTCATCTTGTGGGCAACCTCCACGAGTGGCGCCGCGAACGACCGCGGCGCGCACTGTGTTCCCGTGATGTGATCGAGGAGTTCCGTCCACGTGCCGACCGGCGCCCAGAGGATCGCGGGATCGTGCGCGGCTCTCAGAGGCAGGTAGGCGTAAAAGGACAACCCGACAACGATGAGCCCCACGCCGGCCAGGAACGACCGGACCGACGGACGCCGGTGGAAGAGCCCCAACGCGAGCGGCAGCAGGAGAAGCGCGGCAGTCAGGTGGTGCGCGAGCGCCAGACCGAGCATCAGACCCAGCAGGATGATGGGACCCTCTCCAACCAGATATCGGGGAAGCCCCAGGCTGCCGGCAAGTTCCCCCGCTCCGCGACTCTCGTGGTTCCGGAACCAGACGGTGAAGAGAAGAACGGTGGACAGCAGCAGAAAGGCTGAGAGGGAATAGACCTCCGGTACGACCGCCTGCGACCAGAAGGTCGGACCGAAAGCCAGAGCGAATCCCGCCAGCAGTGCGCCGGCGATGCGGGGAAGCAGAGGCCGGTCGGGTCTCGACTCCGAGGGGCCCGTCCCCACCCACACGATGAGGGCCGCGGCGGCGACTGCCCCCGAGGCGAACAGGGCCGACAGAAGCGACATGCGCAGGAACGGGGTCCCGAAAGGCAGGCGAACGGCCAGGGCGCCAAGCAGCGTGTAGAGTGGATATCCAGGAGGATGCGCAATGCCGAGCGTCGCAGCCACAGCAACGAACTCAGCGGAGTCGCCCCAGTAGAGCGACCGCGCCGCCGTGGTCGCGAACACTGCGAACGAGGCCCCGAACATCGTGAGTGCAAGGACGGTGGGGATTTGCAACCGTCTGGAGCAAAAGGAGGTCAAGTGGGCTCTCCTAAGGGACATCAAGCGTCGGTCCGCAGATCGCGTGCGCCGCGAGCGCGCAGATGCTACCACGCGTCCGCCCGTCTGTCGAGCCGGCCGGACGCCCGTCGAGCCGGGTTGCTTGACTGCCGGGTGAAGCTATGCTATGCTTCCGGTTTGACATGTGCGGTGGTCGTGGAGAGAGTCGGCGAGACGCTCGACCGGCACGTCCCGAAGCCGGAGGTAGAGCATGACGAGAGTGCTAATGTTTGTGGTCATTGCGGCACTGGCTCTTCCGGCGTTCGCGACAGACTCCAGGCTGGGCGGACCTGACACCGACTGGCCGGAGTTCCAGTTCTACGAGACCGTGCTGGTCCAGGCTGAGATTCTCATCTGTCTGGACACGGACGCCAATCCCGGTTTCTCCGACCCGACCCCTCTCTACTACGCGGCCTTCAGCGCGGCGGGAGCGTCGCCCATTGCGACGTGCGCGGTCGAGGTGTCGTGCGGAACGATCAACTTCCCTCCAGACCTCACCGGTGACAACTACCCCATCGTCGTCGTCCTCACAGGGGAGAACTGGTGGTCGGCCCCCCAGAACATCGACGCGGCTGACGAGGCAGTCCTCGCGGACTACCTCGATTCGGGAGGGAACCTGCTCATCGTGGGACAGGACTACATGTATGGTGCGCACCCGACGATGGGAGCGTGCACCGGGTTCCCGTTCGACTATCTCGGCCTCGACCACTGCGACCAGGACGTGCTTTGGGGACCGAACTCTGCACACATCACAGGCTCCACTGGCGGGATCTTCGAGGGCGAGAGCGTGATCCTCGACTCGGCCAACGTGTTCATCAGCAACCCGTTCTTCCCCGATTGTGCGGACCCGACGCCGTCGGCTCAGTACGGCTTCTACTATGTCGATGCGGCCCGCAACGGCGTGGTCATCATGAACGAGACAGAGACGTTCAGGACCGTGTGGTCCGGGATCGAGCTCGCGGGTGCTTCCCCGGAGGTGTTCGACGGCCTCATTGAGAAGATCTACGACTGGTTCGTCGGCACCACACCGGTCGAGAGCAAGTCCTGGGGCCGCATCAAGGCGCTGTACGGCCGGTAGCTCCGTCAACCAGGAACGCGCGACGTGCGACGGGCGGGAGAAGCTCCCGCCCGTCTGCTTTGTGCCACGGTCCCGCACGCGGCTCCGCTTCCGTAGCGCGGGTGGTTTCCCTCGCGGACGGGCCGGCACTCCCCTATACTCGCGGCATCGCTTGCCGCACAGGAACCAGAGGCATCCATACGGGCAGCGTCGGAAGACAGATGCTCCCGGCGGGTCAGGAGTTCTAATGGAACACGAATCCACTGCGCAGGAGCACAACGCGCCGCTCGAAGTCGCCTACACGGCCAGTGGTGAGATAGAGGCACAGACCGTCAGGTCCGCACTCGAGGCGGCGGGCATCCCAGCGCAACTCAAGATGGAGGCTGCACAGACGCTCTTCGCGGTCACCGTCGATGGCCTGGGCGCTGTCAGGGTAATGGTACCGGCGGACCGGCTGGAGGAGGCCAGGTCCATAATCGAGAACCCGGCGACGCCCCTTGAGGATATGGAGACACCCGCCGGTCAGTGAACATCCGGAGCAACCATGGCACCAACAGGGTTCGAAGACGACCGCATGTGCTTCGCCTGCGGCAAGGACAACCCCGATGGACTTCAACTGGAGTTCGAGTCAGTAGGCAGCGACGTGCGCACGTCGGTGACCTTTCCGAGGAAGTTCCAGGGCTACTCAGACGTGGTGCACGGCGGGCTCGTGAGCACCGTGCTGGATGAGACGATGGTCACGCTCCTGAACAGAATGGGGTACATGGCCCTGACGGCGGAGCTGTCCGTCCGGTTCAGAGAGCCGGTGCGCGTCGGCGAGAGGATCGACGTGACCGCCAGCCTGATCGAGAAGCGGGGCAAGGTCTTCAGGCTCGCAGCGATCGCCTCGCGGCCGGACGGGACCGAGGTAGCCACGGCCGAGTCGCGCTGCTTCCAGGTGGGACTCGTGCAGAAAGACGTGTAGCAACGGTCTGCGGCCCCGCAGAAGAGACCCGAAACCAGCGGGAGGAACAAGCGTTCCTCCCGTTTTGCGTGTCCTATTAGAACTAGGCGGCTCTGCGTTAGCGGTGTCCAACTCGCCGATCTGACTAGCGATTGACGAATGACAGGAATTGTGATATAATGGATTGTATGTATGCGTGCGAGTCGCTTGGGCACACCGGCCGCGAAAGGACCTTACCGTGAGAGTTGTAACTTCATCGAGGCATCTGCGAGCTGTCGTTCTCATGACCTGTGTTGCCGCCGCCATCAGTGCGTCGGTACTCCTGTCAGTGCATGCGCGGGCCACGGGCGTCCCCGCTGCTCCGGAGCCAACCGCGGCGCATCGCGCGGACCGGCCGAGCGTAGAGATCATCTCGGAACGGGATGACAGCGTCACGCTCCGCTTTGAGGCGACCGAGCGGTCGAGTCATGGGGCCAGATCGGTCTTCGTGCGGGTGCCCGACTCGGGCCGGATCGAGACCGAACTCAGCGACGTTCCGGGGCTCGATGTTTCCAGGCTCGTCGAGATTTCTGCGCCGGCAGTCATGAGAGACCTGCGGGTCGTGCACGTGCTCTTCTCCCCCACGCCGGAGGGGTGCGAGACGGAAGACTACGCCCGCTCGCTCACGGTTACGTTGCGCGCCACGGACGCGCCCGGGATCAACGAGAGAACTACGACAGATCGTCCGCTCTCGCGCGCCTTCCACGGCCTATACCAGAGCACCGTCATCAACTACGACGCCGAGGCCGCTGAAGAGACCCTGGCGGCGCAGGCACGCGATGGCCGTGACCCGCTGCCCTTCGGCGCCAGCTATCTGGCCATATCGGTCGTGAGCTATGCCGACGAGGTCGCGCCGCTGGTCGAGTGGAAGAACGCGAAGGGCATCCAGTCGAAGCTCGTGACGCTGGCGGAGACGGGCTCCACGGAGGCCGAGATCAGAAGCTACATCCAGACCGCCTACGACACGTGGGAGGTCCCGCCCGAGTATGTGCTCCTCGTCGGTGACGTGGAGGAACTGCCCGGGTACGAGAGCATGACCTACACGGACAACTACTACGCCACGGTCGAGGGGACAGACTATCTCGCCGACATCATCATCGGACGCATATCGGCGGACTCCGGCTTCCAGTGCGCGACACAGGTCGCCAAGATCTTCGGGTACGAGAGAACGCCGCTCGTGGACGACCCGAACTGGCCGATGAGCGGGTCACTGTGGGTGCACGACGATTTCGACGCGGGCGACTGGATCTACTACATGAACACTTGGCGGATCTACGACCAGATGGAACTGGCCGGGTTCTCGCCCATCGACACGCTCTTCCACAGGAACGGCGTCAGCCGGAACCAGATCTACGCATCCGTGAACGAGGGCAAGGGGTTCATCAACTACCGTGGGCAGGCCTGGATCAACTGGCTCAGCCCCTTCGACCTCACCGCCTCCAACACCACAAACGGGTGGAGGCTTCCGATCGTCGTCTCCGGCACGTGCGCGACCGGTAACTACGAGTCCGACGGCTTCATCTGCGAGGACTGGATGCGCGCAGGCTCCGCGACCATTCCGAAGGGTGCGGTGGCTTTCTACGCCACGAACACCGCCTTCCCGGGCAGCGAGCCGCTGTCGTTGCGCAGAGGCTACGTGGACGAGGGCTTCTTCGACAGCGTCTTCGAGACCGGCAGCGGGGCGCTGGGTGAGGCCTGTCTGGCCGGCAAGACGCGGCTCTACCTCAAGGACGAGAATCAGGTCGACTACGAGGGCTGGAACCTCCTGGGCGACCCGGAGATGAGGATCTGGACGGCGGCGCCCTTCGAGCTGTCGGCCATTCACGACGGCGGGACCCAGATCGGTACGTCCGACTTCACCGTCACCGTAATGTCGGACGGTTCGCTCTACGAGGGCGCCCTCGTGGCGTGCGCCAAGGACTCCGAGGTGCTGTCGGTGGGTTACTCGGACGTCAACGGACAGGTCTCTCTGCCGATATCGCCGACGACGACCGGCGTCATGACGGTCACTATCACCGACAGAAACGCCGTCCCGTACGAGAGCGAGGTGCTGGTTCTCGACAGCGGCCCGTTCGTTGTCTACTCGGACGTGGCGGTGGACGATGCGGACGCCGGCAACGGGGACGGATACCTGAACACCGGGGAGACGTCCGACATCAACGTCGCCCTCTCGAACATAGGTGACGTCGAGGCATCGATGGTCACGGCCAGATTCCGCACAAGCGACGCCCACATCACCATCATCGATAGTCTGGCGTCCTACGGCAATCTGGGGCCAGGCGCGACGGAATGGGGATTGGACACCTTCGGGATCACCATCTCGCCCAGCTGCGAGAACGGGACGCTCATCCCCTACTCCGTGGTCGTCCTCATCGATGGGACCGAAAGCAGTGTGCTGAATCCGCCGCCGCTCGCGGTGGTCACCGCCGAGATCGTTCACTCGACGACGACAACGGAGGACGGTGGTTCCGGCGGCAACGGCGACGGCCACCCGGGCGCCGGAGAGACCGTCGGGCTCGTGCTTACGCTTGCCAACGACGGGCTGTCGGCTCTCGAGGACGTCCACGGGACGCTCTCGACCACCGACCCCCGCGTCATCATCACAAGTGCGACCGCGCCGTTCAGCGACGCTCCTGCCGGCGGGACCTGTTCCAACGACGGGATCTCGTTCATCCTGTCGATCTCGCCGACCGCCACAAGCGGACACATCGTGCCGCTCTCTCTCGCGATTACCGGAGACGGCTACTCGTATCCGTACTCGGAAACGATTGCCTTCGAGATCGTGCTTCTGGGCGCGTCCGTGGCAGCGCCGCTGGGACCAGACGCCTACGGCTACTACGCGTACGACCGCGCGGACTCAGCCTACGGCCCGGCGCCCGACTTCGACTGGTTCGACATCGCTCCCCCGGGCCCGGGGAACATCATCAGCGCGATAACCGACGAGGACGCCGGCGTCACGACGATGGGGATGTTCTTCCCCATCAGATATTACGGCGAGTCCTACTCTCTTATCACTGTCAACTCGAACGGGTTCCTGGCGGCGGGCACGACGGACTACCGATTCGGAGACAACTCGCCGATTCCCGACACGCACGGGCCGCCGAACATGATCGCACCGTTCTGGGACGATCTGGATCCGTCCGCGGGCGGAGACATCTACTCTTGGGTGGATTTCACCAATCACCGCCTCATTTTCCAGTTCGACGACGTACCCATCTGGGGCACGGGCAACACGCAGACGTTCCAGGTGATCTTCTACGATGAGAACTACTACCCGACGCCGACCAACGACACGCAGATCAAGTTCCAGTATGAGACCGTGTCGATGCCCTACGGCTGCACCGTCGGGATAGAGAACTTGCTTCAGGATGACGGGATCCAGTGGCTGAACAACTCCGTCTACGCGCCGCACGCAGCTCCCGTCGAAGACGGCGCAGCGATCCTGTTCACGACGGTGCAGCCTTCCGACCCCGACGTCACGTGGCTGGTCCTGACCGACAGCTCCATCGACGACAGCGCGGGAGGCAACGGTGACGGGATCGCGCAGAGCGGTGAGACGATCGAGCTCATGATCGAGTTCTCGAGCCAGGGCGGGACGAGCGCGGAGGACGTGACCGTCCTGCTGTCATCCGCTGAGACGATGCTGTCGATGGTGGACAGCACGGCCGCGATACCCAACATCCCGGCAGGCGGATCGGGACAGAACTCAGACCCGCTGACGTTCGTCGTCTCGGAGACCGTCACCGACACGGTCGCCACACTGTGGGCTCAGGTCACGGCAAACGGTGGCG
>JAUWCJ010000036.1 GCA_030609365.1 Candidatus Eiseniibacteriota bacterium | reverse complement strand
CGTCCACGCGGCGTCGCACCGTCGGGCTTTCGCCCATTGCGGATGCCTCTCGACTGCTGCCTCCCTTAGGAGTCTGGGCCGTATCTCAGTCCCAGTGTGGCTGACCACCCTCTCAGGCCAGCTACCCATCATCGCCTTGGTGAGCCGTTACCTCACCAACAAGCTAATAGGACTCGGGGCCATCCTTAAGCGGCACCTTGAAACAGAGGGCGCCTTTGATCTTCCACCCATGCGAGCGGAAGATGTTATGCGGGATTTACGTCTTTCGGACATGTTCCCCACTCAAGGGCAGGTTTCCCAAGCGTTACTCACCAGTTCGCCACTCTACTAGGGATTCCGAAGATTCCCGTTCGCGTTCGACTTGCATGCCTAATCCACGCCGCCAGCGTTCATTCTGAGCCAGGATCAAACTCTCCATTGTAGTCTGATTCCTTAGCAATCCACCCACACCGTGGGTGGTTCACGTCATTCAGGAATTGTTTAGTCGGGTCACCCTGTTCGGCATCCGCGACAAGCGCGGTCACCAACAGGGCCCACATCAAGCTACTCGACTTACACGCTATTCAAATGTCAAAGAGCTAATCGTCCCCGCTCCCAGCAGGTAACCCACCAGGTTACGCGGCAACCGTATTAGTGTAGTCAGACCGACCGTCCATGTCAAGCGCTATGTCAGTCGTTCGACCACTTTATTCTCATCGCGCCTGAAGGCCCCTTCACTCCCCCGAGAGAGTCACATTCTCAGGGACGATCCGGACGAACCGGCGCTTGCCCGCCTGCAGTAGATGCGGGTCGTACACGGCAAGGACGGAGTCTACACCAGAGACCACATTGCCGTCAAGTCTTATTCCACCCTGTTCAATAAGTCTTCTGGCAGCCCCGTTGCTGCGCGCCAGACCCGTCGCTACAAGGAGGGCGACTATCCAGACGGCGCCCCGGTCGCTCTGTCCCTCCACGGTGATGGTGGGCTCTGGGATCTCATCCGGAACACCGCCCTTGGCGAAGATGCGGTCGAACTCCTCCTCCGCCGACTCCGCCTCGTCCGGACCGTGGTACATCGTAACGATCACGCTGGCGAGCCGGCGCTTCAGGTCCCTGGGATTCGTGTCCGCTTCCGCAAGGGACTTCCGTATCGCCTCGAGTTCGGCCCGCGACGAAGTGGTCGCGAGTTCGAAGTACCTCATGATCATCGAGTCCGGGATCGACATCGTCTTGCCGTAGATCTCCTTCGGCGACTCGCTGATCCCGATGTAGTTGCCGATGCTCTTGCTCATCCGGCGGACACCGTCCGTTCCTTCGAGAACCGGAAGAAGCATGACGACCTGGGGTTCGAGACCGTGGGCCTTCATCAGGTCGCGGCCGACGAGGCAGTTGAACTTCTGCTCCGTTGCCCCCAGCTCGACATCAGACTTGATCATCACCGAGTCGTACCCCTGCATCAGAGGATAGAAGAGCTCGTGGATGCTGATGGGCTCCTCGTTCTTGAACCTCCGGGAGAAATCGTCCCGCTCGAGAATCCGCGCGACCGTGTACTTCCCGGCCAACTCCATCACGTCGCCAAACGACATCTGACTGAACCAGCTTCCGTTCAGAACGATCTCCAGACGAGAGGGATCGGGATCGACGATCTTGAACACCTGCTGCTTGTAGCTCTCCGCATTCGCGAGCACCTGGTCGTGAGTCAGCCGCGGTCTCGTTTCCGACCTCTCGGTCGGATCACCGATCATGCCCGTGTAGTCCCCGATGATGACGATGACCTTGTGGCCCAAGTCCTGGAACTGGCGCAGCTTCCTGAGACCTATGGCGTGACCGAGATGAAGGTCCGGCGCCGAGGGGTCGAAGCCCTGCTTGACGATGAGCTGCCTGCCCTCGCGCTCGGCGCGCTCGAGCTTCCGCAGTAGCTCCTCCTCCTTGATGACCTCCACCGCACCCACCAGGAGCGCGGCCATCTGCTCTTTGGCGCTCGGCACCGTTTCCCTCCTTCTTGACTCTTGCTTTGCACTCACACCCTGTGGACTCCCTGGGTGCCGCTCCGCGTGCGAAGAGAACCCGCCTCCCCAGCGTCTGGTGCTAGAGCCGGAGAGGCCGGTAACAGCAAAGTACATACCAACCTGGGCGCAAACAGGCAAGAGAAAAGGGGCGACGGGCTCAGTGCCTTGACATGGCCAGCGAACTGCGGTACCTTGCTGGCGGGCCGTGGTGGGCCCGCTCTTCATTGCGGAGACTCCAGGAGTTCAAGAACGTGGCATCGCTCAAGAGCTGGTCCCTGACTTTCGCCGTGGTGCTCGTCGCCATCACGCTGACGCTGGTGGGCGCCATCCTCTGGCTGTCCAGGGATCTGCCCGCTCCCTCTCTACTGGAGTCCATCGAGCCGACGGTCGGTACGACCGTCTACGACCGCCACGGAGAGGTCCTCCACGAATTCTTCAGAGAGAACCGTGTCGTGGTCGGGCTCGACCACGTCTCGCCCTATCTGGTCAACGCCATCATCGCCACCGAGGACCGCGAGTTCAGGCAGCACTGGGGCATCGACGTCTACGCAATCCTCCGCGCCACCATCACGAACGTCCGTGCGGGGCGGGTGGTTCAGGGAGCAAGCACGATCACGCAGCAGCTCGCGCGCAGTCTCTTCCTCACACCTGAGGTCAGCCTGACGAGGAAGCTCAAGGAGGCGCTTCTCGCCCTGCGCATCGAACAGACCTACTCGAAAGACAGGATCATCGAGCTCTACCTCAACCAGATCTACTTCGGTGGCGGAGCCTACGGCGTGGAGGCGGCCGCTCAGAACCTTTACCGCATCCCGGCGTCGGAGCTGAACCTGGCACAGTCCGCGCTCATCGCGGGGCTCCCAAAGAACCCGAGTGGCTACTCCCCGAGGAGACACCCCGAGCGGGCTGAGATGCGCCGGAGTCTGGTCCTCTCTATGATGGTGGCAGACGGCGCCATCACGACCGACGAATCCGCCGTCGCCGACACGATGCCACTGGGCGTAGCCGAGCGGGACGACGGCACTCCGGCCGGCGCCCATTTCATCGAGTACGTCCGCAGAGAGGTCATAGCCGAGTACGGGGCCGAGATGCTCTACGCCGGAGGCCTGAGCATACACACGACCCTGGACGCCGAACTGCAGCGCACCGCCGACAGGCTGCTCGAGGAACGCTTCTCGGCGCTGGAGCACGAGTACGACTTCCCCATCAAGCATGGAGACGAGTTCGACCCGGACACGCTCAAGTACATCCCCTATATCGAGGGGGCTCTTCTTGCCGTCGACGTCTCGACCGGTGGCATCATCGCCATGGTCGGAGGACGCGACTTCAAGGACAGCCAGTTCAACAGGGCGACGCAGGCCCCGAGGCAGCCCGGCTCCGGCTTCAAGCCGTTCGTTTACACGGCAGCCATCGACAACGGCTTCACGCCCGCGGACACCATCATGGACGCCCCTCTCCTCATCCCGAACACGGGGCCGATGTGGCGGCTGGAGGGGCTGGAGGACGAGGAACTCATCATAGAAGAGCCGACCGATTGGATGCCCGAGAACTACTCAAGGGAGTTCCACGGGACGGTGCGGCTTCGGTACGCGCTCAAGCGGTCGATCAACATACCGGCCATCAAGCTGGGCATCATGGTGGGGCCGGACCAGGTAGCCCGGTACGCCCATGACATGGGCATTACGACCCGGCTCGCGAACGTCTACTCGCTCGCACTGGGAAGCGGCGAGGTCACGCTCTTCGATATGGTCAAAGCGTACGCCGTCCTCGCCAACCAGGGCACCCGCTTGGAACCGTACGCCGTAGAGAGGATCGAGGACAGGAACGGCCGCGTGCTCAGGACACACATGGCTTCCAGCTACGAGGCCATCCTACCGGCCACGGCGTATGTCGTCACGAGCATGCTTGAGAGCGTGATCAACAGTGGAACGGGCTGGGCAGCCCGGGCCTGGGGCTTCAACCACCCGGCCGCCGGGAAAACGGGAACGACTAACGACTGCACCGACGCATGGTTCGTTGGCTTCACACCGACCGTGGTCTGTGGCGTGTGGGGCGGTTTCGACGACAGGCGCTCGATCGGCAACAAGATGACCGGCGCGAAGGTCGCCCTGCCGGTATGGACGGAGTTCATGAAGACCGCACACGTGGGCGTACCCAGAAACGCCTTCGAAGTACCACCGGGAGTGGTCACGCGGAGGATCTGTGCCAGGACTGGAGAACTGGCCGGGAGCGACTGCGAGGAAACGCTGGAGGAGGTCTTCATACAGGGCACCGAACCCGTCAGAGAGTGCCGACTCCACTCGCGCGCCCGCAGAAGCTACCGCGTGTTCGGACCGTAGAGCGGGACCCTCAAGACCTACTCAAGGATCGAGAGCAGCCGGCCGCCCACGTGAGGCCGGTCCGGCCCGTAGCCGAACGCCGCTCCGACTCTCTCCAGTGCGCCCTCGGCCTCGTCCTTCCCCCGGGCGTGAACCAGCGCCACGACGTCTCCCTCACCCACGGCGGTCCCTATCGGCGCCACGATCTCGATGCCCACCGCGGGGTCTACCGTCTCATCCACCGTCCTGCGCCCAGCGCCCAGTCCTGTTGCCGCGAGACCTACGGCCAGTGCGTCGACGCCGGTGACGAACGCACCACAGGGTGCTGTGACCTCGGCGACGGCCTCCGCGCGCGGCAGTGCGTCCGGGTTCTCGATAACCCCGACATCACCGCCCTGAGCCGAGATGAACCGCGAGAAGACCTCCATCGCCCGTCCATCGTCCAGAGCGTCGGTGGCGAGCGTTTCCGCCTCTTCGACGCCTGACGCCAGTCCGGCCATGAGTATCATCCGTGAAGCGAGCGCCAGGCTGGTCTCGCGCACGTCGGTCGGACCATCGCCCTTCAGGACCTCGATCGACTCTCTGACCTCCAGCGCATTTCCGACCGTCCGGCCGAGCGGGGACCCCATATCCGTCAGGAGCGCCACGGCGGGCAGACCCAGACGTCCCGCCGTTCGCACGAGCGCCGACGCCAGCCGGCGAGCCTCTTGGATGTCACCCATGAACGCGCCGCGCCCCACTTTCACATCGAGAACAAGGGCGTCGAGCCCCGCCGCGAGCTTCTTCGAGAGGATGCTCCCGACTATCAGGGGCACGCACTCGACGGTCGCCGTGACGTCGCGCAGGGCGTACATCTTCCGGTCGGCCGGGGCGAGTTGCGGGGACTGACCGACTATGGCCATACCGACGTCGGCAACGAGCTCCGCGAACTTGTCCGGCGGGAAGTCCGTACGCATGCCCGGTATCGATTCCAGCTTGTCGAGAGTGCCTCCCGTGTGCCCGAGACCGCGTCCGGACAACATCGGTACGCGCACGCCGATCGCCGCGGCCACGGGTGCCACGATCAGGGAGAGCTTGTCACCCACGCCACCCGTCGAGTGCTTGTCCACCTTGGGGCCGAGGACGCTGCTCATCTCCAGCACCTCGCCGGAGTTCAGCATGATCCTGGTGAGCGCCTCGGTCTCCGCGTCGGTCGCGCCGGAGAAGAACGTGGCCATCAGGAACGCCGACATCTGGTAGTCCTCGACACGCCCGTCGACGAAACCGAGCACTATGAACTCGAGTTCCTCGACCGTGAGTTCTCCGCCCTCGCGTTTCCGGAGGATGATCTCATACGCGTTCAAGCCAACTCCCCTCAAACAGCGAACCGGCGCCTTCCGCCGGCTCGTTCACGAAGTCCCAGGCGCGTCACTGTCGCCACCCCCGCGCTCACGGCGTCCACCGCGCGCTACCCGCCGACTATCTTGACGCTCGCGCTCGCCCCGATCCTGGAGGCTCCCGCGGCGACCATTTCCTCCGCCGTCTCCACGTCGCGAATCCCGCCGGCGGCCTTCACTCCCATGTCCTCCCCCACCACGCCCCGCATGAGCGCCACGTCGTGGGCGGTGGCACCCCCGGGCCCGAACCCCGTGGACGTCTTGACGAAGTCCGCTCCGGCCGCCTTCGCCAGAGTGCACGCGGTGACCTTCTCCTCATCCGTCAGCAGAGCGGCCTCGATAATGACCTTCGAGACCACGATGCTCCTGCACTTCTCCACCACCGCGCGGATGTCACTTTCGACCAGCTCGTGGTCCTTCGACTTGAGTGCGCCCACGTTGATGACCATGTCGACTTCCTGCGCACCGTCACTGATGGCGCGCTCCGTCTCGAACGCCTTGACCTCCGAGCGGTTGGCCCCCAGCGGGAAGCCGACGACCGTGCAGACCTTCACGCTGGTCATACGGAGCATCTGAGCGCACAGGGGCACGTAGCAGGGATTGACGCAGACGGAGGCGAAGCGGAAGCGCCGCGCCTCTTCACAGAGCTTCTCGATGTCCTCTCTCGAGGTAGCAGGCGCAAGGACCGTGTGGTCTATCATGGAAGCCATCCGCTCGCCGGCCTCACCGACACCGCTCGTCGCACTGATCCTGTCGGCCCCGGAGGCGATGATGGAGTCAACCTCGTCAGGGCGCTTCTCGACGCACAGGCCGCACGCGGTACACGGATCGCACTCCCCTGCCCCTTCCGTACCACTCGTCCCGGAGGGAAGTCCCAAACGCGACATAACCTCGGTCGTGACCCTCGTGACTAGCTCTTCTCTGTCCATAGCTTCTCCAGGTCGAGGATCTTCTGAACCCGGCGCTCGTGACGCCCTCCGGCGAAGCCCGTGGCGAGCCAGACGCGCACCATCTGTCGCGCGAGGCCGCGCCCGACGACGCCCGACCCGAGGGTCAGGACGTTCGCGTTGTTGTGCTCTCTGCTGTTCACGACGGTCTTGACGTCGTGGCAACAGGCGGCGAGCACTCCCGGAATGCGGTTCGCGGCCATGGACGAACCGATCCCGGCCCCGTCGACCACGATTCCCCGGTAGCACTCCCCGCTCGCGACGGCCGTGGCCACCCTGTGAGCGAAGTCGGGGTAGTCGCAGGCGGTCTCGTCCGTCGTTCCGACGTCCTTCACGCGGAAGCCGAGCTCCTCTACCAGGTAGCGCTTCAGGGCCTCCTTGAGCGCGAACCCGCCGTGGTCAGAGCCCATGGCTACCAGACGCTCGGAAGGCGGCACAGCGGTCTCAGGAGCCTCCTGTGAGGACTCCAGGACCTCTCTGACTACCTTCTCGATGTGGTCTCTGTCCATCTCTCAGTGAATCTCCCGCCGTCAAGAAACGTGGCGTCCGGACGCTACCTCTTATAGGAAGTGAAGGGCCTGGGGAACAGCTCCGCTATGGTCGTGTGGACCCTGGCGCCCGGCTTCGACTCCACGATGATGGGCAGCTCCCGGGCGAACTCCCAGATGACCTGGCGACAGACACCACAGGGCATGGTCGGCTCGTCCGTCGAGTCCGTCACGATGGCCAGCCTGACGAAGTCGGTGACGCCGTCCGCTACCGCGCGCGCGATCGCGTTCCTCTCCGCGCAGACGGACAGGCCTATCGACGCGTTCTCGACATTGACGCCCGTGAAGACACGCCCGTCACCGGCGAGAAGCGCCGCCCCCACCCTGAACCCGGAGTAGGGCGCATGTGCGTTCTCCTTGACCTCTCTTGCCAGCCCGATCAGTTCGTCGTCGCTCAAGCGTGCTCCTCTCTGCCGGATACTCCTGACCCGCGCATGGTAGCATGGGGGCTTCCAGGGCTTCAAGACGGAAACCACCCGGGGCGCCTCCCCTCACCGGTACAGAAAGCGGGGGCGAAAGCCCAATGGCTCCGCCCCCACTCCATTCAGAACGTCTTGAACCTCGACTAGCCTCCGAACGCCATCATCAGAGAGATCCTGTGCGTGCCCTCGAAGGTATCGTGGTCCGTGTAAGCGTAGTCCAGCTGGAAATCGCTGTACTTGAAGCCCGCTCCATACGAGAGGTTCCCCATCTCGACGCCGGTCTTGTAACCGACACGGAGCGCCAGCATGTCATACGCCCAGACCTCGCCACCGAACGCCATGGCCACGTCGCGGTCCTTCGGCATCAGAACGTCGGCGCCAACAGTCAGGTCCACATTCGGGATCTGATCCTCCGCGGTCGAGTACGAGACACCGCCGGCAAACGTCAGCGCCTGCTCGTCCTCGTCGCTTCCCTCGTCTCCGAACTGGAACTTCGTGCCGAGATTCCTGACGGCGAGACCGAGCTGAACCTGGTCCTCCATCAGACCATAGAGGGCACCGAGATTCACGCCTATCGCGGTCGCTGTCTCCTCGTCGAAACTGCCCTGGATCAGGTGGCCGGAAACACCGACCGACATGGCGCAGATATTCGGCATCTGGAATCCGTATCCGCCCACGAAACCGAAGTTGTACGCCTCGGCCGTCCCGTCCAGGCCCTCCGACCCATCGGCCTCGTACACGTCAACGCTCCCGAGATCGAAGTACGCCATGCCCAACGCGAGTCCACCACTTCCACTGGGCAACCCAACACTCAGATAGCTGAAGGACGTGTCTTCGATCCACTGGATCTGACTCACACCGAGCTGGACGCGCGCGACATTCGCGAGGCCCGCCGGGTTGTAGGTCAGACTCCAGATGTCACCGGGAGCAGCCGTGTACGCGGCCATGCCACTCGGCCCCGCACCGACTCCGATGCCGAAGAGGTCCATATAGGTGCTTCCCGCCGTACCGTCTCCCGCCCAGGCCACGCTCGACACGAGCAAAGCGGCGACCAGTATGAGAGGAAGACCAAACTTTCTAGTCATGCGACAACCTCCTTGAGTCCGGTGGGCGAGAGGGGTCTCCCCCCACCCACCGGCAAGTATGGCCTCCTACTTGATGACCATGATCTTCCGCGTAGCAACCTCGTCGTCGGCTTCGATCGTGACGATATACATGCCCGTCGCCACAAGCTTGCCGTCGTCGTTCATCAGATCCCATGTCACGTCCGAGTCACGCGCACCGTTCAGCGCGACCTCAGTAACCAGGCCGCCGAACACATCGTAGACGTTCACCGCAACCACGTCGGTGAAGTCGCCGAGGGCGATCGTGATCCCGTCGCTCTCTCCCAGTCTGACCGGGTTCGGGTAGATGACGATGTAGTCCTCACCCCGCTCGAGCGTGATCGTGACACCGAGGACGTCCATGTCGACGTCGTTGTGCAGCACCTGAAGCGTGCCCGTGTAGTCCTGACCGAGCAACCCCTCGGGAACCTCAATCACCAGATCGAACGCCACCTCGCCGTCGTAAGGAACAGCCAGGCCCTCGGGGAACACCGTCGGAGCCGATATCCACGAGTCCGTCTGGTCGCCATCGAGCCTCGTCATCGTGAACGTGATGCCCGAGTCGATCCCGACGTTGCCCATGTTCACGAGCACGATGCTCAGAGTGACGCTCTCGCCCGCGACGCCGGTATCCGTGATCAGACCGTCGTACTCCGGATCGAAGTCGATGTCGATGACCTCAGGAACGATGACCGTGACCGGGAACGTGCCGCTGACACCGCCGTCAGCCGTGATCTCGACCGAACCCACGTAGGTTCCAGCCTCGAACTCCGGCGCGACGCTGTAGTCAACCGTGCCGTTCTCGCAGCCATCCCAAGCCACCGTCTCGCTGATGTTAACCACGGCCGTGAGACCAACAGGCAGACCGCTGACGGTGCCAGCGACACTGCTCAGGTCGCAGTTGCCGAGGTTACAAACCTCGAACGCCTTCGAGCCCGTGTGGTTGATCAGCTCGGTCGGCGTCTCGGTAGCCGAGACGTTCATGGCGGGGATGCAGCCGACCGTGACGCCGAGCGTCAACTCGTCGAACTGCTCCTCACCGTCGGCCAGGAGTGCCACCGTCCCGAAGTAGGTGTCCGCTCTCGTGCCCAGCGGGATAACCACGCAGACATCCGTGGCCGCATTGGCGCCAAGCGGTATCACCAGACTCGGCGGAGTGAAGTCCACCGCCGACATCGGGATCGTACCGAAGTAGCTCTCTCCGACCAGGTTGCCGGCCTCGAAGTGAACGTCGGTGGCCTCGGCGTTGCCAATGTTGTTGACAACGGTCGAGCCGCAGACCTGCTCACCCGGGTCGCCCGCCACATTCAACTCGTCACTGTCGAACTCGACGTCGATCAGCGATCCGACCTCGATCGTCAGATGGAAGTAATCCATCAGCTCGGAGACCTCAGGGATCGCCGGATCGTAGACCACACCCGGTCCGGACTCGCCGTCAAGCCAGCCCATACCCGTGTCGAGGCCCCTGGCCGCGATCGCCACCGTACCGTCACCATGCACCCAGCTCTCGGGCTGGTCTGTCCTGTAGGTTCCGGCAGGCAGATCAGCACCAATGTCGGCCACGCTCATGCGATACAGCTTTGAGTTGCCGTTCAGGATCAGCGTGTCACCCATGGTGCCGTCCAGCAGCACCTCGATCGAGCTACCGCCAGGACCGAACACCAGGAAGCTGACCGGGTCACTGCCGTCGGCCGGGATCTTCTCGAGCGTATCCGTGTTCGGGTCGTAGTACGCGAGGTCCAGAATACTCTCGGTACCAGGACCGTCCCAGTCGTCAACGTTCGTGTCCTCGCCAGCCGCGTAGACCCGGAACTCGCCGATCGCCACGTCCACCTCGCCCGGCTCGACCTCGATATACATCTCGTTACCGGCCAAGCCAGCGTAGTCGTCGTCGATGTCGATGTCAGGCAGCACCAGCATGAACTTGAGCACGAACGTGTCGGAAACCTCGTCGACGTCCCAGTATCCGTTCGGGCTCGGCTCTCCCGGCGGATGCGGGATGTCCTCGAACACCCTCACCACGCCCTCGTACTCCCCACCAGGGAGCGCCGACGTGTCGATGTACACGAAGAACGAGTCGATCGTCGCCAGGGCCATGCCGGCCGTCAGCGGCGAGTCCAAGCTAATGGCACCGGTCGGGTCGACCGGGCCACTCGCGAACTCGAACTGCGCCTCGATGTCGTACGTCAGATCAACGTTGCCCTGAGGATCGAACGTCGTCAGATCCCAGTCACGCCAGATGTGAGGCAGAGCATCGAGACCGTTGTAGTCGTTGATCCCGTCCGCCGCATGCGGCGGATACGGCCAGTCACCGTCAGGATAGGTGTTCGGGTTTGCGACCCTGAACTCACCCTGGAGACCGTTCGGATGCATCGGCGTGCCTGTCAGGTGCATCTCGCCGATCGCTCCGGACTCCCAGAAGTCGAACGGGTCGGAGGCCAGACCAACACCGACCGGATCGTCGTCGTCGTCGCAGATGTCGATGTCCTTCAGCGGCGCGACCCAGACCCTCAGCACGATGTAGTCATCGGGCAGCTCCTGCGCGGAGACGCAGTCTCCGGGCCAGCTGCTGTTCTCTCTCTCCGTTTCCACCTGGACGTAGCCCAGATACCAACCGGGCATCGCGCCCTCGGGAACATCAACGGTGACCGTCACCGTCTGCGACCCGCCCGGCACGAAGCCGCTGATGCTGCTCGGCTTGAAGCTGACGGCCGAGTAGTGGATCCAGTCGGCGTCGTCCGCGGGAGCGCTGTAGCCGCTCGGCGGGTAGCTCCAGAGAGCCCCGGCCCAGTGCAGCGACGTGGACGTCATGTAGACGTCGTCGATCGGCCAGGCTGCCATGGACGGACCGTCACCCGCGTCGGGGTTGTTGGCACCGTCCGTGTGCCAGACCACGATGTCGCCGGACGCCGAATCGGTCGGCAGGACACCCAACCCCGCCTGGTCGATGCTCAGCGTGTCGTCAACAGCGTCGGCACCGTCGTTGTCGATATCGATGTCCCAATCTCCAACGGTGTAGAGGAGCGGGTCGGTACCGTGCAATATGATCTCGGTCCCGTCATCGACGCCGCCGCGGTCCGTGTCACACACGTTCGGGTCGGTCTCGCCGGCACCGCCCCAGTCGGAGCTGGTGTCGTGCGGGCTGTTCCCGTCGCGGAAGCCGTCGAAGTCATCGTCCTCGAAACCATCGGGCAGGCCGTCACCGTCCGTGTCCCAGTTCGTCGGGTCGGTCGTGTAGGCGCCGTACTCAATGACGTCGTAACGCGCGTGACCGAAGAACGGGTTCGTCGGATCGGTGTCGTGGCCCATCGCCGCAAGCAGACCCCACTCGAGACCGTCCATCAGCTCGTCGAAGTCGGAGTCGAATATGAGGCAGTCGGTCATCGGGGCACGGGGAGGAGTCGGACCACCAACGATGACTTCGTAACCATCGATGAGACCGTCATCGTCGGTATCGTCGTCGCGGGGGTCGGGCTCGTTAACACCGATGTCGCCGTTGTTACCGTCCAGGTTGACGTCCTCGACGTAGTCCGAGAACCCGTCCATATCGGTGTCATACAGCGACGGGTGCGAGTTGTCGATACCGTCGAAGTCCCAGAAGCCCGGGTCGGGGTTCGTGCCGCCGTAGACCGGGTCGACCGGGATCGGACCTACCATACCAACCTCGAAGCCGTCGTGGAGCCCGTCGCGGTCCGTATCGAACAGCTTCGGGTCCGAGGCCTCGAAGTTCGGCTCGCCCGTGTGCGGCTGATGGAGGACCTGGTAGTACTCGTCGCCGTCGAGGATTCCGTCCTCATCGAAATCACGGTCGTTGTCGGCGAACTGGTGCCAGGTATCCAGACCCATCTCCTGCACGTCGGACAGATTGTCGTTGTCCGTGTCGTTGTCCCACACGTTGACGATGCCGTCGCCGTCAGTGTCGTCGACGTAGTTCTCGATCCCGTCACAATCCAGGATCCAGTCGTTGTCACTGTCGACGTCCATGGCGTCGTTGGCGCCGTCGTTGTCGTTGTCGTTGGTCGGGTCTTCGACCACGCCCTCGTCACAGCCATCGCTGTCCGTGTCGCGGTTCGTGGGGTCCGTCCCATAGCTGACGTACTCGTCGCCGTCACTGAGAGTGTCGCCGTCGGTGTCGCCCCAGTTCGGGTCGCACTCCTGAGCGAACTCCGCGTCGTCGGTGAGTCCATCACCTTCGGTGTCGGCCAACGTCGGGTCGGTCAGATCGAGAGAGTTATCGACCCAGCCCACGCAGTACGGCGAACTCGCGACGTTCCCGAGAGCCTCGTAGTAGTCCGGCAGCCCGTCGTCGTCGCTGTCTCTGTCGGCCGCGTCCGTCTCACCCGGATCCTGCATGCCGTTCGCGTTGACGTCCTCGACGCCATCGTTGAGGCCGTCGAAGTCACTGTCGACTATACGAGGATCGGTCTTCGTGTTGGTGTCCTGGTCGCCGTCTCCGGGTGCCCAGCCGGCCGTGTCGCCGCCGATGTTACCGAAGTTGTAGCCGACCTCGAGACCGTCACCCAGGCCGTCGTTGTCGGTATCGGTGTCGAGCGGCAACGTGCCGAAGGTCAGCTCGTCGCCGTCGTAGATACCGTCATCGTCGGTGTCGCCGTCCCACGGGTTCGTCTCACCCGGATCCTGCATGCCGTTGACGTTGGCGTCTTCGTAGCCGTCGTAGAGACCGTCGTCGTCGAAGTCCGGGTTATTGGCATCGTACCAGTTGTCGTCATTGCCGTCGGCGATGCCGTCGCCGTCCGTGTCGTTGTAGTGCGGGTTCGACCCGACGATTACGATCTCGTCCCAGTCGTTCAGCCCGTCGCTATCCACGTCGTCGTCGAGCGGGTTCGTCGGCCAGACCTGCGCGATGCCATCGATGTCGAACCAGTCCGGGTGGAGTTCGTCGCCATCGGCAAGACCGTCGCCGTCGAAGTCCGGTGTCAGATGCATGGTCGGTGTCGTCGCGCCCTCGAGCACGTACTCCTCGATGTCGTACAGACCATCGCCGTCCGAATCGACCGCCGGAGCAGGACTGCTGACCGTGTCAGACGCATCGAGTGGATCGGAGTAGTTCGCGACCTCCTCAGCATCCGAGACCCCGTCCCCGTCCGTGTCGGGGTTGCCCGGGTTCAGACCGCTGACGTGCCAGCGGGTCCCTTCCCGTGTGTTCTTCGCCGACACGTAGTCGGCGTAGGCCAGCTCGGTCCTGTCGTGGAAGAACTGGTACATCCCCGTAGGCAGCTGCGACTCGCGCCAGTCGGAGTCCGTATCGAGCACGTTCGGCAGACCGTCGCCGCCACCACCAAGCTCCAGGTCCGAGTCGTCTTCCGTGAACGTCCAGTCCATCACGGTGACGCCGTCGGCGGCCAGGTACGTGCCGGTGAGCGTCTCACCGTCCATGATCCCGTCACCGTCGGTGTCGGGATCGAGCGGGTTAGAACCCCAGCTGTTCACCTCGACGCCGTCGTCGACGAAGTCGCCGTCGGTGTTGGCATTGAGCGGGTCGGTCCAGTAGGTGTTGACCTCAGCGCCGTCCTCAAGACCGTCGCCATCGGTGTCGGCGTTGGCCGGGTCAGTGAGCCAGATATAGACTTCCTCACCGTCGAGGAGGCCGTCATCGTCGCTGTCCCAGTCCCTGATGCCGGTGCCGTAGGACGCCTCATCGCCGTCCAGGATACCGTCACCGTCGGAGTCGATGTCGAGCGCGTTCGTGCTCGAGTCACCGAAGGGCTTCGGCCTGAACTGGTCGAAGTTGTTACCAACCAGATCGACGTCACCCGTCAGCCCCTCAGCAATCCCGTCACCATCGGTGTCGTCCATATCGAAGTTGGTCTTGTAGATGTAGATCTCGTCGCCCGGAGAAAGCCCGTCATTATCAAACGGATCGTTCGCGTCGATCGGGCTCGAGCCGTAGATCATGTACTCGGCGTTGTCCTCGAGACCGTCGCCGTCCGTGTCAACGTTCGTCGGGTCGGTCTCGCCCGCGTCGACCAAGCCGTTACCGTTGACGTCCTCATCCGCGTCATCGATGCCGTCGTTGTCGCTGTCGAGATCGAGCGCGTTGATGAGGCCGTCGCCGTCCGAGTCCTGGGCGCCATCGTTACCGTGGCCGTCCCATCGACCGTCGCCGTCCGTGTCAACGTTGTAGGGATCGGTCTTGTAGATGGCGATCTCCTCGCCGTCGAACCAACCGTCACCGTCGGAGTCGACGCCATTCAGCGGATCGCTCGCCGCGTGGTAGACCTCGTAGCCGTCGCTGAACCCGTCGCCGTCCGTGTCGTAGAGCGTCGGGTCCGTCTCGCCGGCGTCGACCACGCCGTTCTCGTTGAAGTCCTCCTGGCCGTCAGTGAGACCGTCGTTGTCGCTGTCGAAGTCAGCAGCGTTGATGGCGCCGTCGAAGTCGGAGTCGATAGCAAGCTCGTTACCGATACCGTCGATACGACCGTCGCCGTCGGTGTCAGGATCGTTCGGGTTCGTCCCGTAGAGGATGACTTCCTCGTAGTCGTTCCATCCGTCACCGTCGCTGTTCGGATCGAGCGGGTCGGTACCCCACATGGCTTCCCAGCCGTCGATCAGGCCGTCGCCATCGGTGTCAGCGGCGAGCCAGTTCGTCTCACCGAGATGCTCGTCCCAAACGCCGTTGTGATTGGCGTCCTCGACGCCGTCCGGTATGAAATCGCCGTCCGAGTCGAGGTCGAGCGCGTTGATGAGAGTGTCCTGGTCCTCATCGCTGTCGTACAGACCATCGAGACCGTCGGAGATACCGTCTCCGTCCGTGTCCCAATTCGCCGGGTCGGTCTCGCCGACATCGACGATACCGTTACCGTTGACGTCCTCCTCTGTATCGAGCAGGCCGTCACCGTCCCAATCGCTTCCTTCGTCTGTGACGTCACCGTGCATGCCGTGCTTGACTTCATAGAAGTCCGGCAAACCATCCCCGTCCGAATCGTAGAAATACGCACCGGCCGGGGTGGCCACAGCTACCGTCAGCGAGAACACGAACAGAAGAGAAGCGAGCGCAAGCATCGCGCCTCTGTCGCTGCGGTTCTCTCTTGCCATCCGACAACCTCCTAGAAGGACATGTCCACTCCGGAGTCGCGGCCCATGACCAACGGGCATCCGCAACCCGGAACTCTGCTCCACGGCCCACCAGCACCGCGGGCAAGAGCGCCCGCCACCTCTCCTGGTGGCGATCCGTCTCTCACTTTCACTGTCCGAAAACTCCCCTATTTCACCTCCTCTTCGACGCTGGATATGCCACCACACGAGGTGGCCTCCGAACGTAGGAACCCCCAGTTCTATGCTGCTCCTTAGCCTCTACAGACCCCATCCCTCCCGGGGCTTGGGGCAATCTAGCACAGGCCTTCAAAATCTGTCAACCTTCTTTTTCTCACTGTATCCGCACCCGTTGAATCTTCCAACACCGGGTGCTTTGTCAAGTTACGGAATCCGCAAACCGCTCGTTCGCGCATCTGTGAACGGGTGTTCACTCACCATCCCGACGCACCGCAAAGCCGCCGAGATTCACTTCTCGTCCGCCCATCCCCCGCTCCCGACCGCCCTGCGCTCCGTGAGCGTCCGCATTCCTACGGTCTCCCCGCTCTTGATGTAGACCCTTGTCACCCTCTTGCCGATCCCGCAGATGATCTCGTAGTTGATCGTGCCCACGCGGGCGGCGACTTCGTCGACCGTGATCTCCCCGTCTCCCTGCTGCCCGAACAGCACTACCTCGTCCCCCACACGCACATCCGGGAGCGCATCGATGTCGACGAGCGTCACATCCATCGTCACGCGCCCGACAATGGGAGCCCTCGTACCCCGCACGAGCACCTCGCCCGTATTCGAGAGCCTCCAGCTGTATCCGTGCCCGTAGCCCACCGGGACCACCGCTATCCGCATCGCCCTCGGAGTCCTGAAGGTCATGCCGTAGCTGACCGGATGCCCCTCCGGTAGCTCCCGTATCTGAGCTATCCGGGACTTGAAGGTCATCACGGGCACAAGTTGTGCGTCTTCCGACGACCCGCCCGACGGCCTGAGGCCGTAGACCATGATGCCCGGTCGAACCATGTTCAGGGGTGCGGCGAGCGATTCCCTCACACCGAGAAGAGCAGCACTGTTGGCCGCGTGTCTCAGGGGAACCGCTATCCCCTTCCTGTCCAGCCGCTCCAGCAGGAGCGCGAACTCCGATACCTGGCCCCTCGTGAATGCCTCATCTTCGTCCGATGCGGGGAAATGCGTGTAGACGCCGTCCAGAGACAGGTTGGGGAGCTTCCCCACCGCGGTCACGAACGGAAGAGCCTCCTCCAGTCCGACACCACTGCGCCCCATGCCCGTATCGACTTCCACGTGCACGGAACCGGTCTTGCCGCGATCGACGCATACGCGGGAGAGTGCCCGCGCTATTCCCAGGCTCGGGACGCTGCACGCCAAGTCGTACTCGATGACGTCTCGCGTCTCGCTCTCCATAGGAGGGCTCAGAATGAGGATCGGAGATGCGATCCCGGCCTGCCTGAGCTCGATCCCCTCCTGGAGCGTCGCCACGCCGAGCATGTCGACGCCCGCCGTCACGGCGGCCCGCGACACCTCCACCGCTCCGTGCCCGTAGGCGTCCGCCTTGACTACAAGCAGGATCCTCTCGCCGGCAGCGATGCGCCCTCGCACCTCACCGATGTTGTGCGCCAAGGCATCCAGGTCGATCTCAACCCACGTGGAGAATCGCACGGCGCGCCCTTTCCGAGGTTTCTGACTCCAGCCCACACCGAAGCCATACTAAGTAACACAGCACCCATGGGGCCGCAAGTTCTTTCGCCTGAGCGACTTTCCGCCCGTCTGTTCGTATCAAAGAGCAAACGCGCTCAAGCCCTCTTTCGCCTCAGCTCGAAGGGCCAGCGCTCAGCGGCCTGCATACGACCCTCCCGCGCCGGAAGTGCCCTGCCTGCGCCGCTTTGCCGCCCCGAAGATGCAAGCGACGTGCCAGCGGGCTTGTGTAACCGTAACTCTCCACCTTACAGAGTGTTACGCAGATTTCACCTCCGGGATCGCTCGTTGCGGCATCGCGCGCTGTCCGTGCAGCGCCGCACCGGACCGCGACTTGCGATTGAAAATCCGGCCTTGCTCTAGTATCGTTACATCCGTACCAGGCTCTCGCCAGGCGCGTTCCTAGACATTATAGCGGCTCTCTGATGCCTATTCTGCGTCTACTGCAACCGACCGCTGCCCGGCCTCCGCCGACATACACGCCGTAGCAAAGGGGAACAGGCCAGATGTCAAGCAAGCCCAGTGACGCCTTCGAGAGACTCGTCGACCTGACGGCCACCCTCCGCTCACCTGGCGGGTGCGCCTGGGACCGCGCGCAGACCGTGGCCACCATTCGCCCTCATCTCGTGGAGGAATTCCACGAGGTCCTCGAGGCCATGGACACGGACAACGACGAGGAACTCCGCGACGAGCTGGGCGACCTCCTGTTCCTCATCGTGTTCATAGCTAGGATGACGGAAGAGGAGAATCGATTCGACCTGACTTCCGTCGTCGATGGGATCGATGCGAAGCTCAGGCGTCGTCACCCGCACGTCTTCGGTGACAAGGTGGCATCGACGCCGGACGAGGTGCGAACCCATTGGGAAACCACGAAGCTCACCGAGAAGAGCCACTCGGGACGGACGTCTATCTTAGACGGACTGCCGAGGGACTTCCCCGCCCTCCTCACCGCCCGCCGACTTCAGGAGAAGGCGGCCGCCGTCGGGTTCGACTGGGAGGAACTGGCGGATGTCCTGGCGAAGGTCGATGAGGAACTGGCCGAACTTCGCGCGGAGATATCGGACCGACGCGCCGAGAAGTACGAAGAGGAACTCGGCGACCTCCTCTTCGCCATCGTCAATGTCGCGCGCTCGCTTGAAATCGATCCGGAAGCCGCCCTGAGGAAAACTAACCTCAAGTTCCGGAGACGGTTCGCTTTGATCGAGGACAGGTTCAGAGACAGGGACCTCAGCGAGGTCGGGCTGGAGGCGATGGACCGCGTGTGGAACGAGGCCAAGGATCTCGAGACGAAGGAAGAAGGCTGAACCGGGAGCGACAGCCCCACGGCCCCTGCCGCAGGCGCGCGCCGGCCACCGCTACGGCCGGTCCCACCTGCGCGAGATGTAATCGGTGATTATCTCGCGGTGATCGAACGCCACGTCGCCGGGAAGCCCGGCGGGATCGAACACGCGCGCGCAGGCCGCGTCGTCCCCGGCGGACAACTCCCCGCGTCCGCGAGCAACGAACACCGTTGTGATGGTGTGCAGTCTCGGATCCCTGGCCGGGTCCGAGTAGACGTGGAACTGGTGGAGGTCGACGAGCGTCAGGCCAGTCTCTTCACGGGCTTCGCGGACGGCAGCGTCCTCCGCACTCTCACCGCGATCGATGAACCCCCCTGGCAGAGCCCACCCGGGCGGCGGATTGCGCCGCTCTATCAGCACGATGCCGCCCTGGTATTCGATGATTATGTCGACGGTCGGCACCGGGTTTCTGTGGACCTGCGTCCCGTTCTCACCTAGTTGTCCGGGCATCCGTCCTCATCCTCGAAACCGTCAATATCCTCGGGTTCGTCCGGGCACATGTCGCGCTCGTCGACGATGCCGTCGCCGTCGTTGTCCAGATCGGGACAGCCGTCGCTGTCCTCGAAGCCGTCGATATCCTCGGGTTCGTCCGGGCACATGTCGCGCCCGTCGGGGATGCCGTCCAAGTCGTTGTCCGGATCGGGGCAGCCGTCGCCGTCCTGGAAACCGTCCATGTCCTCGGCGTCCATGGGGCACTCATCCCGGAAATCGGGGATGCCGTCACCATCAGAGTCCGCGGCGAAGACGGGCCACGCGTACGCAACCATCAGCGTGGCTTCCCAGTCGGGATAGGCTTCGTGAGGGTCGAAGTCCGGAGTGGCGCGGTCGTCGCCGGCGATGCTGACCGACAATCCACCGGTCGCGATCCAACCGGAGCCGAATCGCACACGCACACCCGGCATGATGGTCAGGGGGTTCTCCTTGAGAGCGACCAGCTCTCTCCCGTTCAGGATGTCCCCCCGGAACTCGGTGAACAGGTCGACCTTCCGCCCGGGGAACTCGACGGCGCAACGCAGGAGCACGGCATCGTTGTCGGTGCCGTCTCCGCCCGGCGAGACCGCGGGGTAGTAGTCAGGGAAGAAACGCCGTCCGGAGGCCTCGTTCCCGTGGGACGCCCATCCCACGTTCGCGTGGAGCCTCAGGGGCAACCGGTCCGTGAAGTCCGCGGTCACGAGCAGAGCGGCCTCCCAGTCGATGTAGGAACCGCCGGTCACGTGGAAGCCCTCACCGCCCGCCCTCTCAAGCCTGAGCTCAGACCCGACGGGCAGACCCACGCGCCCGTCCACTGCGAACGACAGCACGGACCAGTCGACCGGCACGCCCAGCTTGACGCCGATGACCGGAGAATCGAGTCCTGTCACGTCCCGAGAACCGGCGCCGTCGCCCCAGACGGCGCGCCGCACGGGCACGCGGGCCGAGAGCTCGAGCCATGTCGTCAGTCCGTAGGAGGCCCCTGCGCACAGCGTGGTGTACCGACCGGCCGTTTCCTCTCCCCGGAACTCGGCGGCATCCTGCGACTCGTAGTAGTCTCCCGCCACACGGATCGTCAGCACACCGCTGGTCTGGAGACTGGCCGTCCGCACAAGGAGAAGGTCGGAGCCGCCCGGCGAAGCGCCTCCGTCCCACCCCGGCAGACCGGCGGCGGTAGCCGGCAGCAGGAGCATCAGGAACGAGGCGACCAGCACGCCCCGCACGGTCAAACCGCGCATGAGGCTTCTCGCAAAGAAGGATGTCCACCCGGACCGTCTCATCCGGTCTGCTCCTCCCCCGTATCGGGAACCGCACCGGTCACAGACTCACCGGCATCGGTTTCGGCCGCAGGCTCACCGGCATCGGTCTCGGCCGCAGGCTCATCGGCATCGGTCTCGGCCGCAGGCTCACCGGCATCGGTCTCGGCATCGGGACCATCCGCCTCACCGGCCGGCTCGTCTTCCGCCTTGGCCTCTCCCTGTTCCTTCGCCACGTCGACGTAGTTCATCCTGAGCTGATACAGAACGTGTTCCAGCAGTCGCTTCTCGTCCGCATTGAGGTTGCCGTCCGTCTTGCGCTGAATGGCAGCGAGCATCTCGATCGAGTCGCTCGCGCCCGAGAGGTCCACCTCCACATCGCCGGTCAGAGGATGCGCTATCTTCCCGAGCTGCTGCATTGCGGCCGCCTCGAACGTCGCTATCAACCTGAACAGATAGCCGTCAATGCCCGTGGCGCCGCCAACCGCATCCTTCTCCATATCGTTCCTCCGAGGAAGTCGTTTCGTGTCACATCTGCCCCCAATATAGGGTGCTCCATACGGGGCGTCAACGAGAGAACGCCCCCGCGGACGGGCCCCACTCTTGACCCTGACCTCCCATTACTGATAATATTTGGTTTCAAGTAGACATTCAGAATCCCCCGAGCGGGTCACCATTGACCGCCTGCGCGCTGTGCGTGACAACGACCGAATCCTCCGGAAGCTACGGCGTTTGCCCACTGCCCAGGCCCGGTCTCTGTCGACCCGGTGGCTCACCCGCGGTCCCGGGAGATCTCCAGATGCGCGCGCGAACCCGGTTCATTCGCTTCCTGCAGCAGGTCGGGGTTTCCACCCTGGCCGTGCTGGTCGCGGTCCTGAGCCTGGAACTCACGGTCCGAATCGTGCGGCGCGTGTCGCCGCCGGAACGTGCCGCGGCCCGATCGGCCGGCTACATCACCTGCGATCGGGATCCGCTGCTCGGCTGGGTATTCCCCGCGTCGTCCCAGGGACTCTTCCAGACCGGGCCCCATCCGACACGCGTGGAAACGAACGAGCTTGGACTGAGAAGTCCCCCGATCGATGCCGGACGCGAGCCCTGTTTGAGAATCGTCGTCCTCGGCGACTCGTACGCGTTCGGCTGGGGCGTTCAGAAGAATGAGGTGTTTCCACGGCAGTTGGAAGCGATGATCGTCGAGCGGTACCCCGGCATCTCCGTCGAGGTGCTGAACGCCGGAGTGCCCGGCTACGGGCTCTACCAGCAGTGCGCCATGCTGGAGCGCGTGCTTTCCCACGTCGAGGTTGACATCGTCGTCTCCACGTTCAGCCTCGCGAACGACCCTGCTGACGATCTCCGCATCCTGCGATTCGCGCCCGACCGTCTCACGGAGTACACGCCGGAACTGAGCAGGAGAAACGCGGTCCTCTCATGGGTCATACGGAAGAGTGCGCTCGCGAGGTTCGTGGATCGGAGGACATCGGCCGTGCGCTTCAAGATCGCGAATTCGAGCGGGGAAGCCGTCGATGCCGCCACGAAGTGCCTGAACGAGCTCCTGTCCACCTGCGCAGAGCACGATCTCAGGGTGCTTCAGGTCTCGATTCCACATCGGTCGGAGATAACAGGCGGCTGGAAGGCGAGGCTTGTCACGTCGCTGTCCGAACGAGCGAGCGACATGCAGAACCGAGTGGCCGAGCAGCACGGAGTCCGGACGATCGACGCCATGAAAGCAATGCTGGCCATCGAGGACTCCGCAGAAGCATACCTCCTGAACGATTCCCACTGGGCGCCGGCCGGACACAGGGCAGTGGCCGAGGCCGTGCTTGATGCCCTCCCCGAAGAATGGCTGCGGACGCCGGACTGAACCGCCGCCGACGATCAGCTCTCCGCTCGGATACACAAGGACATCGGCGCTGCGCACCACGCCCGGCGCACTACGCAAACGTCAACGGTCAATGAACCGGTGAGGACGTGGCGGGCGCCACACGGATGGAGGTGCCGTAATCGGTGTAGCTGACGTAGGAGCCGGACATCCAGAGCAACCCGGGACCGTCTGGCGTGCGATCCCTCGGGACAACGGGCCTCACGTTGCCCACCGACGACCCGGACGTGACTGCTTCCGACCGCCAGGATCTTCCGCGATCCGTGGTGATCCAACGCTCGACCTCGAACACGCCGCGAACCGAGCGGGAGAGATAGACGACGGACGGATTACCGTGGTCTAGCGCCGCGCCTCCTGAGTAGTAGACCTCCTTCTCATCTTCTCCCAGCGGAGTGTCCGGGAACCATGGCCCCGCTCGAGTGATCTCGTGGTCGATCCAGGAGTCGCCGTCCCAGCAGGCGTAGTGGTATCTGTGGTCGGACGGACGCGGAAATACGGCGTACACGATTGCCGGGTATCCGCTGGAATCCGCCGCGACATCCCACACCCACGCCCTTGCGCCGCCCGCGACCGCATCGTACGCGGTGTCGGCGTCGGCGGGCTCGAACGGAAGCTCAGCGATGCTGCATATGTCTGAACCGTCGGCGCGCTCGAAACGCCCCTCCCGGTATCTCGCGTAGTACAAACTGTTGAATGGCCGCCCTTGGGGGTGTCCGTACGTGAAAGCGATGTGTATGGTCTTGTCGCCGTCGGACGCGTACTTCGCGTAGCAATCGCCACGCTCGGTCCGCACGAGCTGATGCTCACCGCTCCACCCGTCACGGTCGAGCGCGAAGACGAACCGAGGCCTGCGGTCGCGTCCCCGGTAGAAGAGGAAGATCCTGTCGTTCTCCCCGGACAGCGCAATCGGATTGGGATACGTCAGGCCGTAGCCGGCGGGTCCTTCGTCGAGCGGCACGACACTGGGCTCGCTCCAGGAGGTGACGTCCTCGGGTCTCAGCGATACGCGGTAGAGCATCTCGTCTCCGCCGTGAGCCGAGTAGAACACGAGCAGGCGACGGTCGGGCCTGACCATGATGGCGGGATTCGCGTGGTCATCCCGCTCTCTGAATGCCTCGAAGGGGGTGGAGATGACACCACCGCTCTCGTGGTCGATCGAGGCCACGCTCACGGCACCCTGGTTGTCCACCCAGCCCGTGTACGTTCTTCTGTGCTCGCCCTGAACGGTGACGGCGCGGGGATCGGCAAACCAGCACCACGCGCCGTTGGGCGTCACAACCGGGAAGGAACTGCCGGGAGCGATGCTCGTAGGCTCGCCCCCGCCGCGGGCTCCCAACCCTCCGCATCCTGCAATCATCGCGACCGCGATGACGATCACGATCTCCGCAACCAGCGACACGACGCGACTGACAGCGAGGCGTTGGGGCACGTCCCGGCGGCGGCGACACGTCTGCTGCGGTTCGAGACTACTCATGGTCGAGCCACCCCGCCACATACTGAGGCGGGACCCTGATGACCTCGAACAGAGATCCGATGTAGAGGCCCTCATCACCGGCATGAGCGGGGTTGATGTACTCCCACACGATCTCGTGCCCGTGCGTCACCTCGATGGCGCGCCCGCAGTCGGTCTCGCTTATCAGCGTGTTGCCGTTCGGCAGCCGCTGATTGGATCCGCACTGCGGTGAGAGAAAGACGTTGTCCGCGTCTCCCTTGTACACCCAGACGATCTCCTTGGTGACGGGATCGAACTCCAGTATCCTCGA
>JAUWCJ010000003.1 GCA_030609365.1 Candidatus Eiseniibacteriota bacterium | reverse complement strand
CATCCTCTTTGCCATGTTCCTCGGGGTCGTGTTCACGTTCAGCGTGGACAGGGCGGGGCAGTACCTCATCGCGTCCGGCCGGGCCAAGGTCGTGGATGGAGTACTGGTGACACTCACCGCGGGCCTGGCCGGCTCGGCACTCGGCGTCGCCGTAGGATACGTCCTGATACAGTCCGGCGCGGAGTTCTTCACGAAGGCCACGGTTCTTTCCTTCAAGTTGTCTCTTGTCCTCGTTCCGCTCAACGTCATGTCCGAGTCGCTGATCCTACTTCTGATGGGAACACGGCAGTTCGCCTGGATGAGTCGCATCGCGGTCGCCCGCGTGATTACGCATCTGGGCGCCACGCTGCTTCTGGTCTGGGGTCTGGACCTCGGCGTCAACGGGGCTCTCGTGGCGCTGATGGTAGGAAACGCTGTCTCGATAGTCGTCGGATTGGGCTTTCTGAGGTTCCGGTATCGATTGGCCCCAAGGCGACTTCGGCGGCGCGACTTCGCAGCACTGCTCTCATTCGGGGTCCGCTACTGGATGGCCAACCTTGGCAGCCAGATGAACTTCAGGATCGGAACTGTGGTTCTGGCGTGGTTCGTCACCACTCCTGAGATCGGCATCTTCGCGGCGGCGGCCAGCCTCGTATCGAGGGTCCAGCTGATACCAGACGCCATAGGGTCCGCGTTGCTCCCACGCGTTGCCCGTGATCCCGCAGGGCGGTCGGAGCTTGTCGCGCAGGTTGCCCGGCTGTCGCTGATCGTCTGTGGCGTCGTTCTTGCTGTCCTGGTCGTCGTGAGCAGGCCGCTGATCGCCCTCCTATTCTCACGTGACTTCCTGCCGGCGGTGCCCCTCATCTGGATGATCGCCGTTGGGATGCTCGTGCACGCAGGGTCAAAGGTCCTGGGGGCGTACTTCATGGGCATCAATCGCCCCTCGGTCTGTTCGTGGTCGGTGGTGTTGGCTGTGCTGGCCAACTTCGGGGCGCTGATGATCCTCCTACCTGCCATCGGCTTGCCCGGTGCCGCGTGGGCCATGAGCATCGGGTATCTGGTCAGGACCATCGTGCTTGTTCTGTCGTTCCGCGCCACGACGCAACAGACGTTCCGGGAGACATGGCTGCTTAGAAGAACTGATATCGCGCTTCTCAAAGACTTGGCGCGGAGCAGGAAGTGGATGAAGCGCGCCGCCTGAAAGGTCGCGCCGGTATCTCAGGGCGAGAGGAGCGCACCGGGCTGACGCAGCTCGGGCGAGGGAGGCGTCGTTGGGTGGATCGGAAGAGGGCACAGTCTGCGAGAACGCCCGCCGCAACCTGAGAGTAGAGGGTCTGCTGGAGATGCTCGAACGGAGGACGACGTGAGACGCGGGACCCTCGAGCGGTTGGTCCACCTTCTGAGAAGTCGGTGCGCTGCTCTGGCGGACGCGTGGTTGACGTCGACGGCTGTCCAGCACGAGTTTGCGTCGCTGCCCTGGTGTCTCAGGGTTGCTCTGAAGGGTTCCCTGCTCGGGATGGTGGCGAGTGTCGTTCTCCTGGGGTACATTACGGAGACGCAGATCGCCTTCTATGCGCTCATCAGCGTGAGCCTCGTCGTCTATCTGCTGGCTCGGGGCGAGGAGCTGGTCGGGGCGTTTCTCGACTACCTGACATCGGGCAAGGTCCTCTGGCGATGGGCCTTCGTCGTGTGGGCGATCCTCTCGCTGCTGTGGACCACGAGGGGCCCCCTGAGCGCCGTTCGTGCGGTTACGCTCGTCGAGATACAGGTCGTCGGTCTCGTGTTCTACGACGCGGCGAGGAACCTCGGATTGTCGAGGTGGATCCTGAACTGCCTGTTCGGGTGTGCCGTGATCGCGGCTGTCCACGCCCTGACGACCGAGGATCCTACCGTTGTCGAGAGGTTGGCGGGTTTGTACGCGAACCCCAACACGCTTGGGATAATCTGCGTGATCGGGCTGGCGGCCTTCATCTCCGTCGCGGCAAGACGACGACGCGTGGTGGCAAGCATCGGTTCGTACGTCGCGGCCCTTGTTCTGCTGGTCGGGATCGTGGCCTCTTCGTCGTTGAAGGGCATGCTGGGGCTGTCGCTCGTATGTGGCCTGGGCGTGGCCTTCAGTGCCAGCCGTATTCGTTCCGTCACCTTCGTAGGTGTCGCTGCGGGCGTCGGAGCCGCACTGGTGGCCTTTGTAGAGCCGCTGAGGCTGGTCTGGGAGCATGCGCTCTACAGGTTCGAGATAGCGACCATCGGGATGTCCGTCGGCGTCAATCAGAGTACCGTTGAGCGGGCCAGGTTTATCAAGAAGGGGCTGGGTCTCATAGCGGACGCTCCCCTCTTCGGACGGGGACTGGACACCTTCCGATGGCTCTCCAGCGAGGGGACCTACGCGCACAACAACATGATTGAGCTGGGGGTCGCGCTTGGTCTTGTGGGTGTTGTGCTCTACTACGGCTTCCACGTCTCCATTCTGAGAGCAGCGGCACGCCTGAGGCGAACTGATGACTTCGTGTGGCGATTCATCGTGATCGCTGTGCCGACACTGTTGCTTCTTGACATTGCTGCCGTCTCGTACACCTCCAAGCTCTCCACCATGCTTCTGATCATGAGTGCTGGGTGGCTCGAGCGGACCCGCACAGACCCGACACCGACGGGCAAGCATATGTGTTGTGAACAAGGTCGAGGAGCGCCAGTGACGCCGCTTCGCGTACTCTATCTGATAGACTCGCTCGGCTCCGGGGGCGCCCAGAGGCAGCTGGTCACGCTGGTGAAGTCGCTGGACCGGACGCTGGTCACACCCGAGGTCGCAGTGTACCATCCACTGTATCACTTCCGCCCGGAGCTGGACGATGCAGGTGTGCCGGTCCATCTTCTTAAGGGCTCGGGGGGGCGCGACCCGCGCGTTTTCATCGGGCTCGCGCGCCTCTTGGCGCGCGGTAGATACGACATTGTCCACAGCTATCTCAAGACTCCAGGCACGCTCGCACGTCTCGCGGCCCCGTTCTCCCGAGGAACTCGCGTCGTGGTCTCCGAGCGCAGCGTTGACCTCGGTCACTCGCGATGGCGGCTGATGCTGGAGCGGCTCCTGAGCGGGCGTGCTGTTGCGATGATCGCGAACGCGCAGGCGGTCGCACGCGAGGTCGAGCGGCTGGTGCCCTCATGGACCGGGCGGATACACGTCGTCCCGAACGGCGTCGACTTCCGGGATCCGACCGACGACGAGCGCGCCGCGGGGCGGGGCTTCCGGGCGAGACAGGTCGGTGACGCCGATCATCTACTCGGTGTCATCGGTAGGGTTGGGTATGAGAAGGCGCCCGATCTTCTGGTCGACGCGCTCGAGCGGCTTCCTGAAGAGATACTGCGGAAGCTCAGGATCGTGTGGATCGGTTTGCGCATCGACACGAAGCTGGCATCGTCGGTCGAGTTGAGGCTGGCAGGCTCTGTTCTGGCCGGTCGAGTGGTGTTTCTCGGAGAGACGCGCGACACGCGGAGCGTCTACCTGGGCGTGGACGGCATCCTCCTGTGCTCGCGCTGGGAAGGGTTTCCCAACGTCGTGCTGGAAGCGCTGGCGCACGGCACGCCCGTGGTCGCCACCGACGTCGGTGACATCTCCGAGATCGTTCGCCCCGGTGAGAGTGGGTGGGTAGTGCCTCCGGGGGACGCGAAGTCGCTTTCCGCGGCGATAGCGGAGCTGCTGTCGTTGCCCGCGTCGCGCAGGGCCGAGATGGGGAAGGCCGGATCCGCTTTTGTTCTGGACAAGTACTCGGCCGAGCGTCTGGCGGAGCGCACGCTGTCAGTGTATCGTCGTGTCCTTGATTCGCGGGAGATCTCTGCCGACCGGAGGGACCTTGACTGAGAAGCGGTTGCGAGTACTCCTCATAGGACCGCACCCGAAGAGCCTGCACGGACCGGCCGTCGGAGGCACGACCATACCGTTCAAGCTCCTCGTCGCATCGCTTGTGGGGCGGGACGGCGTGGAGGTGTCCGTGGTCAACACCCAGGGGATCAGAGGCGACGGCGTGCGCGCGCCGCTGCGCTATCTGCGCGTTCTCGCGGCGATCGCGCGTGAGATCCCCAGAAACGATGTCGTTTCGCTGCACGCTGTAAGATGGGGGCTGCATTCACTGGCTCCGTTCGTTTCGGTTCTCTCAAGGTTGTTCTGGAGGCCGTATCTGATTCGCAAGTTTGGCGGCACCGACTACAGCGTCTATCCGGCTCCGCTCAGAGCGCTCATCCACTGGAGCGTGAAGAACGCCAATCTCTATCTGGTTGAGACGAAGGCACTTGTCGAGGGCGCCAGGCACGACGGCATCGAGCACGTCAGGTGGTATTCGAACAGCCGTCCGATGCCGGAGTTGCCCGAGGACGACTCCGTGGATCGCGAGTGTCGGAGGTTCGTGTGCCTGGGGCAGTTGCGCAAGGGCAAGGGGCTGGCCGAGGTGATTGAGGCCGGCGAACGATTCGGGGGTGACGTCGTGGTCGACGTCTACGGGACGTCCGGATACGATGTCCCTGTTTCGATCTTTGACAGGCTCGATCACGTCGCGTACCGTGGCTCGGTGGACCCGGACGACGTCCGCTCCGTGCTCTCTGGTTACGATGTCCTGCTCCTTCCGACCTACCTCCCGACCGAGGGATATCCGGGCGTCATTCCTGAGGCGTACAGCGCGGGTCTGCCCGTCATCTGTACGAACTGGAGACAGTTGCCCGAGATGGTGGACGAGTCGACGGGCATTCTTGTAGAGCCCCGAAGCGCTGATTCGCTCTACGCCGCTATGAGGCGACTTCGCGAGGACCCGGTCCTGTTCCGCCGGCTGCGTGCGGGCGTGCGGGAACGCCGTCGCGAGTTCGATTCCGAGTTATGGGCAGATCGTTTCCTCGAGTACTGTCGCGAGATCGCGGGATCTCCCGTATCGAGATCCGACACAGACACACGAGTCCGGAGAGCACAGAGATGAGACAGATACTACAGAATCTGGGGACCGGAGAGACACAGCTTGCCGATGTTCCCAGTCCGCAGGCGGGTCCGGGTCGCGTGCTGATTCGCACCGGCCACAGCTTGATCTCAGCCGGCACAGAGCGAATGCTGCTCGAGTTCGGCAAGGCCAACCTGTTGGACAAGGCCAGAAGCCAGCCGGAGAAGGTGCGACAGGTTCTGGACAAGATAAGAACGGACGGACTCTCCGCGACGCTGTCGACCGTCAGGAACAAGCTGGATCAGCCGATACCGCTGGGCTACAGCAACGCCGGTGTGGTGCTGGCCGTCGGTGAAGGGGTGACCTCGATCGACGTCGGCGACAGGGTCGCGTCCAACGGACCGCACGCGGAGATCGTGTGCATTCCCGAGAACCTGTGCGCGCGAGTGCCCGACGGCGTCTCTGATGAAGCGGCCGCCTTCACCGTGGTGGGTGCGATCGCCCTGCAGGGCATTCGGCTGGCGGAACCGACGCTGGGTGAGTCGTTCGCCGTTGTGGGCCTGGGCCTTGTGGGTCTTATGACCGTGCAGCTTCTGCGGGGCAGCGGGTGCCGAGTGCTCGGCATAGACACCGATCCCGCGCGGATCAAGCTCGCCCGGACGCTCGGCGCGGACGTAGTCGACATATCGGACGGAGGAGATCCGGTGGCGCACGCGATGTCTTTCTCCGGAGGTCGCGGTGTTGACGGTGTGCTCTTCACCGCCTCCACCAAGAGCAGCGAGCCCATGCATCAGGCCGCCGAGATGTGCCGGAAGAGAGGGCGGATAGTGCTGGTCGGCGTGGCAGGGCTTGAGCTCCGGCGTTCGGATTTCTACGAGAAGGAACTGACTTTCCAGGTGTCGTGTTCCTACGGCCCGGGACGCTACGACCCTCACTACGAGGAGAGCGGGCAGGACTACCCCTTCGGATTCGTTCGGTGGACCGAGCGCAGGAACTTCGAGGCTGTTCTCGACATGCTGGCCTCCGGGCGTCTGGAGACAGAGTCTCTCGTGTCGCACCGATTCCCCGTCGTCCGTGCGCTCGACGCCTACGGCCTGCTTGGATCGGGGGAGCCGTCGCTCGGAATCATCCTGGAGTACGCCTCCGTCGATGAGTCATCGAACGAGGCGGTGCTGGAACGCACCGTCCGCATTGGAGAACGCGGGGATTCGGCACGGCCTCCCGCGGGGCGCGGCGCGGTGGGCTTCGTCGGTTCGGGTAATTACGCCACCGGCGTACTCATCCCGGCCTTCAAGTCAGCCGGCGCCGAACTCGTGTCCGTCGCGTCCAGGGGCGGCGCGAGCGCCGTGCACGCGGCGAAGAAATTCGGATTCGACGACGCCACGACCGACACATCATCTCTCATCAACGACGGGCGGGTCGACACCCTGGTCGTGGCGACGCGACACGACAGCCACGCCGCCCTGGTCTGCGAGGCGCTCGAAGCCGGCAAGCATGTCTTCGTCGAGAAGCCGCTGGCGATTACGCGCGAGGAGCTGGATGAGATCGAATCCGTCTACCTCGGTCTGGAGTCCCGGCCGCTCCTCATGGTCGGCTTCAACAGGCGCTTCGCGCCTCACGTCAGGAAGATCGCGGACATCCTCACCAAACTCCCGGGCCCCAGATCATTCGTAATGACTGTGAACGCGGGGGCCATTCCTCCCGATCACTGGACGCAGGATCCGAAGATCGGCGGGGGGCGCATCGTCGGTGAGGGTTGCCACTTCGTCGACCTGTTGAGGTTCCTGGCGGGGGCCAGGATCTCGTCCGTCCACGCGAGTGGCCTGGGGGGCGCCGGCGGAGCTTGTAACACCCGCGACAGTGCGTCACTCACCTTGGGATTCGAAGACGGCTCGATAGGGACCATTCACTACCTGTCCAACGGCAGCAGATCGTTCCCCAAGGAGAGGTTGGAAGTGTTCTGCGGCGGGGCAGTTCTCGTTCTGGACAACTTCAGGAGGCTCACGGGTTATGGTTGTCCGGGCTTCCGATCGATGAACCTGCGGCGCCAGGACAAGGGGCAGCGGGACTGCGCGGCCGCGTTCGTCGAGTCGGTGCGAGCCGGCGGCCCCGCGCCCATAGCGTTCGAAGAACTGATGGAGGTCTCCAAGGTCACGATCGACCTGGCAGACAAGCTGCGCGGAGAGACGGAGGAGTAGTGAGCCTCTGGACAGAAACCGGACGCTACTGCCGCACCGTCCACCATTCTACGGCACGGCGACTCCTCCGCTTGGGCCGCGCGGGGTTCGTGGCCTACTGCCCGGACGCAGCGGCGGGAGGAGACTGACCGACTCGGAGTGCCCGCCCGCGTCAAGGGAGTCCAAAGGTGGACTACGATTTCAACGTATGCAAGCTCTGCGGCCGCCCGTCCGGGCGCGTCACGTACTTCTTGGCCGACTGCAGTATCTACGTCTGCGCCGAGTGCAGGTTCCACTACACCGACCACCTGGACTCCGCAGAAACCGCAGGCCGTCCCGTGGATTCGTCGATTCTGACCGAAGAAGTCGTGGAGTACATCGAGAACGGCCTGCATGCGAACGTCGACAGATTCGACGCACATGTCTCCGAACTGAACTCCGTTCTTCAGCTGGAAGGTGCCAGGGTCCTGGATGTCGGCTGCGGTGGAGGGAAGTTCCTCTCGCTTCTCGCCTCCGCAGGAGCGAATTCGCGGGGCATCGAACTCAGTGACTTCAGGGTCGCGTACGCCAGGTCCAGACTGGGGGTGTCCGTCGATAACTACCCTGTCGAGCACGATTTCTGGCAGCTACACCACAGAGAGGAGTTTGATGCCGTCACGTTGTGGGATGTCATCGAGCACGTGAATTTCCCCGTCGAGACGATCGGAGCTATCTCCAGGCTACTTCGGCCCGGTGGGTTCCTCCTGATGGATACCCCCTGTCGAGAGAGCCTGTTTCACCAGCTCGGTGTGGCGGAGTACCGCGCGACTTGGGGACGGCGACATGTTCTGCTGAGTTCGCTCTATTCGGGCGCGGACTTCGCTCACAAGCAAATACTCAGCCACGGTGACATACGGAGTGTGATCGAAGCGGCTGGCCTGACCATTCGGAGCATTCGTAACGTTGCCGAACTGAGTTTCCCGCTAGAGTCGTACCTGCGCAGAGCTGTGTCGAGCGACGCGATCGTGAAGGTGCTGACTCCGCTCGTCCGGCTCGTGCGTCCGGTCGTCAGGGTCCGGAACAAAATGATCGTCAACGCGTGCAAGCTGCGTTGACCAGGGCGGTCCGGCTTGGGATTCGGCGACTGAGGCCCGGCCGGGCAAGGGGAGCAGAGTTGCGATGAACATGGGGCTCTACGTGCGCACTCTCCGTTACCTCAAGCCGCGCCAGATATGGACGCGCGTGGTGCGGCGCGTCGTACGGCCTCGCATCCGCACGGGGCCGCCTCCCGACAGGCGCGCGGCTTCCGGGTTCCTTCACCGGCCGATCGCCCGCAGGGACCGCTGGTCGGCGCCGGACCGCGTGGGTCTTCTCAACCTCGAAAAGGACTTCCCCCGCGCGATCGACTGGGCCCCTCCCGACATGCCTCGACTCTGGGTCTACGAACTCAGCTACTTCGCGGATCTTCCACGGAGCGCGGTGGACCCCGGCCGCGAGTGGATGTCCGGGATCGTCGACTCCTGGATCGACGCCAACCCGCCGGGCACGCGGGACACGTGGGATCCGTATCCCATCTCCATCCGCGTGGTCAACTGGATCAAGTGGATGCTGCTGCTTGAGAGCGGCGGCGCGCCGAAAGCCGCGTCGTCGGGCCCAGGCGCCGCGTCCGACCGCATCCTCGACAGCCTCGCCGTCCAACTTCGCTATCTTGAACGCCGCATCGAGTTCGACATCGCCGCCAATCACCTGATGGCGAACGCCGTGGCGCTGACCGCAGGTGGCCTCTTCTTCGGTGGGGCGGAGGGAGACCGGTGGGCGGACAGGGGGTTCGCGCTTCTCTTCCGCGAGTTTCGGGAGCAGGTGCGCGACGACGGTGGGCACTACGAGCGAACTCCTACGTACCACGCGGTCGTGCTCGAGCAGCTTCTGGATGTGCTGAACCTGTGGGATGTCTTCCCCGAGGGAGTACCGCGCAAGTGGCGTGATTCGCGTCCTCGGCTGGAGGACAGGGCTCTCGCGATGCTGGAATGGCTCGACGCGATGACCCATCCGGACGGGGGCCCCGCCTTCTTCAACGACACGACGTTCGGTGCCGCGCCGACGCTCGATGCGCTCATCGACTACGTCGAGACGCTGGGGCTCACTTCAGAGCGCAGGGAGTTCAGGGGCATGCACTGGCTCGTGGACACCGACTTCTTCCGGATCATGTCGGACGACGGTCGCACGGTCGTCCTGTTCGATGCCGGCGCACCGGAGCCTGCCTATCAGCCCGGGCACGCTCACAGCGAGTCGCTCAGCTTCGAGCTGTCTCGAGATGGCGGGAGGGTCTTCGTCAACTCCGGCGTGTCGACCTACGAACCTGGACCCGAGCGCCTGTGGCAGCGCCAGACCGCCGCGCACAACACGGTGCGCATCGACGAGGAAGAGCAGAGCGAACTGTGGGCGTCGCACCGCTGCGGCCGGCGCGCACGCGTGTTACAGGCGGGCGAACGCGATGGTTGGGCGTACGCGGAGCACACGGGCTACCGATTCCTTCCGGGCAGGCCGCGTCACCATCGCAAGATGCGTGTGACCGACGGGAGCGTTGAGATTCTCGATAGTATAACCGGTGAAGGCGAGCACCTGCTGGAGTGGTTCTTCCATATCCACCCGGAAGCGATCGCGCGCGTCTGCGACAGAAGTGTGGAGCTGTCGCTCGACGGACGTCCCGTGGCCACGATGACGTTCCCCTTCGGGGCGTCCGCGGCCATCGTGGACGGCAGCTGGCACCCGGGGTTCAACACCTCCGTTCACAACACGTTCGTGCACGTGGTGCTGCGGGTGAGTCTTCCCTTCGAGTTCCACACGACCATCGACTGGATCTGAGCCGCGCGTCTAATATGTCATAAGTCCGAGCGCCTCCGCCAGGGCGGTCAGGCCGAAGGAGATCCCGAGCGCCATCAGCGGCGAGACTATCCAGACGACGAGCAGCTTGCGGACGGATGTCCGCGACGCCACGAACCGCCACCCTTCCTTCGTCACACCGAGCGCCATGATGGCCGCGGTGTTCATCTGGACGAGCGACGTCGGGATGCCTCGGGACACCGACGCAACCAGAAGGAGCGTCGCGGTTACGACCGCCACGAGCACGGCCCCGAGCGGACCGAACTCGACGATCTCACGGCCCGTCGTTTTCAGCACGCGGGAGCCCATGATCGAGCTGCCTATCGCGAAGCAGGGGGCAATGAGAAGCGTGGCGAATATCATGATCATGAGAGCCGTGGCCTCGGAAACCGTGCCCATGCTCTTCATGGCCATGGCGATGATCGGTCCCGCCGCGTTCGCCACGTTGTTCGAGCCAATCGCGAACGCCACGTAGCACGACGCCGCGATGACGGCGATCCTGATAGACGGGTGGGCGGCAACGCGTGAGAACCCGTTCGTCAACCGCTTGTTCAATGGTGTGTAGAAGAGCTTCCCTATTGCGAGTGTCAGGAAGAACGAGACGATCGGTAGTATGAGCCATGTGGGGATGACCTCGAACACGAGCCTGTGGGCCTTGAGAACGTCGTAGTAGACCGCCGGTCCCACAAGGGCGGCGATGGTTGCCTGGCTCGTGGACTGCGGAACTCTCAGCAGGTTGGCCATCAGCAGGGACAGCGCGACCGACAGGAGGACGATGGTCGTCAGCGTGAGTCCCATGACGTCCTCGGGGAGGATACCCCGGCTGATTGTCATGGCGACCTTCTTGCCCGCGATGAGAGCGCCCGCGAGGACGCAGATGCCGAACACGCCGGCGATGCGTTGCCGGCGGATGAGGTTGGCCCCGTAAGCGGCTGAGAACGAGGGAGCGGTACCGCTTGCGCCCATGTTGATGGCCAGGAACATGGCCGCCAGGAATGGGATCAGTAGGATAGAGAACATCGGTGAGAACATGGCTTCCTCCTTACGGAGGTCGGTTGCATAAGGCCCGCCAGAAAACGCAAACACACTCTAATGATACTCCAATTAGAGTTCCTAGTCAATAGTGCAGCCGCCCGCTGGCACTGCGAATGCGGTTGCGAAGGCAGGGAACACCTGCTAAAAATAGGCGTTTGCCGCTGGAAGAGCGGGATCCTAAGGGGTTTGCGGATGCGAGTTGCGCTGATAGCCGGGGCACGGCCGAATTTCGTCAAGATAGCGCTTCTGAGAAGAGCTCTGTCGGGGCGAAGCGGCGTGGAGGTGCTCACCGTCCATACGGGGCAGCACTACGATGACGAGATGTCTGCCGCTTTCTTCAGGGACCTTGAGATGGATGAGCCCGAGTGGAACCTGGGCGTGGGCTCAGGTACGCATGCCGTGCAGACGGCGGGGGTCATGACCAGATTCGACGCCTTCCTGGACGAGGTCGCGACCGACATGGTGGTTGTCGTCGGGGACGTCAACTCGACGGTCGCGTGTTCACTGACGGCGGTCAAGCGCGGCATTCCGGTGGCGCACGTGGAAGCGGGGCTGAGGAGCTTCGACTGGGAGATGCCGGAGGAGATCAACCGGCTCGTGACCGACAGGCTCTCGTCGCTTCTGTTCACGCCCTCCCGCGACGGTGACGAGAACCTCAAGAAGGAGGGAAGGCCGGCCGAGGCCATCCACTTCGTTGGTAACGTCATGGTCGATACGCTGCTGAGGTTCCGTGACAAGGCGGCGCAGTCGAACGTGCTGGGCCGGTTGGGTGTCGCCGCCGGCGAGTACGCGGTCCTGACGCTGCACAGGCCGCGGAACGTCGATACGCGCGAGGCGTTCGTAGGCTTGCTGGATGCGTTCGCCGAGATTGCCGGGCGCATACCCATCGTCTACCCGATGCATCCGCGCAGCAGGAAGACGCTCACCGAGGCCGGGTTGCTGGAACGCGCGGAGGCGATATCGGGTCTAATGATGACGGGCCCTCTCGGCTACCTCGACTTCATCGAGCTTGAGGCGCGGGCCAGGCTCGTCATGACGGACTCCGGCGGCGTTCAGGAGGAGACGACGGTGCTGGGCGTGCCATGTCTGACGCTCAGGCCGAACACCGAGCGCCCGGTGACTATCACAGAGGGAACGAACACGCTGGTCGGCACGAACTCGGACGCCATCACGGAGGCCGCCGCGCGCATACTCGACGAAGATCGTGAGCTCCCCGGACGTCTCCCCGAGTTATGGGACGGGCGCGCGTCCGAACGGATCGCGGATATCATAGAGGACTACGGAGGCCGGCCGTGAGACGGGCGCGAGGCTGGAACATCTCGCGCGACCGGTGCGGAATTCACCACTAACAGAAAGCAGGTGCCAATGAACGTACCGCTGCTCGACCTGAAAAGGCAGTACCAGACCATCAAGGATGAGATCAACGCGGCGATCGCGGAGGTCGTGGAGTCCCAGGGCTTCAAGCTCGGCCCAAAGGTCGTCGCGTTCGAGGGCGAGATCGCCGACTACTGTGGTACGAAGCGCGCGGTCGGTGTAGCGTCGGGGACCGACGCCATTCTGCTGGCTCTCATGGCCGTCGGCGTCGGGCCGGGCGACGAGGTGATCACGACCCCGTACACGTTCTTCGCGACGGCGGGCGCCGTCACGAGAGTGGGTGCGATTCCCGTCTTCATCGACATCGAGCCCAAGACCTACAACATGGACCCAGCGAAGATCGAGGCAGCCATCACGGAGAAGACGAAGGCCATCTTGCCCGTCCATCTCTACGGCCAGTGCGCCGACATGGACCCCATTCTGGAGGTGGTGGACAGGCGCGGCATCCCGGTAGTCGAGGACGCGGCGCAGGCCATCGGATCGGAGTACAAGGGGCGCCGGGCGGGGTCGATGGGCCGGGCGGGCTGCTTCAGCTTCTTCCCGAGCAAGAACCTCGGCGGCTACGGCGACGGCGGCATGATAACGACCGACAGCGATGAGCTGGCCGACCTCCTGATAAGCCTGCGCGAGCACGGACAGACCGAGGCCTATCACCACTGGACCATCGGGACCAACAGCAGGCTGGACGCCCTGCAGGCCGCCGTCCTCAGTGTGAAGCTCAAGCACCTGGACGCGTGGAGCGACGGCAGGTCCGCCAACGCGGACTACTACGTCTCGAGGTTCGAGGGAACGCCGGTGACCGCGCCCTGGCGCGAGGAGTGGAGCCGCCACATCTACAACCAGTGCATCGTCCGCGTCCCCGATCGTGACGCGGTTCTGGCTTCGCTCCGAGAGAGGGGCATCGGCTGCGCGATCTACTACCCCGTGCCGCTGCATCTCCAGGAGTGCTTCAAGACGCTCGGCCACACCGAGGGGGATCTGCCGGAGGCGGAGAGGGCGGCGCTCGAGACCATCTCCATCCCGGTGTTCTCGCTTCTCACGCATGAGGAGAAGACACACGTGGCGGACACGGTTCTCGAGCTAACGGATGGCAACGCCTAGAGAGCACCGCCTACGGAGGACGGACGAGATGGCCGGGGAGAAGCTCGGCAGGCACATCGACGTATCATCCCCGAGGGGATACTACCTCGACTACTCGCACCTGGTCGGGTCTGAGCCCGAGTGCGACGACAGGGGAGTGCCGGTCGTCCGCGTCAAAGGCGGTGGCAGAGTATGCTCCCCTCTGCTCGCGGCGCGCGCCGCGCTCGGCAACCTTGAGGTCTACCTCGAGAACGGAAACTCCCAACGACGAGAGCGCTTCAGCAGTCTCGCCCGCTGGCTCGTCGATAGCATGGAGATCCTGCCGGGCAGCTTCGGCGGCTGGTCGATGCCCAAAGTTCCTCGCGCGCTTCGGGGAGAGTTGCCGCAGGGATGGTTTTCGGCCTCCGCGCACGCGGAGTGCATCGCCGTCCTGGTCCGGGCGGTCTCGCTCCTGCGTCAGGAGGGCGCCATTGAGGCGGCCAGGCGGGCCATGGGCGCCTTCTACACGAGCGTTGACGACGGCGGATTCCTCCGCGAGATAGGCGAGGCCGGCGACGAGGGCGGCGTGGAGTCGCTCGCCTTCATCGAGGAGTTCCCGCTTCCGGACGCGCCCCGCATGGTGCTGGGCAGCCACATCAAGTGTATCTGGACGATGTTCGACTACCTGAACGTCGATGAGGACCCGGGGGCGCGCATCCTCCTCAATCGGTGCGTGGGCGGGCTCACCTTCGTCCTCGACAGGTTTGATCTGGGCTACTGGACCAGCACCAGTCTGGACGGTCGTCGCATCCGCCCCGCCAGCTCCCAACGTCACAGAACTCATATCCTGATGATGGACGTTCTCCACCAGATGACCGGTGATGACGTGTTCGTGGAATCTGCACGGCGGTGGGGCGGCTACGCGCGGAACTCAGGCAACAGGGCGCAGGCGTTGCTGGAGCGCGCGCGAGCGGCACTCGCCAACGCGGGGGGCTCTGTGGCTCCGGAGTAGGGGCGTGGGTGGACCGGAACACCCGATTCATGACACGTTGCGTCTTAAGTTCTGTGGCGGTTGGTGCTATATTGAGTATTCAGGCTGCAGAACAGGTTTGGGTTGCGGAAGCGGATGGCAAGGGGCGTGCTCGCCCGAACGAGGTAGTGCGTGGATCTGGTCAGCTGGTCACTCATCATACTGGGCTCAGCCGCGGCGCTGTCGTGGCTGCTCATGAAGCCGGTCGCCAGGCTCGGGCTGCGGGTAGGTCTCGTGGACCTTCCAAGCTCGCGCCGCACGCGCGCCAGGCCGGTTCCCACTACCGGTGGTATCGTCATATTCCTGACCACCGCCGCGTCGCTGGTATTGGCGCTGAGGTTCTTCAGCTACGTGGCTCCGAACGTGGCGTTCAAGCTCTCTGCGCTTCTGGCCGGCGGGACCGTCATCATCATCCTCGGCATGATCGACGACCGCATCAACCTCAAACCCCGCGTGAAGCTCATCGTCCAGGTGGCCGTTGCCGTCGCAATGGTCGCGAGCGGCGTCGCATTTGAGAAAGTCGGTTTCTTCTTCGGCCCAGCCCTCGAGCTTGGGTGGCTCAGCTACCCGATCACCGTCTTCTGGATCGTCGGCTTCATGAACGCCCTCAATCTCATTGACGGTCTGGACGGACTTGCGGGCGGGATAGCCGTTATCGCCGCTTCGGGCCTCTTTCTCGTGGGTCTCGTGAATGACAATCCGCTGCTGTATATGATGATAGCGGGCATATTCGGCAGCGGCATCGGGTTCCTTCTCCACAACTTCCGTCGGGGCAACGTCTACCTGGGCGATGCGGGCAGTATGGCGCTGGGGTTCTTCCTTGCGGGAGGCACCGTCATTGGCGGGCGGAGCGACCTCGCCAGCAACGCCGTGCTCGTCGTCGGCGCCTGCATGATAGTGCCGGTGTTCGATGTCGTGACGACCATCGTCCGTCGGTCCCGGTCGCACGGGGGAGTGATGACACCGGATCAGTCCCACATCCATCACCGCCTCATCCGCTTCGGACTCAACCCGAAGGCGGCAGTGATCGTGGTGTGGGGAGTCACTGTCTTCTTCGGCTGGCAGATGCTCGGGCTCATCGCGCCCTACGGGTTGATCTATCTGCTGGGGAGCTACATCGTTGCCTTCGGTGTGGCGAACGTGCTGATGGAGCAGCGGAGGAAGAACCTCAGAACCGTACAGAGCGACCTCAAGGAAGAGATATCCGACCTCGTGGGGCTGCGTGACCGCGACGAGGCCGAGAGCGCCTCCTCGCTGCGGGAGATAATCGTCGCTCAGATCCGTCGCGAGGCCCTCTACCGGAGGATCGTGAGGGACGAGGCCACCGGGCGCACTCCGGAAGCCGCCATTCCCGTCGAAAAGAAAGAGAGCGCCGACGAACTGCGTGTCTAGGGCGGAAGACGTTCGAGGCGCCGCCATCTCACTTCCCGCGTTCCGGTATTCCCCGGCATTCTCCACCAGGTCCACAACAGAAAACCCGTTCCCAGACCCGAAACAGCACCTGCGCGGCCGGTCGTGATTGCCTCGGCGGCCCCGTAGTGATATGTTAGTGAATTCGGGAATCAAGCAGGAACCGCGCGGGAGCGACCCGCAAGCCAGGTCGGCACGCGAGAGCGCGCCGACGCCACAGACAGGCGCAAGGAGCAGAGTAATGCCACAGAGACACGTATACAACTTCGGCGGCGGGAAGGCCGACGGCCGCGGGGAGATGAAGGACATCCTCGGGGGAAAGGGCGCAAACCTCGCCGAGATGACCAACCTCGGCGTGCCCGTGCCGGCCGGGTTCACCATCTCGACACGCGTGTGCACGTACTACATGGAGCACGACTCGACGTTCCCCGACGGACTGGTCGAGGAAGTCGAAGCCGCCATCGCGAAGGTGGGAAGTGAGATGAGGAGGGAGTTTGGCGGCTCCGTCAGCCCGCTGCTGCTCTCCGTGCGCTCGGGAGCGCGCGTGTCGATGCCGGGGATGATGGACTCCGTGCTCAACATAGGTATGAACGACACGACGGCGGCCAGCATCGTCGCGAAGACGGGGACAGACCGCTTCGTCTACGACAGCTACCGTCGACTCATCCAGATGTACTCCGATGTCGTCATGGACCTTCCGATAGGGGAGTTCAACGCACTCCTCGACGGGCGCAAGAAGGAGAAGGGCGTCTGGCACGACACAGACCTCACCGCCGAGGACCTCAGGGACCTCGCGGGCAAGTTCAAGGAGAAGGTGAAGGAGCTGTCAGGTAAGGACTTCCCGGACGACCCGCACGAGCAGCTCTGGGGCGCCATACGCGCGGTGTTCGACTCGTGGAACATCCCGCGTGCGATCGCCTACCGGAAGCTCAACGACATCCCGCACGACTGGGGCACGGCGGTCAACGTGCAGGCGATGGTCTTCGGCAACATGGGCAAGGGCAGTGCCACCGGCGTCGCGTTCACGCGAGACCCGGCGACCGGGGAGAAGGTCTTCTACGGCGAGTGGTTGCCCAATGCTCAGGGCGAGGACGTCGTGTCGGGCGTCAGGACGCCCCAGCCCATAAACATCGCACAGAAGAAGGAAGGCGACGGGGACTCGCTCGAGGAAGCCATGCCCGAGATATACGGGGAGCTCGACTCCATTCGTGAGAGGCTCGAGCTGCACTACACTGACACCCAGGACCTCGAGTTCACCATTCAGGCCGGCAAGCTCTGGATGCTCCAGACGCGGACCGGGAAGCGCACCGCCGAGGCGGCCATTCGTATCGCCGTCGAGATGGAAGCAGAGGGCTTGATCGACCGCAAGACGGCCATCCTTCGTGTGGACCCGGACCAGCTCGAGCAGCAGCTCCACCAGAAGCTCGACCCGAGCGCGAGCTACGAAGCACTGACTATGGGACTGCCGGCGTCGCCGGGCGCGGCGGTCGGCCGGGTCGTCTTCACCGCCGAGGACGCCGTGGACTGGTCGGAAGACAGCGACGAAGAGAAGCACCGCACGATCCTCGTCCGCGAGGAGACCTCACCCGAGGATATCGACGGGATGAACGCGTCGCAGGGTTTCCTGACCGCTCGTGGCGGCATGACCTCACACGCGGCCGTCGTCGCGCGCGGGATGGGCAAGTGCTGCGTCGCCGGCGCTGGACACATCAAGATCGACTACGCTTCCCGGACGTTCAGCGTCAAGGGGACAACGGTCAAAGAGGGCGACTGGATGACGCTCGACGGCTCGTCGGGAGAGGTCATCGTCGGCCAGATGCCGACGGTCGATCCGGAGCTCTCCGGCAACTTCGCCACGCTGATGGAGTGGGCCGACGAGTTCCGGCAGCTGGGCGTCCGCACGAACGCCGACACGCCCGAGGACGCGGCGCGCGCGAGGGCATTCGGCGCCGAAGGCATAGGGCTCTGCCGCACCGAGCACATGTTCTTCGGAGAGGAACGCATCAAATACATCCGCGGGATGATCATGGCGGCCGACGAAGACGAGCGGCGGCTGGCTCTCGAGAAACTCCTGCCGTTCCAGCGCGAGGACTTCGAGGGCATACTCAAGGCGATGGAGGGCCGTCCGGTCACCATCCGGCTGCTGGATCCGCCGCTTCACGAGTTCATTCCGGCGACCGACAAAGAGCTCGAGGAGCTGGCCGCGGAGCTCGGCAAGGACCCCGACGAGATGAAGGAGAGGGCCGCGGCGCTTCGCGAGACGAACCCGATGCTGGGACATCGGGGCTGCAGGCTTGGTATCACTTACCCTGAGGTCTACGAGATGCAGGCCCGTGCCATCTTCGAGGCGGCGAAGGCGCTCGCGGAACGCGGTGTCGACGCCCGGCCCGAGGTGATGATACCGCTCGTGGGAGAGCCCAAGGAGCTGTTGATTCTGCGGGAGCTCGTCGAGAAGGTGGCGGCCGAGGTCCTGGGCGACGACTCGGACACCGTCCCCTTCCACATCGGTACCATGATAGAGATACCGCGTGCGGCCATAGTGGCGGACGAGATCGCTGAGCACGCCGATTTCTTCTCGTTCGGGACGAACGATCTGACCCAGATGGCGTACGGCTTCAGCCGTGACGACGCCGGTTCGTTCATCAAGGAGTACCTGAAGAAGGGAATCCTCAGGAAGGACCCCTTCCAGTCTCTCGACAGGCGCGGCGTCGGCGCTCTGGTGCAGATGGCCGTCGACAAGGGCAGGCTGGCCAAGCCCGACCTTCACATGGGCATATGCGGGGAGCACGGGGGCGATCCGGAGTCCATCTACTTCTGCCATCGCGTGGGGCTGGACTACGTGAGCTGTTCACCCTACCGCGTACCGGTGGCACGTCTGGCGGCCGCTCACGCGGTTCTGAGAGCCCGCATCAGGGGTATCATGTAGCGGTGTTGACGCTTGACGGTGGCGCCGTCGGGCCGCTAGAATCCAGATGTACCAAGGACTACTTGAAACCCGCGTCGAGCGGCTTCTGAAGGGAGCCGCGAGCAGGTGTGTCCATTGAGCAAGACAATCGATTTCCTGGCCAGGCCAAGTCCCGCGCGGACCACGATGTTCTTCGTCGTTGCGCTCGTGACAGTCGAGGCGTTTCTCATCGTTGGGCTCGTGACCGAGCACTTTTGGGAGACGCTGTCGAACGGCGCCATGATCTGTCTGTCTTGCATCGGCGTAGGCTGATTCTGTTGCTGATGTCGTCCGCGCTCGCGGCCGTCGGCGGATGCGCGAGGCGGGGTTCGGAACGAGGGACGGGAGACCTACTTGAAACGGCGGATCGTCCAGTTCATCGCGCTCCTCTCCACTAACTCCTACTTCGTTTCCATCCCGAGGGCGTCGTTCTATCAGGGTTCGCTCAAGGGTGTCTGCGTCCCCGTGCTCAACTGCTATGCCTGCCCCCTCGCGTGGGGCTCGTGCCCGATAGGCGCGCTTCAGCACTTCATCATCGTCCGGCAGTTCCCGTTCTACGTGCTTGGTATTCTGGGTCTCATCGGGGTCTTCGTCGGACGGTTCCCATGCGGATGGCTCTGCCCGTTCGGCTGGTTTCAGGATATCGTCTACAAGCTCAAGCTACCGAAGTTCTCCGCTCCGAACTGGCTCAGGCACATGAAGTACGTCGTGCTCGTGGTCGTGTGCGGGCTGATCGCCTGGTGGACCGACGAGCCCTGGTTCTGCAAGATATGTCCCGCGGGGACGCTTGAGGGTGGTCTTCCCTGGCTGCTGTGGCAGGCGCGTGGCTCCGACGGCGCGGAGGGGATGAACTTCCTCACCTGGGTGTTCGGGTTCAAGGTCGTCATACTGGCTGCTCTGGTGCTCTTGATGGGCATGATGAAGCGACCGTTCTGCCGTTTCATCTGTCCTCTGGGCGCTCTTCTGGGGCTGACGAACAAGTTCAGCCTGCTTCAGATGGACACGCATCTCGACGACTGCGCCATCGCCTATGCCCAGGGCTCAGATGTCAAGAACTGCGCCTCCTGCATGTACTGTTCGAAAGACTGTCCGATGGGGCTCAAGGTGCCGGAGGAGATAGGCAGCGTGGACTGCATTCGCTGCATGAACTGCACGAGTTACGGCTCTGTCTACTGGAAGATGAGCCTCGGACAGGGAGGCAGAGGAACTGACAGAGGCAGGGCGGAAGCGGCTGCTGCCCGGGGAGCGGCCCGGGAGGCGGCGATAGCCGCCGAGACTGTCGAGAGGCCGGAAGCGCCCGACTCGAGTTGAGGGTTGGATTGCCCTGGAAGGGGGGAAGCAATGGAACCCGCCAGTGGCGTGACGAAGATGTTGGTGGAGCGGCTGAGCAAGGCTACGGACCTGGCTGTTCTCACCGGCGCGGGAGTGTCTCAGGAGAGCGGCGTCCCGACGTTCAGGGGCGAGGAAGGGTTGTGGAAGCAGCACCGGGCCGAGGAACTCGCGACGTGGAGGGCGTTCGAGAGTGACCCCGGGCTGGTCTGGAGTTGGTACGACTACAGGCGTCAGCTCGTCTCGGACGCCGAGCCCAATCCGGCCCACATGGCCATCGCCGAGCTGGAAAAGGGCTACCCCCACTTCTCTCTCATTACTCAGAACACCGATGGATTTCACGACAGGGCCGGCAACTCGGCCCCGGTCGAGCTTCACGGCAGCATCTGGAGAGCGCGCTGCACGCTGGAGCAGACGGTCTGCGAGCTGCTGGAGAGCCCGCTGCCCGAAGTGCCGCCGCACTGCCCTACATGCGGAGCGCTCCTCCGCCCGGACGTCGTGTGGTACGGGGAGCCGCTTCCGATGGAGGCGTACGAGCGCTCCCACCAGATCGCGGCGCGTTGTGACGCCATGCTGGTCGTCGGCACGTCGGCCGTGGTCCATCCGGCGGCGTCGTTGCCGCTGGTTGCCAAGCACAACGGCGCCTTCGTGGTTGAGATAAACACCGCATACACGCCCATATCGGCTCTCGTCGATGCCACCTTGCTCGGGAAGGCCGGCGACCTCCTGCCCGAGATCGCTCGCCGGGTCCTGGAAGCCGTGGGGAACCACGGCAGCGGGGTCGCGAACCCCGTCAGCGAGACCTCGCCCGCTTGACCGGTCCCTCACGCTCTGATAGCCTCTAGCATGCGTCACGGTCATGTGGAGAACCGGCCGTGGATTCCCGTACCCAGGCACTGAACACCATTCCCAAGGAAATCGACATGCGAAGATACGCTGCTGCTGCCGTCGCCGTTCTTGTGCTGCTGGTGGCCGCATCCGCCCTGTCGAACAGCTACAACACGCCGACGATCGACGGGCGCGTGACCACCGAGCTCGGCGACTGGAAGAGCGACGAGCTGGCGTGGCGGGACCCCAACAACGACAACCGCTACTCCCCCTGGGACGGCGATCTGGTGGATCTTTACGTGACGTGGGACGCGGACAGCCTCTACGTGGGTGTGAAGACCACGAACGGGCCGAGCGGTTACGGGAACTGGTATCTGGTCTTCATCGACACGGATGCCCAGAACGGCATCACGGGCGCGACAGACATGGGTTCGGCCGACTTCAACGCGCGCAAGATTAGGTTCAGTACGATGGGCGCCGACGTGATGATGGGCGTGAAGGACCTCAACATGGGAATAGAGGACTTCGGCATCTGGCACTGCAGCGACCCGACCAGCATGACTGTCGTCGATGAGACCTACACGCAGATCAACCCGGGTTTCCAGCACATAGAGTTCGGGATCGACTGGAATGGGATCTACGGACTCGGCCGCGCCGCCGTACCGCCTGGCACGACCGTCAGGGTCATATGCGCGGTCACGGGCGGCCCCGGCTCGGGTGCGTACGACGCGCTTCCGACATCGAGCACCGGTGCCGAGTCGAACTCGTCGACCCCGTGGGACGCCTATACGAATCTCGACCTCTACGTGGAGTTTCCGGTGGACGCCGACGCGGACGGCGTGCCCGACACCAACTACCCGCCGGGAGGGAGCATCTCCGGTACCGTGGCGCTGGGCGACACAACCGACCTGGATACAGTCGTTACGATGACGGCCTATCAGGGCGGAGAGGTTATCTGGAGCGACAAGACGCCGGCCGGCGGAGGCGAATACGAGATAGAGCGTCTTGCGGACGGAATCTACGACGTAACGAGTGACGCCTTCTCATACCTGCCGGTAACGATCGAGGGCGTTGTGGTCGCCAACACCGGCGAGACCCCGGGGATCGACTTCGCGCTTACCAGGGTCACCGGCCGCATCGAGGGCGAGGTTGCCATCAGCGGTGGGCCGGACGTCGATGTCACCGTGGGTGTCTACGACGCTGTGACGGGCGAGGTCGGCGGTGACGGCGAGGTCCTCATCGAAGATGGAACGGGCGCTTTCTCCATAGGGATGGTCTTCGACGGTGACTGGCTCCTGGTGGCCGAGGGGAAGGGCTACGTCGAGGCCGACAGCATGATCACGATCGCAGACGGCGACACGACCAACGTCGGTCTTCTCACCCTTCCGGCCGTGATGGCCACGAAGTACGGATTCTCCGACTCTCTTGGGAACAACATCTACGGTGCCGGGACGATGGTCAGCCTGCCGGATTCGGACCCTGCGATCTACTACTACGCGCGCGCGTGGGTGGAGCCGCGCGACGGCGGCGACCGCGTGGCCTACTGGGACTACGAGGCGCAGGGCGGTGTTGTGCTCAGTGCGACGAAGCTGGACCCCGCGTACCCGACGTCCGGCACGGTCCTCTTCGCGGATCCCGACGAGGAACCCCTCGCAGACGCCACCCTGACCGCCGAAATGTTCGTGGACGGCAGGGCGCCGTTCCTGACGGCGGATGACGCGGTCGAGGTCGCGAGGGTCTTCGCAACGAACGCCGCGCTCCGCGACACGCTCGAGGGCGTGTTCGATGTGGGCGTCGACCCGCTCGCTCCGGTTCTGCTGGCGCTCTGGCCCGACATCACGATCATCGCCGCGGGCGCGGAAACCGCGCGCATCTCGGGGCAGTTGTTCTACGCGAGCGGCGACACTGCGGAGATATCGGGCGTCATCGCCAACATGACCGCGTGGGGCGTGGGAGGAGAATTCACCGTGCCCTCGCCGGAGACTGGCGCGGACGGGAAGTTCGTGGACGACCCAGGGGACCCCGGGTTCTCCGGAACGGTCGCGGGCACCGCCTACGTGAGTGCGGCCATCGATCCGGAATCGTCATTCCCTTACCTCGCGGTCGACACACTGACCATCGTCATCACCCCCGGCGACGCCGCCTTTGTCGAGATGGAACCTGCGCCACGCGCGCTCAGCACCGGTGGCCTGGTCACGGTCACGGCACAGGTCGTCGACGCTTGGGGCAACGACGTCGCGCTTGACGACCTCTCGATAGCGCTTTCCGCCTCGCCGGCTTCGCTTCTGGCGTCGATCGAGTCGCCCATCGTGACGGACGCATTCGGCCAGGCAACCGGGGAGATCGTTGCCGGGAGCGAGTACGGCATCGTCGAGATCACGGGAATCGCGGGCGGCATGGAGGTCGAGACCTTCTACGTGCCGATCGAGGCCACGATCGCCTCGATGGACGAGGTCGCTCCGGAGAGCGACCCCGACCACAACAGTGACCCGGGAGTCGACCTGACACTCCTGCACGCCGCGAACGACGGCGACGAGTTGGTTGTGTGGCTGGACTTCGATTCGAATTGGGATGGCGTGCACCTTGTGCTTCTTATCGAGACCCACGGGGACGCAGTCGGTGGGGCGGCCGACCCCTTCGAATTTCCCGTCGACTACGGTCATGCTCTCAGGCCCGACTATGCCTTCACATACAAGTATGCGGCGGAGGACTACGGCGATCTCAGGCGGAACCTGGGGACCGAGTGGGAGCACTACGACTTCGTGGTAGAGGACTGGAGAATCGGCTGGATCGAGGGCGTGAACGCCGTCGAACAGGGCTACGTAGTGAAGGAGGCCGGGAAGGTCTCGTTCCGGTTGCCGTTCTCCGCGATCGAGGCGGCCATCGGAGACACCGTACGTGTTCAAGCCTATCTCACACAGGAGACCGACGGCGAGAAACGCGCCGCTCTGGACTCCTGCCCTCATGACGCGACTCACGACATGCTGCCCGAGACGGGCGATTGGTGGGAGACGGCGGCGACGCCTGTCACCCTCGCGAACTACGGGACCTACGTCCTTCGTGAGGAGGGGTTTGCGCCCGTGCTGTCTGATGGAGACGCACACCCCACTGGACAACCGTCCGGCACCCCAGCGCAGCCGGGAGACCTGGTTGTATACGAGGTCCAGGTCACAGACACGGGCGGCGGCATAGGCGATGTGTTCCTCAATCTGTTGGACATTGGCGGCGACAGGTTCGTGCGGATGACGGACGACGGCGCCCGCGCGGACGAGTACGCCCGCGACGGCACCTACACGGCCGAGGACGAGCTGACGGCCTCGGCGTCGGACGGAGAACACACCGTGACCGTGACGGCAAGCGACGCCACCAACGAGACCTCCGCGACGCTGGGCATCACCATTAACGTGGAGAACCCAGCGACTGCCATCCGTCAGTTCGATGATCCCGAAGGCGACGACCACGGGCCGAACGGAGGCTCCGATAATCCCGGCGAACAGATCGAGGGTCTCTACTACAAGTACCCGACGAATCTCGTGTTCCTTCCGGGGTCGTTCGACATCACCGAGGTGGAAATATTCGCGGACGGTGACCGCATCGTCTTCCGCACGCACATTCGCGACCTGGTCTATCACCAGGACCCGTCGGCCGCGGACTGGGGCGCGCCTCAGCCGAGCCAGCAGACGTGCGACAACCCCAATCGGACCGACCTCAACCTGCAGAAGCTCGACATCTATATAGACGCGCATGAAGGTGAGGGCGCGACCAGCGGTTTCCCGAACAGGTACGTCGACATCGCAACCGTCGACGCCTGGGACTACGGCATCTCTGCCGAGGGCTGGGGCAAGTGGTTCGTGGTCTCGAACAACTCGAATTCCACGGCGAGCTGGGACCTCTACAAGAACGACAGCGACATCTCAATGTGTGACGACCACGTTGAGAACTACATCGACGTCAGCGTCAACCGCGAGCTGCTCGGGCTGGACCCCGACAACACGGACGACAACGACGACATTCTATTGTGGGACATCATCGTCTGTCTGTCGTCGCACGACGGCGAGACCAACGACCAGAACCTTGGGGGGATCCGCTGGGTCAACGGCATCACCAGCGAGTGGCAGATCGGCGGAGGTCTGGACGGCGAAGGGGGGAGGGACAGGGACCCCAACATCATCGACGTCGCGACCTCGCCAGGCGAAGGACACCAGGATGGGCGAACCCAGGAGGAGATGCTCGACTACACAACCACGGAGGCGGAGGCCAGGTTCGATAACAACCAGATAGCGTGCGTGCTCGAAGCCAGCTTCGCCGTCGACACTGCGCCGCCGGTTATCCACGACTTCGCGAGCGATCCCGAGCTGCAGCACATCCCGTGGGTGGCTCTGGACGGCGCGCCGGCCGTGATGTGGACGACCATCACCGACGTCACCGGCATTAAGACCGCGCGCCTGCGCTGGCAGCCAGTGGGACTTCCGGCCTTGCGGGACTCGGTTGACATGGTCAACCTGACTGGTGACATCTGGGCCGCGGACATCCCGCGTGAGGACATCACTGCCAACACGAACGTCGTCGCGCTCAACAAGGTCGGCGACGGGCGCATCCTCGAGGCGCACGTCTACGCGGTCGATTCATCCAACCGCGCGAACGCTATAGCTGCGGCACCAGTGACGTTCGGCGTGCTGGAGCCCTGGGCGGGCTCGCAGACGCTCTCGTTGCCCGACACACTGCATAGGGACGAGGAGCGCTACCTCGTCTTCCAGGATGGAAGCGTGCTGACGGTGAATGGCGGCGACCTGCCGGGCGCGGGCGGCGACATAGAGTTCACCGTCACTCCCATACCTGAGAGCCTGGTGGACGTATCGAACATCCGTGACGACATGGAGTTCATCGGCGTAGCCAGAGATCTGACGGCGCAGTACGCGGACACGACGACCGTGTCGCTCGTCGGGAAGCCGAGCCTGACACTGCACTACCCGGAATACGAGACGGGCGGGCTCGACGAGGAGGACTTCGGCCTGTTCGAGTGGATTCCGGCGACGGATCGGTGGGTTCTCAAGGGCGGCGCAGGCAATCCTTCCGGCAACACCGTGACCGGGGAGATACTCGACTTCGGCACCTACGGCGTCTTCTACTGGGAGACGCTGGACGTGGGTTCGGCGAGAGGACTGTCGGGCGTGCTGACCGAGCCGAATCCGTTCTCGCCCAATGGTGACGGGTTGTACGATGAGACCATTATCACGTTCTACCTCGGCCGCGAGGCCGACTACGTCAACATAGAGTTCTACGACCTCGAGGGCCGGCTGGCCCGCAGGCTCGTGTTCAAGGGACCGACCGACTACACGGGACGATCCCAGCACACCATGACTTGGGACGGAACGGACGTGGAAGGCAACGTCGTGCCATACGGCATATACGTGATGCGTGTTGAGGCGAGGTTCAAGACCGAACCGACGTTCGAGCGAGTCAACCGACCCGTCGTTATCATCAAGTAGCAAGGACCTGTCTATGTTGAGAATCACGGCAAGCACGGTCATCGCACTCCTTCTTCTCGCCGGGGCGGCTCAGGCGAACTTCCTCGAGACAGAGCTGGGTGCGAGAGCGATGGGCATGGGCGGCGCCTTCGTGGCCGTCGCGGACGATGTCACTGCGCTCCACTGGAATCCGGCGGGGCTGGCAGGACTGCCTGGAGTTCAGGTCTTCGGCATGCGGACCAGCGTCTACAGCGTCGACGGTCTGTCGGAGGACGCGGTTCTGACGTCGTACGGAACGGGAAGTATGGGGTACGGGCTGGGGTGGATGAGGACGGGAGCGGCGGACCTCTACAGCGAGAACACGCTCCTGGCGGGCTACGGGGCCGACACGCCGATCGACGGTCTGGCTGCGGGCGTCACTCTGAAGCGCTTCTCGGTAGAGGCGCCTGGATACGAGTACTACAACGACCCGGCGTACACCGGTGGCGACGACGCCTACGCCGCGGACCTGGGCGCGCTCTATCGGCGCGGGAAGTGGAGCGTCGGCGCCACGGTCAGAAATCTCGGAGAGCCCGAGCTGCAGCTGATTGAGACGACCGCGGATGAGGACCTCGACCCGATAGTGAGCGAGCTTCGCCTCGGCGGGACGTACCTGTTCCGCGACGTCATGTTGATGACGGTGGAGTGGCGCGCGCCGAGGGAGGTCCCCGAGTACTACGAGGACCAGTACGTCATCAACTTTGGGAGCGAGGTCTGGTTCTACGACGCCTTCGCACTGCGAGCGGGCATGAACCGCGACAGGATCACCGCGGGGCTGGGCATGAGGACGAAGCACGTTCAGATAGACGTCGCCCTGCTGTCGGAGCGGAGGATCGGGAGCCTCTACAGGCTGTCGGCGATCTTCCTGTGGTAGAAGGATTGTGGCAGGGGGGTCCCGCGAGGGGCGCCGCTGCCGCGCACTGACCGGCGTTACAGATTCCGAAGGAGCTTCCGTTGGTTCGAACCAAGAGAAAACGAAGCCGCCACCTCTCGGTCCTCCTGCTCGCGGGCCTGATGCTCGCGTCGTGGGTCGCTCCCGCCTCAGGTGTGACGACCCTGGAGGGCTACTCCTCGTTCATGGCCGAGCTTCAGAACAGCGGCGGTGGAGACCCGAGCTGGGAGCTCGGCAATCCGGAGCTCTTTGTCGAGTTTCGTCTCAAGTCGAGCCCGTGGCGGGACATCGACAGCTTCCTGAAGGTCGTGGGGGAATCGGACAGATGGGTGGATCGGGACGAGGATAAGGTCAAAGAGACGAAGTTCTTCTTCCAAGAGGCGCACGTCCGGTTCCATGCGAGCAAGTTCGAGACGCACCTCTTCGCGGGGCAGGACAGGTTCTGGCTAAACGAGCCGCTGCTGCAGATCGTGCACTCGGACCAGGTGAAGCACGACGACTGGGGGCCCAGAGCGCAGGGGATCAGGCTCGATTTCTGGGACCTCTACGGGTTCTCGGGCGCGGCCTTCCTGAGCGAGAGGAGCGACTACAAGTTCAGGGACTGGGCGGACATTCCCACAGGCGAGGAGCACTATCCGGGTTCGGCGGAGGGCGACACGATCACGAGCAGCACGTCCGACTATCGCGGCTTCAGGGTCAACAGAGCGCTGCTCTCCGATCAGCTGCACGTTGGGACGACCTACGCGCGGAAGGACTACGAGGACTTCGACTCGCCCTACTGGGGCGACCGTAGTTTCTTCGACGAGAGCATCGCTTTCGATATCGAGATGGCCCTGGGCGATATCGTGCCCGCGCTGACGCGTTTCGGACGTGTCACGTGGGTCTCCGAGTACGGCCGGACGCTGTCCGGGCACCTGTGGACCGTCGAGGATCCGGGCGTCAACGGTTTCAAGACGGAGCTCAGGGATGTCCGCGTGGGGCCCTTGAGCTTCATGGGTTCCTGGGAGGCGTACGGGAAGGACTTCTACAATCAGGGTCTGGCGCACGGCGACCAGCAGAACCTCAACGACTACACGCAGTACTACGCTGAGGGTCACTACCGCGTCCCCGCCAAGGCCGTCAATCTCAAGGGCTGGGTCAAACACGCCGAGCCCCGGAGTTCCGTGTCCACCAGTTACGCCAAGTCGACGGGCACCATCGACGAGTGGGGCAGCGAGGCCTACATAGAGTTCCTCAACGGATTCACGAGCAAGACGGAGTACAGGGTCTACCAGAACAAGAGCGGCACCTGGCCGAACCTCTTCTTCGAGCTGACCGGCGAGAACCGGCTGGTCAAGCTTCGCACGCAGTTCCGCGTCAAGGACATCAGCACGGACTACGAGGTGACCGCGTATGGCTTCGAGGCCAACGTCAACCTGAGCGATGTCTGGAAGTTCTACGCGCGAGTGATGAACATCGACGAGGCCACCGAGTCCAGGCAGACCGCGTTCGCGCAGCTCAGATACCTGGGGTGGCAGAGCGCCGAGTTCTTCGTAGAGTTCGGCAACCCGGATCACAGCAACGACTTGGTGAACGATGACGACTTCGCAACACACGGCTCGAACTCGATCACGCAGCCGGTGTTCAAGGCGTTCGTGAGGATCTACTACTAACGGAAGAAAGCTGGGGCGGGGTGACCCGGTCCCTTGGAATCGTTTGAGGGAGGCGCGCTGAGCGCCCCATCCGGAGAAGAATCGATGAAGCATAGAGGCATCTCAGGTGTGGCACTAATGGCAGCCGTTGCTCTTCTCGCAACCGCTCCCGCGCAGGCCGGTGTGTCCAGAGTGGACGGTGGCATAGAGTTCACCTTCGACCACCCGAGCGCGGGCAGTGTGAGCCTGGCGGGCGACTTCAACAGCTGGAACATGAACGCCGAACCACTCACTCAGGATGAGGACGGGGTCTGGAGAGTGGTCGTTGACCTGGGGCCCGGTGAGTATGGGTACAAGTTCGTCGTCAACGGCTCTGAGTGGGTTGCCGACCCCGAGAATCCGAGGGTGGTCGGCGACTTCGGTAACTCAGGGATCACGATCAACGACGACGGCGATCTGGTGTCGGAAGAGGACGCTGATCCCATTTCGAACACGTCTGTGAACTCCCGGGTGCAGCTGAACGGCTGGTATCGGGCGACGTATGACTGGCAGGCGAGCGTGCCGAGCGATCCCCGGTGGCGGCTCAACAGGCCGGCGCACGAGTTCTACATCGCCGTCAATCCGACCGTGACGTCCATGGCTTCCGGAAATGCCACCGTGCGCCTTTCGACGGGCGCGGGCGACATCAAGGAGATATCGGCCGACATCTACAGCGGCCACCTCACGCTTGAGGGCGGCCTGTTCTCCGTGACGGGGTTCTACAACGAGGAACGGCTGCAGTACGACAACCCCCTCGAGACCGTGGGGCACATCGACCTCGACGGCACTATCCCTGAGGAGCACATTCCGTTCGGCAGGGGCGCACAGGGCATCATGATCGACACGGAGTTCTGGGACTTCACGCTGGACGCCGCATACGCGAACATCTACGACTACTACATCATGAACGACCCAAGCGTTTACGACAACACAGGGACCGACCTCCTGGCGGCGCGTCTCAAGCGGACCGTCGGTCCCGTGACGCTTGGGGCGACGTACACGAGCCGGAGAGACGGCTGGTGGATAGGCTTCGAGGGCACGAACACCAGCCCGCACATCGACGAGTACCTCGCGAGCGGTCCAGACTCTCTGAGCAGCTGGTTCGAGCTCTCCAACACCGAGACCTGGATCGGCTTCGACGCCGACATACCCGTCGTGAGCGACCTGCTCTACGCAAAGGCCGAGTACTCGCTCTACAGCTACGACAGTCTCTTCGACGTGGCCAACAAAGCGAAGATCGAGGGCGAGGACTACTCGAATGGCGCGATCGATGTCCCCGTCGGCAACATGGACGGCTGGGCCGCGACGGGCGTCCTGGAAAGCTCACCGCTCCCGTACCTGGACCTGAGACTGCAGGTCACGAAGGCCGCGATTGACTCCATGAGCCCTGGCGAGCAGTACGTGGCCTTCGGTTCCCCTTACTGGCTGGCCATACCGGAAGGCGAGTTCACCGAGGTCACGGGCACCAGTTCGCCGCTCTCGGTGAACGTTTTTGGGCAGGCGCCAGAGCGGGACGAGCTGGAGTTCAAGTTCGACGCCGACTTTGGGTTCGGGATCTTCGATGCGGGATTCGAGTACGACCGCGCCGACTTCGAGTGGCGCTACCACGAGGAGGTCGAGGGCAGCTTCGGTTCGTTCGACACCTGGAAGGAACGCATCTCCAGGCTCTCGGTGACCGGCGGAGCCGATGTGGCCGAGAGAATTCGCGTCGGTTTTGCCACCGAGCTGCTCTCAGGCTATTACGATGTCGACTACCTTAAGGACGCGAGCAGGCTCGAGACCATCTTGACCGCGGACGTCGGGTTCTGGCAGGACTGGAACGTGCTGCTCGACATCAGGAGCATCTCGTACACGGACATCCCACGACTGGCGCAGTCGACGCCCGACTCGATCCACTTCGACGACGACGGCTTCCTGGCTCCGTACGTCGCCCTGGTCTATAGCCCGAGGGAAAACATCGAGGTGAGAGTGGGCTATGGGGTCGACCCGACCAACTACGTGGACACGCCGGTCGAGGGCAGAGGAGACGGGCGCGGGCGGTGGCTATCCAACTACCTGTGGAACCACAGCGACCACGACGTCTTGGACGCCGAGAAGGCGCTGGCGGATGCTAAGACGATCGGTGTCATGGCGGTCATAACGTTCTAGCGATGGAGGTTCGGAAGACCGTGAGAGAGACCACCAACGGACGAATCCGACTTGGGGCGCTTCTGGTCGTGACGCTGGCGGTAGCAATAGCGCTCAGCTCGTGTGCGGGCACACTGGACTGGATACAGGACCGACTGCCACCGCCGTCGGAGGTGGAAGGCGGGATCATGTTCCGCTACCACGCGCCGTCGGCGCGCCTGGTGACGCTGGCGGGCGACTTCAACAACTGGGGCGGCACGCAGGGCGGTGGACGCTACGACCCGAGTATCAATCCGATGAGCGACCCGGACGGCGACGGTACGTGGACCCTCGTTCTTCCGCTTCCTCCCGGGCGCTATCAGTACAAGTTCGTGATCGACGGTGGTGTGCGGTGGGAGCAGGACCCCAGCAACCCCGACAAGGCGATGGAGGCCGGGTTCGAGAACTCGCTCGTCGTGGTTCCTCCGACGGTCTCGTACGACTACGAACACATCACCGGCACGGTCATTGGTGAGAGCATCAAGTCCGGACTGGTGAAGGGGAAGGGCGATGTGCCCACTGCATCCGAGCCGACCGTGACTGCGGAAGGCGTTGCGTTCGAGGTCGATTTCCCCGATGCCGGCGCGGTCTATCTCGCGGGAACGTTCAACGACTGGAACCCGGAGGCGCGGCCGCTGACGAAGGGTGACGATGGCCTGTGGCGGGCGAGCATCGAGCTCGAACCGGGAGAGTACCTCTACAAGTTCGTCGTCGACGGCACGTGGGTTGAGGATCCGGGCAATCCGGAGAGCGTCGATGATGGCTACGGCGGTGTCAATTCAATCCTGACCGTTGAGTAAGAGCCCCGGTCGGATCAGCCCTGACCGTTGAGCGAGACCCCTCGGTCGGACGCGGCCCCGTGATCTCGCGTGGGGGTCGGTGACAGGAGGCCCTTTCCGCCGATGCCACGCCACGATGGTCGGATGCGCAGGCACGAACGTCCTGGACCGGACGGGCCCGGTGTGAACCCGGGACCCAGGCCGCGTCCCTCCAGGCGAGCGCGCGACTCGGCCACCTCCTACGCGTTTCTCGCGCCGTTCCTCATAACCTTCGCCGTCTTCCTGGCCTTCCCGGTCTTCTACTCGCTCTACCTGGCGCTGCACCAGGTGCCCGCTGACTCCTTCGACATATTCGGGGGGCTGGAGTTCGTCGCCTTCAGGAACTTCGCGAAGCTCTTCGCCGACACCAAGTTCTGGTGGTCGGTGCTCATGACTCTCTACTACGCGGCTCTCATCATTCCGGCAGGGATAGTGGCGTCGCTCGCGCTCGCGCTCCTTCTCAACAACAGGCTCCGGCTGGTCGCGGCCTACCGCAGCGCGTTCTTCATGCCCTACGTGCTGGACATGCTGGTCGTGGGCATCGTGTGGACGCTGATATACAGCCCGCACGTGGGAATCCTCACGCGCATCTTCGAGTCGATAGGCATCACTACGTTCTCGGAGCGCGGGTTCCTGGGGATGCCCGCCTCCGCGATGCCGTCGGTCGTATTCGCGAACGTGCTCAAGGGCGCGGGATTCGGGATGATCCTGTACCTGTCGGCGATCCAGAACATCCCGCAGTCGCTCTACGAGGCCGCCGAGATCGACGGGGCCACGCCGTGGAAGCGCTTCACCGCAATAACGCTCCCGCTGGTGAAGCCCATCACACTCTTCATGGTCATCATAGGGACCATCGGCGCTCTGAACGCGTTCGCCGAGGTCTACGCAATGACGGGCGGCGGGCCGAACATCGACGTCGGCGGCCGCGCGCTCGGGGCGACGTGGGTGACGGGTTACTACGTCTTTGACACGTTCTACACGCAGTTCAAGCTCGGATACGCCGCTGCGATGTCGTACGTGCTCCTGGCGCTCACGCTCATCATTTCGCTCGTCAACAGGCGCTTCCTCAGGTCGGAGGTGTAGAGGTGGTACGGACGCGCGCGGCGGTTCTCAGAAGGACACTTCTCTACACCGGTCTGACGGTCGCGGCGATCGTGGTGCTGTTCCCGTTCTTCTGGATGGTCGTGACGGCGTTCAAGGAACCCGGTCAGGCCTTCAGCCAGGAGATCTTCCCCTCCGACCCGACGCTCGAGAACTTCAGGCGAGTCCTCACCGACTACGGGTTCGCGCGCTACTTCGTGAACAGCGTCGTCGTGGCGAGCTCGGCCGCGCTCTTCGCGACGTTCTTTGCCACGATGGCGGGCTACGTCTTCGCTAAGAAGGAGTTCGTCGGGAAGGACAAGGTGTTCGGATTTCTGCTCGCGTCGCTCATGATCCCCGGGATGATGTACGTGGTGCCGCAGTTCGCGATCATCAACTGGCTCGGGTGGATGAACAGTTACAAGGCGATGATCATCCCGCACCTCGCGAACGTCTTCGGCCTCTTCCTGATGAGACAGTACATGATGACCATCCCATCGGAGCTTCTGGAGGCGGCCAAGATCGACGGCGCGGGGGAGTGGCAGGTCTTCAGGACCATCATGGTGCCGCTGTCCATCCCGATCATCGCGACGCTCTTTCTCCTGACGTTCCAGTTCCACTGGAACAACTTTCTCTGGCAGCTCATAGTGACGAACGTCGAGCGCCTCTACACCGTTCCGGTGGGGCTCGCGATGTTCAAGAGCGCGCACGAGGAGTTGTACACGCTGAAGATGGCGGGGTCGTGTATCTCTGTGCTACCGATCGCCGCGCTCTTCTTCTTTGCTCAGAGGTACTTCATTGAGGGAATGACGATGGGGGCGCTCAAGGGCTAGGCGGCGGAGCATGGCGGGCCGGATGGCACGGGGCTCGGCCACACTAGCGTAAACTCGATACGAAAGGGAACAGACATGAGAAGAACACTGTCTATAGGAGGGGCGCTTCTGGTAGCGGTCGCGCTCTCGGCAGGCTGTGGGGGCGGGCAGGACGATGCGGCGACGCTCACGATCTGGCAGACCTACAACGACGAGGAGTACCCGGTCTTCAAGGAGATCGTCGAGAGCTTCAAGGTGGCGCATCCTGACATTACGATCGATGTGATCAGGCTCCCCTTCGCCGGCGCCGAGCCCAAGATCCAGACGGCTCTCACAACGCGCACCGAGCCCGACATCGCAAGGGTGGATGTCTCGTTCCTCGCGAAGCTCGCGGGCAAGAACGCGCTTCTCGACCTCGGTCCGTACGTTTCCTCTGAGTTCCGCGACGAGATTCTCCCAGTGGCGCTCTCGAGCTGCTACTACGAGGACACGCTGTGGGGGCTGCCGGACCAGACCAACGGTCTCTGCCTCTTCTATAATAGAGAGCACTTCCGCGCCGCCGGGCTGGACCCCGAACGTCCGCCGGCAACGTGGGACGAGCTGATATCCTACGGGAAGAAGCTGACGAACAGGGACGAGGGTGTCTTCGGCATAGGTCTTTCCAACTCGCTCTGGTGGACGCTCCCGTTCTTCTACACGCACGGCGCACAGTTTCTCTCGGATGACGGCACGCGGTGCGTGCTGAACAGTCCCGAGGGTGTCGCCGCGTTCCAGCTCAAGGTGGATCTGCACCAGAGGTACAGCATCGAGGGTGGCGCGTGGCGCGCGGGCGGCATCGTCCACGACCTGGGTTTCCAGAACGGACGATACTCGATGATCCTGAACGGGCCGTGGGCGGTAGAGAGTCTCAAGCGCACGGGGATAGATTTCGGGGTCGGTCTGATTCCCGCGGGACCGGCCGGCACGGCGACCAACGTCGGGGGGAACAACCTGGTCGTGTTCAGGAATACTGGTCAGCCCGAGCTTGCCTCGGAGTTTCTGCGGTTCGTGGCCAGCGAGGAGACGCAGCGTATGTGGGCGTCGAGACTGGGCCAGATCCCCGTGAACGTCAAGGCGTCGGACGCTATCACGTCCAAGGAGCACCCATACCTCGCCGTCTTCGTCGAGCAGATGAAGACAGCGATCCCGCGCCCACAGGTGATGGGCTACCCTGAGATCGAGAATCTGATGAATCCGGAGATGCAGGCTGCTCTGGACGGCACGAAGTCGGTTGAGGCGGCGCTCAACTCCGCCGCGGCAGAGATAGACAAACTGCTCGCGGGCGATTAGATTGTGAGCGGTGAGACCGTCCGACCTCGGGCAGAGCGCGGCCGGGGCCGGACGGACGTACACGGGTGGACAGATGCACGCGAGCGGACGGAACTGAGTCGAAGCCTGGGGGACGCTCAGGCGTTGCTGCATTCAAGGGGGCAGATGTGAAGCTGTTGCGCGGGGCTGTTGTGCTCCTTGCGATTCTTGCTGTCGCGATTCCGGCGGTGGCCGAGGAACTGGCTAGATGGGACGACCCGGTCGGGGACGACACCGGTGACGGGGACTACACGTATCCTCTGAACGAGGCGTTTGGAGAGGGTGGGCAGGCGGACATCCTGTCGTTTGCGATCGAGAAGGAGAACGGCTCGCTGATCTTCGAGTTCACGATACGCAACCTTGTCGATCCGTGGAACGTCGGCAACCGACTGACCATGGTCGCGGTCGCCATCGACACGGAGGAAGGTGGCGACGGAGAGCTCCGGCGCAACGCGAACGCGCTTCTGGCCGAGCCGTCCGAGTATCAGATCTTCGTGGCCGGAGAGACCGTGGAGGTCATAGACATGAACGCCGAGCGTGTTGACATCGGCGCGAGTGTCGAAACGAACATGGAGAAGGGTACCATCAGGATAAATGTCCCGATCGACGCCATCGACGGCGCCGCGGCCGACTGGCGCTTCACGGCGGCGGTCGGGCTTCAGGACGACTACGGCGCCGGGGGGTTGGGCGACTTCCGCGAGGTCAAGAAGGTCGAGGAGGAGTGGCGGGGCGGCGGGGGTGACGACCTGTCGATCGATGCGAACCTGTATGACATCATTGTGCCCGAGCCGAAGAAGATCCTCTTCCTCTTCGGCGGGGGGCAGAGGTCGCAGGAGGAGATACTGGGCGACTGCAGTTTGGAGACGGGTCAGCTGGTGATACTCCCGGCTCTGGCGCTGGAGTAGAGCGGACGAAGACTCGCAGGGCATTCCATCGGTCGCCCGGCGGCTGCACGGCCGGGCGAGCGGTGCATCTGGGGGAGCTGGCATGAAGCGAACATTCGGGATCGGTATCGGGCGGACGGCCGGGGTTGGAGCGAGGCGGACGGCCGGCGCTGGAGCGAGGCGGACGGCGATCGCAGCCATCTCACTGGCTGTTGCCCTGATGTGGCCCGCCGTGTGCGCCGCTGCGGCCGCGCCACCCGTGGCCGTCGATGGCGGAGTGAAGTTCAGCTACGATGCTCCGTCGGCCACGACCGTGCACCTGGCGGGGGAGTTCAACAGCTGGGACCCGGCGTCGCTTCCAATGGCCGACGAGGACGGTGACGGCGTCTGGGAGATCGTAACCGAGCTGCAGGCGGGGCGCTCGTACGAGTACAAGTTCGTCGTCGACGGCGGAGTGTCGTGGCGCGAGGACCCTCTGAACCCGAACACGGTCGACGACAACCACGGCGGCGTCAACACCGTGCTCTCCATCGTGGAGGACGGGTCCGTCGTGCTGGGGCATATCGGAGGCGCTGAGGCCTCGACCTTCGAGCCGGTGGTCGACGAGCTCGAGCTTCTCGGCACGAAGCTCTACGTCGCCATCGTCTGGCACCAGCACCAGCCGAAGTACCTCAAGGATCTCGAGACGGGGGAGTACGCGGAGCCGTGGGTTCGGATGCACGCCATCAAGGACTACTACGACATGGTGTCGATCCTGAACGACTACCCGGACATGCGCTTCACGGTGAACCTGACGCCCATCCTTCTGATGCAGCTCGACGACGTAGTGCGTGGCTACGAGACCGGGGGCGGCGCCGACAAGTACCTGCGGATGACGCTCAAGGACACCGCCGAGCTGACGCTCAACGACCAGGTCTATCTCCTCACGCACTTCTTCAATGCGCAGTGGGACAACAAGATCCACATCTGGCCGCGCTACCGGGCGCTCAAGGATATGAAGGGTGGCGACACGAGGGCGGAGCTCGAAGCCGCCGCAGCGACATTCACTCAGCAGGACTGGCGTGACCTGCAGGCCTGGTTCAACCTCGCGTGGTTCGACCCGGACTTCCAGGAGGGCGAGGTCACACTGCCGGACGGAAGCGTCGTAACGGTCAGCCATCTTATAGAGAAGGCGGAGGGCTTCACCGAAGACGACAAGCGCGAGATCATCGACACGCAGATGGCCATCATGAAGAACGTCGTGGCCGTTCACCGCGATGCACGGGAGCGGGGGCAGCTCGAGGTCATCACGACTCCGTTCTACCACCCGATCCTGCCGCTCATCTTCGATACCGATCTGGCGCGCGTCGCCATGCCGGGCACGCAGTTGCCGGAGCACCGCTTCAGCTATCCGGAAGACGCATCGCGGCACGTCGAGATGGCCGCGGACTACTACGAGGAGCTCTTCGGGGCGAGGCCAGCGGGACTGTGGCCCGCAGAGGGCTCCGTCGCTCAGGAGATAGTGGGGACCGTCGCGGACGCGGGATTCGCATGGATGGCCTCGGACGACCAGGTCCTTCAGCGCTCGCTGGGCGCGCCGTACCTGTCGGCGAGGGACCGGTATCAGATGTACTGGGCAGAGGACGGCGACAGGCGCGTCGCGATGATCTTCAGGGACCATCGCCTTTCGGACGACATCGGCTTCAACTTCGGGAAGATGGACGGCGTGGACGCCGCCAACTCGATGATGATGAGCCTCTACTCCATACACAAGCAGCTGGCGGACGACGAGCGGTCGTACGTCGTGCCCATCATCCTGGACGGCGAGAACGCCTGGGAGTGGTTCAAGCACGACGGCAAGGAATTCTTCCACTCGTGGTACGACCAGATGAGCCGGGCCTCCTTCCTCGAGACCGTGACCGTCGAGGACTACCTCGCAGAGCACCCTCCCACCGAGACCCTGCCGCGGCTGTGGGCGGGCTCGTGGATCAACTCTGACTTCTCGACATGGATCGGAGAGAGCGAAGAGAACACGGCCTGGGACTACCTGGCGCGCGTGCGCGCGGACCTCGCGGACTTCGCTTACCGGGACGGGGTGGACGCTGACGCTCTGGCGCGCGCGTTCGACGAGATGTATGCGGCGGAGGGGAGCGACTGGTTCTGGTGGTATGGCAACGATCAGGACTCGGCAAACGACGGCGCCTTCGACGAGATATTCCGCGGCACGCTGACGAACGTCTACACGCTGGTCGGCGAGACGCCGCCGGCGTTCCTGTCCGTGAGCGTGCTCGATTCGGCGCCGACGCCGGACGCAGCCACCGGCGGTGGGGGAGGCGCCATGGCTCGGGCCGAGACGGTCGAGGACGCCGAGCTTCTCGCGGGCCCCGTTATGACACCCGCGGGCGTGCTTTTCAGCCACGCGCCCGCTTCCGCGACGACCGTGCACCTGGCCGGAGAATTCAACGGCTGGGATCCCGCGGCGGTGACAATGGCCGACGAGGACGGCGACGGCGTGTGGACGGTCACGCTTGAGCTTGCGCCCGGCCGATACGAGTACAAGTTCGTAGTGGACCCAGGCGGCTCTTGGGAGCCGGACGCCGGCAATCCCGAGCGCGTGGGCGACAACCATGGCGGCGAGAACTCCGTCCTTATAGTAGAGTAGGTGGGGTCGCGGCGGGAGCAACTCCGGGAGCACCGGTGGCCCGCGGCGCGGCGAGCATCGTCAACGTGATTGACGCCCGAGATCGGCGCCGAGCCGGAAGGCCCGCCTCACTGCCAACGGCCGGCATGGCAGGGAAGTTGCAGACGTTTCACAGGAGAAGCCACGATCAGAGATCCGAAGGAGACATCAGGTTCTGAGAAACTTCCGCTGAAGGGATGCCGCCGGGGACTGCAGATAGTCGTCGGCGCCCGTGAGACGCGCGAGTACATCCTGACCAACAAAGAAAAGGGATACTTCGCCGGCGAGACGGGCACGACGAACACGAGGAGCTATGAGGGCCTCATCGTCGAGCTTCACAAGTACCTGGAGGGTTGGGACCTTGTGCTGGGCGACGTGCCGCTCTCTTCCTGGGGCCTGAAGAGTGCCTGCGTTCTGCCCCAGAGCGTCACGCGCGAGTACGTCATCGAACAGACGACAGAGACCGTCTTCCTGGCGGACCGGGAGAACATCCTCCTGGTGTCTTACAACACCAACCACTCCGGGCGCGCGGCCTTCGAGCCCAGGATCGATATCAGGAGCATCTGGGAAGAGGGCCAGCCCGAGTACGAGACCCGCTGGGACGATGACAGGCGCGTGCTCGCCCTGAGACGGACCGATCATCTCGAGCGGACCGAGGAGCGGAACTACCCCGTATGGATCGCCGTCGCGTGCGATCGCCCGGCGGAGTTCGTCCCTCGAGAGGCGTACAAGAAGACCACCTACACCAAGGACGCGGCGCGAAGGGCCATGGCTTCCGCGATCCCCTATTCGCCGGGGCGCCTCGAGTTCGCGTTCGAGAGCGACGGGGGCTTCGCCGGGAGCGTCACCTTCTGCGTGGCCATTGGGGACACGCTAGCCGAGGCCACGGAGCTGGCGCTCAGAGGTCTTCTGGACGAGTTCACGCTCTACGACGACAAGATGAGGAGGACGGCCGACCTCCTTGACCGTGTCGGCATCGCCGCGCACGACAACGACTACCGGCTGGCGCTTCAGTGGGCCGCGGCGTCGGTGGACGCGCTCATCATGAACCAGCTCGGCCGCGGCATCTTCGCTGGACTGCACTGGTTCCCGAACTACTGGGGGCGAGACACGTTCATCGCCCTTCCCGGAGCGTGTCTCGTGCGCGGTGAGTTCGACACCGCCAGAGAGATACTGGAGTCTTTCGCCGCGTTCCAGGAAGCGGACGAGAGCAGTCTGTTGTTCGGGCGCATTCCCAATCTCGCAATGCCCGGAGAGGTCTACTACAACACGGCCGACGGGACATGGTGGTTCGTCCGCGAGGCGTACGAGTACCTCAGGTACACCGGCGATCTGGATTTCGCGGAGCGTTTCTTTCCTGTTATAGAGCGGGCAATCGACGGCGCGCTTTCGCTTCGGACGGATGACGCAGGGTTCCTGCTCCACGGCCAGGCGGAGACCTGGATGGACGCCGGCGGGGAAGAGAATCCGTTCTCGCCTCGCGGCAACCGGGCGGTCGAAGTAGAGGTCTTGTGGCACACGGCTCTTCTTTCCGGAGCGGCCATTGCGGACGCACTGGGCAGGGAGGAGCCGGCCACAAAGTGGCGTGAGGTCGCCGGGCGCCTCGGAGACGCGTTCGCTCGCGAGTTTTCAGATCTGGATACGGGTGGCCTTTTCGACCACCTCGACCCGGACGGCACGCCCGACCGGCAGATCCGACCCAACCAGGTATTCGCAGCAACCGTGCCGTGGAACGACCTGCTTCCGCGCGAGAACGAAAGGGCAATGCTCGAACTCGTCCGGGAGACCTGTGTGCTGAGACACGGTGTCACGTCCCTGCACACGGAGGACCCCAACTTCCACCCGTGCCACCTTAACCTGGAGCGGTATCACTTCGACGAGGCCTATCACAACGGCGACGTGTGGGTGTGGCTGAGCGGACCTGTCGTGTCCGCGATGGTGAAGCACGGACTGGTCGCCGCTGCATGGGAACAGACGACCATGCTGACGGATCTCGTGTTCGACGAGGGCGCGGCCGGCACGCTCCCCGAGCTTCGAAACGGCGTGCCCCCGGAGCACGGAGAGAACGTGGCCGGCGCCGTGTCGCAGGCATGGAGCCTCTCCGAGTTCCTCAGAAATTTCTATCAGGACTATCTTGGCGTGCGCCCCAACGTCCTGGAGGGCACGGTCGATATCAGGCCCACCCTCCCGCCATCCTGCAGCTGGCTGGCCGCCCCCGCCCGGGTGGGCGACGGGACCATCTTCGTGCTGCATCGCACGGACGCTGAAAGCGGGCGAGCCTGCACGAGGGTCGTCGCTGACGGCGATGCGCCACCTCTTACTGTTCGGTTCACTCCCCGCGTTCCCCCCGGGGCCGACGTCCAGGAAGACGGAGAGACCATCGAGGCAGTCCTGAAACCAGGTGGCCGGGTCAGGTTCACCGTCGAGAAGCGCGCCGGGAAGTGGGAGACGAGACTGACCGATCCGGACGACGGTTCCGTGTGCGCGGGTGAGTTACCGTGACCATTCTGTTCAATCAGACACACGCGTGGGTCTTCCTGGTGCTCGGCGCGGTGGCCGTCGCTTCGGTCGTCTGGTTCTACCGCAGAGTACCGCCTGCCGCCGGACGTTTCAGACCCCTTTTGATAACCCTCAGATCGGCGGGGCTGGTGCTGCTCTGTGTGGTCCTGCTCGAACCTGTTCTTGCGTTCTCGAGAACGGTCACCGACCGGCCCGTCGTCGGGCTGCTGCTGGATGCGTCCAGGAGCATGGCCGTCAGCGACGGGACGGGGGGCGTCCGACGCGGCGACGAGGCCGTGTCTCTCCTGAACGAGCTGATGCTCCCCCGTATGGCGCGCGACGCCGAGTTGGTGGCGCTCGCCTTTTCCTCCGGGTCGCGCGAGCTGGACGTCGATCGGGGCGTTCTCACACGCCCGCCGGCCTTCGACGGCGGCGTGACGGACATCGCTCATGGTCTCGAGGCGCTGGGCGATCTGCTCGCGAGCCGGAACCTGGGGTCCGTGGTCATCGCAACAGACGGCGCTGACAACCGCGGCGCAGGTCCCTACGAAGCCGCCCGCGCTCTGGGTGTCCCCGTGTTCGTGCTCGGTGTCGGCAGCCCGGAGGCGGGAACCGACATCGGCATCGAGGACGCCGTGACGAATCGCATCTCGTATGCCGGGGAGAGTGTGCCTATCGAGGTCACTGTCTCGAGCGCCGGCTTTGCGGGTGCGGAGACCGTCGTCGAACTCTCCGAAGGAGGAACGACGCTCGATTCGAAGCAGATAGACCTCTCCGGCACTGGAGAGGAAGTGCGCGTGACGTTCCGCGTGACACCACCGACGCCGGGCGTGCACCGCTACTCGGTGTCCGTGCCGCCGGCCGCCGGCGAGCTGTCGACGGCGAACAACTCACGTGTGGTCGTCACCACCGCGATGAAGGGCAAGATCCGGGTGCTCCTGCTGGCGGGACGCCCCTCGTGGGACTTCGCCTTCCTCGGCCGAGAGCTCGCGACCGACCGCAACGTCGATGTCGAGTCGGTCATGAGAAGAAGTGGTTCTCCCATATCCGCCGTCGAAGGGTCGCCGCCGGCGTCCAGGGCGGAACTCTTCGAGTACGACCTCGTGGTTCTGTTCGAGCCGGACTGGTCCGACCCGCTGGTGTCCCCGGAGTGGCTCCGAGCGTTCGCACGGGACAGGGGCGGAGGGCTGCTGTTCGCCGGTATTCCCCGTGAACGTCCTCCGGACGACGTCGCTGCCATTCTGCCGTTCGTCTTTGACGCCGACCTGCCCTCGAGCTTCCGGGAGGTGCGTGTCCGTCTGACTGAAGAGGGCGAGTCGGCGCCCGCGACGCGCGTCGCAGAGGACAGATTTGTGAACGTTGACGTGTGGAAGGCGCTGCCTCCCGTTCGCACGTTCACCTCATCTCCGTGGTCGGTCCGCGCCGATGCCAGTGTTCTCGTGGAGGGCCACGGGCCCGAGGGCAGCGCGGTTCCGATCGTCGCGGGCGTGCGGACCGGGACCGGAGGCGTCATGGCGATACTGGCCGACGGTATCTGGCGCTGGAAGATGATGGGCGACGGAGAGGTCGATGTCTACGACAGGTTCGTGACGAACGCCGCCAGGTGGCTGACGGCGCGCGGAGAGCTGGAGCGCGTCGTGGTGACGCCCGACAAGGACGTCTACCAGGCGGGAGAGGACATTGGGTTCTCGGCGCAGGTCTACGGGAGCGACTATCGCCTCGCGAGCGACGCGGAGGTAAGTGTGGCCATCGCGAGCGGCGAGGGCGCCGCGCCCGTTGCCACGATCGACCTCGAGGCCGTGGGAGACTATTATAGAGGCTCCGTCCGGAACCTCCCCCCCGGGCCCTATGTTCTGCGGGCGACCGCGTCCCTGGGCGGGGAGGAGGTGGGCACGGCGGCGGGCGAGTTCATCGTCGAGCGGTTCAGCCTGGAGGACGCAGAGACCAGGCGTCGGTCCGCACTCCTGCGGAGGATCGCCGACGAGACCGGAGGTGGCTACTACACGCCGGAGACGCTTGACGGTTTCCCCGAGGACGTCCCGATGGCGTGGACAGAGCGTACGACCAAGAGCGAGTTCGAACTGTGGAACTCACCGTGGCTGCTCCTCGGCTTCGTCGGACTGATGTCTGCCGAGTGGGCGTTGAGAAGGAAGCAGGGGCTGCCGTAGCAGCCGCTGTGTCCGGTGCGGGTTCCGCGCCCGGTTGCCCTGTTTCCGGCATCTCACGAATCATCCCCTGACAGCACATCCATCACATCCCGACTCCCCCTGAGGGAACCATCCGAATGCGCAAGCTCTGCCTTCGCGTCCTGTGGGCCGCCGTGTTCGCGCTGTTCGCCAGCTCCGCCGCGGCGCAGGTCGTCATCAACGAGGTGCTGTACGACCCTGAGGGTCCCGACACCGGTCTCGAGTTCGTGGAGCTCATGAACTGCGGGCGGCACGGTGTGCTCCTGACCGGCTGGGTGCTCGAGACCGGAAACGGTGCGAACCCCGGCGACTGGACCGTCGAGTGGATCGGGGGCGACCTCGACTACCTCGAGCCGGGACAGATATTCCTCATCGGGGAGGTCGACGTTCTGCCCGCTCCCGACTACGCGACACCGCTGGACCTTCAGAACGGACCGGACGGTGTCCGACTCACCGACGGCACTGATCCGGTCGACGTTGTCGGATGGGGAGAGCCGCTCTTCCAAGAGTACTACGAGGGCCAGCCGGCTGTTGATGCGCCGTCGGGCCTGTCGCTCGCGCGCTCGCCCGACTGCTTCGACCACGGCGACAACGCCCTCGACTTCGTTGCAGGACCGCCGACTCCCGGGGCGCGGAACTCGCTCTCCCACGACCTCTGCCTCACGGTTCGTCATCCCGGTCGGGTCGTCTTCGGTCACGGGGAACCAGTGGAGCTCACGTGCCTCGTCAGAAACGTCGGAGCCCTTGCGACGGGCGGACAGGAACTCGCACTGGAGTTCTTCGAGGATGGGTCAGGAACTCCAGTCGGCTCGTCCACGCTCTCTGACGACCTGGCGCCACGGGATTCAGTCGAGGTCCTGCTCCGGTGGACAACTCCCTCTGACGGATATCACCGCGGCAGCGTGATCCTCACGTTCCCACCGGACTGTGAGCTCTCCAACAACACCGCGGCGACGTCCTTCACGGTCGGCGGGGTGGGCGGGCTCGTGGCGCTCAACGAGGTCATGCACTCGCCCGACGAGGGAGAGACGGAGTGGGTGGAGTTGCTCAACGTCTCCGGGGACACCGTCGGACTCTCAGGGTGGGCGCTCGGTGACGACGCGGATGAGGCCCGGATCGCCTGGTCAGAGTCGCTCGCTCTCCTGGCGGACGGGGCGTTTCTGCTGGTCGCCAAAGATGCGGAGTTGATGGACGGGCTCGCGTCGTGCCCGGTCGTCGAGACCGACGGCTGGGAGGCGCTTTCGGCCGACGACACCGTGGTGCTCCTGGACGAGTTCGGGACCCCGATGGACCGGCTCACGTACGAGAGAGGTTGGGGTGGCGAGCGGGGCGTGTCGCTCGAGCGCGTGCGGCCGGACATGCCGCCTCAGGACGCGGGGAACTGGGGCAGCTCGGTGGCTCCCGAGGGAAGTACGCCGGGACGCGTCAACAGCATCCATCTCGGAGCCGTGCCGACCGCGGGCCGGCTGACCGTGGCGCCGAACCCGTTCACGCCGAATGGCGATGGGACCGACGACCGCGCCGTGGTGCGCGTGGAGCTGCCAGTGGCGAGGGCGACGGCGAGGCTGACGGTGTTCGATCTGGAGGGACGCGTCAGGGCGGTGCTCGCGGACCACACGGCGCTCTCATCTGAGAGCGAGTTTCTGTGGGACGGCGCGGGGTCGGACGGAGCGCCGCTTCCGTCCGGGCTCTACATCATCTATCTGGAAGCAATAGACGCACGCGCCGGTCTCTTCGTCACGGCGAAGACGGCCGTCGCGATCGTCCGGTAGGAGCGCTCTTGATGAAGACTTCCGCTAGCGCGGCCTCCGAAGGCGTGAGATCGGCCCGGCGTTCTGCAGCGTGCCTCTGCGCGGGGCGGGCCCGGCGTTCTGCAGCGTGCCTCTGCGCGGTCCAGTTCCTTGCTGTTCTGCTGTGCGCGAGTCCCGCGCCGGCGGCGTTCGATATCTCGTGGCCGGACGCCCGTTTGGCGGGAATGCTCGTGCGCGGCGCGGACCTCTTCCCACCCCCGGACGCCGGGTCCAGCGTCACGGTATCGGCCGGCGAGCTCTACGGTGTTCGTGAGGCGGCGGGTTGGGGCGTGCACGCCGCTGCCAAGTTCCGCGGTGTGGCCGTCGGCGTCGAGCTGGCCACTCTGGGGGGAGAGCTCTATCAGGAGCGTTCGCTTGGTCTGGAGGTCGGGTTGGACCCGGACCCCGATCTCCGCCTGGTCGCGCGGGCGAGGGTCCTCGGCCTCGGGGCGCGAGGCGTTGACGACCGCTGGGCGGCGGCCGTGGATGCGAGTGTGACGAGGCGCCTGATCGGTCGGGTCTTCCTGGGCGCCGGGTGCGAGAACCTGACGCGCTCGCGGATCGGAGGTTCGCCGGTGGCCGCGCGGGCCCGGTTCGGGGCGGCCTTGCTGCTGCCCTCAGTGACGCTCCGGTGGACGCTCTCGTTCGAGGAGTCGTTCGCTGCATCGGCGGCACTGGGTTTCGAGGCCGCGTTGACGGACTGGCTCCGTGTCAGGGCGGGCGCCAGGGACGCGCCAGGGAAGCTCGGTTTCGGGATAGGTGTCGGCCGCCCCGGCGTACGGCCTTGGCCTCTCATCGATCTCGCGTGGCAATGGCACCCCGAGCTGGGAGTGAGTTCATTTGTGTCGCTTACTATGCAGTTGTGACATCGCGGTTCTCCTGTTCGCAGTCCTCGTGGCAGCTCTCCCCACACACTCCCGAGCTGACGACGTTACCTCGGGGTTCGACGATCTCGCGGCGGACGACTCGACCGTCAGCGAAGCTCTTTCGGATCTGGACGGTCCCTTTCTCCGGGAGCTGCTCGCGGGGCTTGATGACGAGAGCGCCGCCGTCGATGGGTTGGACGAGCTCCTGCGCGAGGCCGCGGCCTTCAGAGAGAACCCCACGGACGTCAACACCGCCGCGCTCACGGAACTTCTGCGTGTGCCGTTTCTCGATCCTGCATCGGCCGTGCGCATCGTAGTGCGGCGCGATGCTCTTGGCCCGGCAGAGTCCCTGGACGAACTGGTGACGCGGGGGTGTCTCAGCCGTGAGACCTTCGTGGCGGTGCGGCCATATCTTGTCGCGCGGCTGACGACCGGAGGCGCGTCCCGGCGGCCGGGAGCGATCCCTGAATCCGCGGTCGCGACGGCGCGGTTGGAGGGTGCTACCGCCGTCGGCGAGGCCGGTCCCGCGCCGGGCGGCGACTCACGGTTCCCTGTCACCTGGGAGCTGCGTCTTCGCGCGGCTACGCAGGAGCGCTGGGAGGACGCCTGGGGTGGACGTCACGCCGCCACCGGCTTCGCGTCCTACGTGCGGCTGCGAGTGTCGTACGCGGACCTGCTCGATCTCTCGGTGGCGTGCGAGAAAGACATTGGCGAGGAGAACCTCGCTGATCACTCGGCGGTCTCCCTCGTGTGGCGGGGAGATGAGGACGCACCCGGGGATGGGCCGGCGCTCTCCATCGGACTCGGCGACTTCACCGGGAGCTGGGGCCAGGGACTGCTACTGCGGAGCGGAGGGTTCCCGTCGGAGGCCGCTTACCCGCGCCGGCGCGATTCCGTCAGGCGTTACGACGGGGCCGGAGAGGCCACGAGCAGGCGGGGTGCGTTCGTTATCGCATCGCGAGGGGAGGTCCGCGTCAGAGCGATCCTCGCCAGAACTGGGTTGGACGCGGCCATCGGGGAGGATGGTCTGGCCACCTCTATAAGGACGACCGGGTACCATCGCACCGAGGGAGAGAGGGAAGGCGCGCTCTCGCTGGATGAGTCCCTCATGGGCGTCCGCGTCAGCATCGAACGAAGTCCCGGGCTGGAGCTCTCGGCCTCGCTGCTTCGCTTCGGCTTCTCACCGGAGCTGGCGACCGGTGACCCGGTGAGGCAGCGCTTCAGGTTCTTCGGCGACGAGCTGACGGCGGGCGGCTTCGATGTTCGGACCTCGATTGGCGGGTTCAGCGCCGGGTGCGAGGTGGCGACAACCTCGGCGGGCGGCATCGCTGCCTTGGCCGCCGGCCGGTTGCGGCACGGAGGCTGCCGCGTGAGTGCCGGCGCGGCGTACCTGTCCCGAGATTACTGGTCACCGCTGGGTGGAGGTGTCCCAGGCTTCTCCGGTGGGTCGAACGGCGCCGTCGGGTGGGTGGGCGCCGAGTACCGCTCCGGCGCCGACTGGAAGATCTGGGCCGCAAGCCGCGTGACGAAGAGACCGTGGCGTTCCTACCACTCCGAGCTGCCCAACAACTCGATAGCAGTGACCCTCGGCGGCGAGCTCAGAACGAAGCGGAACTGGCGCATCGCGGTGGAATCGAAGGTCCGTGCGCGCAGTGACAGCGAGGGGGATCCGCCGGTGACCCGCGAGGGCATTGTGCGCCGAACGCGAGTGTCACTGCGGACGGAGGGGTCCGTGCCGGTGACGGTCTCGGCGTGGCGAGTCACATCTTTCTCTGAGGGATGGGAGGAGGGGTCATCTCTGGCAGTCGCCCTGAGGATAGACGGCAGCATCGCGGGCACAAGCTCCTACACGGCGGGCCTGACATCGATGATCTCACAGGGAGCCGTGGCCTCGTTCGTCCAGTACGAGCCCCGTCTCCCGGGCGAGTTCGGGCTCGCCTCCTTGAATGTGCCGGGAGCGAGGTGGTATATTCGCCTCAAGACGGGGTTGCCCGCTGGGCTGGGTCTGTCGGTCAGGCTCAGCGGTGGCCCGGAACGAGGACAGACGCAATTTGGCCTGGGGCTGGATGCAAGGGGCTGACGACATGACGGGTTACGCGCAGAAGGTCGAGGAATTGAGCGAGTCGGGACGGACCTACTCGCCACACGAGGCGGTGCTGGAGGCATCGCGCTGCCTCATGTGCGACGAGGCTCCGTGTCTGGACGGCTGCCCGGCCGGGGTCGACGTCCGCAGGTTCGTAAGGAAGATACGATTCGGGAACTTCCGGGGTGCGGCGCGCCTGATCCGTGAGGCGAATCTGCTCGTCGGGATCTGCGGGCGCGTCTGCCCGCAGGAGATCCTTTGCATGGAGAACTGCACGCGCGGCAACCTGGACACGCCCATCGACATCGCGGGTCTACAGAGGTTCGCGGGCGACATCGAGCTGGGAACGCTCGCGCCTTTGCCTGTGCGGGCCGAAGGAAGGGGAGAGAAGGTCGCTGTCCTGGGCGCGGGTCCGGCCGGGCTGGCCGCGGCTGCGGAACTCAGGAAGCTGGGCTTCGGCGTGGAGATCTTCGAGCGCGCCGATTCGATGGGCGGCGTTCTGACGCAGGGCATCCCACCGTTCCGGCTCGACCGCAGGTTCGTCGAGAGCGAGCTCGACTACATCGGGCGGTTGGGCGCCGACGTCCACCTCGGGCGAGACGAGAAGGACGTGGCCGCGCTTCTCAAGAGCGGGTTCGACGCGGTCGTGATCGGTGTGGGGCTCTACCGGCCGTACACCATAGGGCTGCCCGGCGAGGATCTCGAGGGCGTGTTCGTGGCGGCGGACCTCCTTGCCGCGGTGGCGCGAGGAGAGCAGCCCGACCTCGGCAAGCGCGTTGTTGTCATCGGTGGAGGCAACGTGGCCATCGACGCGGCAATGACGGCACAGCATCTGGGCGCCGAGAGAGTCGACCTGTGCAGCCTCGAATCCTATGACGAGCTGCCCGCCTTCCGTTCGGAGGTCGAGATTGCACAGAGCGAGGGCATCGAGTTCCACACTCAGACGAAGCCCGTGAAGATCGTCGGTACTGACGGAAAGGTCTCCGGCTACGAGGGTGTAGGTATCAGATGGAAGACGCCCGGTCTTCTCGTGCCCTCCAACGCTGAGGAGATCCCCGGGACCGAGTTTCGGCTGGCCGCGACGGCCGTCATCGAGGCCATCGGGCAGGGAGTGTTGGATTGCTACGAGGGTGTAGACGCCGACGAGCGCGGGCTAATCCGCGTTGATCAGGAGACGATGGTGACATCGATGCCGGGCGTGTTCGCCGCGGGCGACGTGGTCAGTGGTGGTGCGACGGCCGTGCAGGCCTTCGCGGAGGGGAAGCGGGCGGCCACCGGCGTCGCGGCCTATCTGAATGAGGCGGCCACCGGGGACGCGGCCTCCACGGAAGGAGGTGGGCGCTGATGGTCCGAGTGGATCTCAAGAAGAAGGTGGATCTGTCTGTCAAATTCTGCGGCGTGCGCTTCCCGAATCCGTTCGTGCTGGCCGCGGCCCCGCCGACTGACAAGGGTGAGATGATAGCTCGCGGCTTCGAGGCAGGCTGGGGCGGCGCGGTGGTCAAGACCCTCGGCCTCGAGCACGTCGAGGTCAACCTGGTCTCCCCGATGATGGCCGGACTGTCATACGAGGACAAGAATCTCATCGGGCTTGAGAACATTGACCTCATCTCGGACCGCGATATCAACGAGGCCCTGGCGGAAGTGGGCGACCTCAAGCGGGACTATCCTGACAACGTCGTGATAGTCAGCATGATGGCCGCCACCGAGGCCGAGTGGCAGGAGATTGCGCGCCGCGTGCAGGACGCAGGCGCCGACATGATCGAGTGCAGCTTCTCATGCCCGCACGGCATGCCCGAGCGAGGCATGGGCTCGGCCGTGGGGCAGGATGCCGACCTGACGTTCGAGCGGGCGAAGTGGGTCGTCGACGCCGTCGACATCCCGGTCCTCATCAAGCTGACGCCGAACGTTGCGGACATGCGTCCTATCGCGGCCAGGGTGAAAGAGGCGGGCGCGGCGGGCATCACGTGCATCAACACGGTGAAGGGGCTCATCGGGTTCGACCTAGACACGTTCGCGCCCCTTCCTTCGGTCAACGAACAATCTACCGCGGGCGGCTACTCGGGTCCGGCCATCAAGCCTATCGCGCTACGGTTCGTGGCGGATGTCGCGAAGGACGTACAGATCCCCGTCGCCGGTGTGGGTGGTGTGGTCACGTGGAAGGACGCTGTGGAGTTCCTGCTCGCGGGTGCGGGGATCGTGCAGGTCTGTACGACCGTGATGCGATACGGCTACGACATCGTTGAGGAACTCAACGAAGGGCTCGCGCTCTATCTGGAAGACAAGGGTCTGACCTCGCCAATGGAACTCGTCGGGAAGGGGCTGGTTGGGCTCGTGTCGCATGAGGCGCTCTCCCGGGAGTACAAGGTCGTGAGCGCGATCGACGAGGATCTCTGCATCGGGTGCGGAGCCTGTGTGATCGCGTGTAGGGACGGGGGTCACCAGGCGCTGGAGTTCAGGGGAGAGGACGCGGGCGAGCTGGCGAGGGTGCCGGAAGTGGATGATGAGAAGTGCATCGGTTGCGGCTTCTGCGTCTCTGTGTGCCCTGTGAACGGCTGCATGAGCATGGCGCCGAGGGAGGATTAGCGAGGCAAGAGTCACAGGCATTCGAGCGACGTCGCGCAAGCACTTGTCTGACACGTGCTTGGAGCGCAGGGCAGCCCGGCCGAGGTCGGGCGGCATTGCTGTAATGGCTATCCTACAGAGAATGGCAAGTTACGGTGAGTAGGACCGATTCCCCGGACACCGAAGTATATACCTTTGACTACCTGCATGACTGCGAGTTTTCGCTACCATTGTCAAGATAACCTGTTGACATGGTGGCGGCACGTCGGTATGCTAGTCGCACATACCTCACATGACTTGTTCTCATTCGTTGCGGGGCGAGTGTCCTCGTGAGGTGTAGCACGAAGCGCACGACTGATCAACGACATCTGCGGAGAATAGAAATCGGGCGGCTGGTGATGGATTCGCTGCCATCCAGCCGCCCGGGTGGAACCGAGACTCGCCCGATCCATGAGGATCAGGGCCCGGCTCTATCTTCTACACGATAGCCACGCGAGCCGGAAAGTCAAGCCTCGCAGCTGACGGACAAGGACAGGGGTGACACGCGGCGCCGTTCGACTCCAGTAGAACGCCACCGCCCGCAGAGCAGGTGACACTGGGAGAGAGGGTGATGGCGATGAACCGCGACGCTGTTGTGAACGAGACGGGAGAGGTCGACGCCCTTCGAAGCGGCCCACGTGCGAAGAGAGGATTGTGCATGCGCGTTCTTACGCTCGCACTCGTGCTGATTGCGTGCTCTGCGTCGAGCGCAAAGCGAAACGTGGAGGAGCATCCTACATCCCTGGACGATGTCGCTCTCCGCTCGGCGGGCGGTGTCTGGATAACCATCAATGACGACTTCATGGTGCTGGACGAGGAAGTCGCTCTGCCGCCCGACGGGAATGGAGTGCCAGTGCTTCCCGGCATGCAAGGGACGCTTGCCTTCGGCGTAGCATCGCCGCTGCCGAACTGGGAGGTGAGAGCCCAGTTCGAGTGGACCACGGGGCCAGAAGGACCGATGGAAGACGGCCAGGTGCTGGTCAGGTCAGCGGCGACGGGTGAAGAGTTCGTTCCCATAGCGGGGAATCCGATCATTGCACGAGGGCACGGGCCTGTGCCGGCCCCAGACCTCTGGCTCGAGATCCAGGTGCAGCCCGGATGGACGGAAGCTCCGGGGCCGTATGGGGGTCTTCTCCATCTTGTGTCAACAGGCGGTCTGATAATCGTCGAGGACGAGATCGAGCAGCCTGGCGGAGGCGATTTCCGGAGGGCGCCCGGCAGCGAAGTGACGGCTGACCAGACAGGTCCTGTGGGGGACAGCGCCATCGGGCGCGTGTTCTTTGGGCGGGCGGTGATCCCCGTGCAGCTGATCACTCAGCCTCTAACGTTGGTCCTGACGGGCGAGTCGGTGTTTACGATCAGCACTCCGATGCCCGGTCGTTACTTCGTTGAGCCAGATCTTGACGCGCTCGTAGCTACCAACGAGACGCAGTGGGAGTTGGTCCTTGATGGAACAGACTTCGTGTCCGGCAGTGGCTTGGTCATTCCGCTGGCACGCGTGGAGTGGTCGATGCTGGACGAAGGCGGCGAGCCGGGCGAATGGATTTCCATCGGTGACGACAACTGCCTCTTGGTCGGATACGACGAGGGCGGCGTGTTCATTGCGAGCTTCCGATTGGCACTCGAGGTTTACGAGACGGACACCTCCGGTGTCTACGTATCGGAGATGCACTTGTCCGGGACGCCACGGTAATCGGTCGGCGTCGCACGTTGAAACGGAATCGTCTCGCGAGCGCGAGGCGGAGACTGTCGGCAAGCAGAGCCTCCGCGGAAGCGAGATGCGTTAGCAGAAAGGAGGTGGTCTGGTGACCTGCGGCCTCAGGCCGCAGAGACGCGTTCCGGCTCCCCGAGGAACGCGGGCCGGGCAGGGAGTCCGGGGTGATCCGCCAGCCCCGGCGAGGGACCAGCACTTGAGACGTCAGTCCCTCTACCTGTATTGATGCAGAGGCGGACCGGTAGGTTGCATGCAGCAACCTAATATAGGAAGGAAGCCTACCATGTTTAGGCTAATCTTGGTAGTACTGGCCGTCGCAGCACTGACCGTGTCTGCCGGAGCCTACCCCACGCAGTGGGATGGCGCTGCGGATGGTGATCTCACGATCACCCTCGGTCTCGGTTGCTACATCCAGATCCAGTGGCAGGATACGGATATGGTGTTCGACTACGACGGTGACACGGCCGAGGATTACTACTGCAATGAGCTCATGGGGACAGCGTACCTGCACTGCCCTGACCCCGACGGCAAGACTCCCTCGGACGCGTGGGCCGGCTCGGAGTACTACTGCGGCACGGACGGGATGTACTACATGACCAACGACGGCGCGCGGATCTTCGTCAGGTCCAACAACCCGCTGTCGATGGCTGTCCACACGAACGGCGATCTCCACTACTACGATCCTGATACCAGCACGGACCTGTATATCCCCACGTGGTTCACCATGTGCGCGTGTCCGTTCATGGTCGGGGGCTCGTGGTTCGCCGACGGCCAGGTCCCCGAGAGTGGCGTCCCACTACTGTGGGGTAGCTACCTGTACGACACCGGAGGCTTCGTGATCGGCGACAGCAACCCGACGTACTTTTTCCCGAACGAGTGGGCCTTCCCTTGCGCCCCCGCGTCCAACACTTATACGTGGGGACCTCTTGTCCCGGGCGTCGAGGGTACGATACAGTGGCTGGCCCGCATCCAGCGTTTCGGCATGCTGGATCAGGGCGGCGACTACGCCACGCACTTGGACGTGACGTTCAGCAGCCCGTAGCCTGAGTAGGCAGAGGTGCCGGGGGATTCATGTCCCCCGGCACCGTCATGGTCATCTGTGTTCGAAAGCAAGGAGAGAGCCTGTGACATCGCTTCGCCTCGGTGTGTGCGTTGGCGTCGTCTTGACCTGTATTCTTGTCCCGGGCGTTCAGAGCCAGGAGGCCGAGGACGTCAAGGGGGGAATCGGCATAGGACCCCTGAAGCTCGTGGTTGACGCGACCCCGGGCGAGATGTGGAACGGCAGCTTCCGTATTGTTGGCGTTGTGTCGGGCCAGCGCTCCACTTTCGACATAGAGGTGCGGGACCTCACGCAGCTGCTGAATGGCCAGAAGGAGCAGGTCGACAGAGGCGGAGGCGCTCGCTCGGCGAGCGACTGGATCGAGGTCGAGTCACAGGTGACGATCAGTGGGAAGGAGGCGCACGACGTTCCTGTTTCCATCAGGGTTCCCAGCAACGCCTACGGAGCCTACTCGGCGTACCTTACGGTCAACATGCGCGCGCCGCGGCCGGACGCTCAGGTGGCGGCGGCGATCATCCCCGGAGCTGCTGTCGAAGTCCTCGTTCGTGTCATCTCGAGTGGGCCTCTTGAGGTCGGTGTCGAGAGGATCGAGTACCAGTCTGCGGGCAATCAGCTCCTCGTTGATATCCGGAACACGGGGGTATGGGTGAGCGAGGTGCGCGGTGACGTCCTCTTCTACCCGGAAACAGGGGGATTCCCCCGGCGCGTGGAGCTGCCCTACCGAAGGGACGGGCACGCGTACGAGATTTATCCCGAAGAGATGATCCAGTTGCAGGTTGCGGCCGAGGGAGTCCCGCCTGGTACGTGGAGGGTGGTGTCGCGGCTCGATCTGGGGCAGAGACGCGAGTCACGAAGCGAATTCATGCTTGCGATCGGAAGCTCTGCGAGGGTGGCTTCCTCCACTGATTCGAAGATGGAAGTTGCCACAGATCTCTGGATTGAGCAGCAGCCCCAGGAGATCACTGTCCCGCCGGGCGGTGAGCGAAGCGTTGCCGTTCGGCTGAGCAACCTGGGCGAGGAGACCCTGACCCTGAAGGTGAGCGTGGAGGATGCGCGCCTGGAGTCAGACGGGCGCTGGACCTACGCAGCTTCCGAGATTCCAGTGGCAGGGCTCACCGTCGAGGTGACTCCAGACACTGTCGTGATCGGGCCTAAGTCCAGTGCTGCAGTCAGAGCGAGAGTCAGGCTTGATGAGAACTCGGCTCTGAGCGAGCCGGCTGCGAAGGCAGTGAGATTCGTGGGCCTCACGAGCCGGGAGGACGGCGATTTCAAAACGGTCTACGACGCGGGTGCCATCATCATCGTCGAAGCGACGAACCGCGGTGGCGCCTCGCTCAAGATAGAGGATCTGGAACTGGTGCGAGTTCACCCGCAATCCAACCCCGGGAGCGCGATTCTCACGGTGGCCAACACCGGAAAGGGAATCGGGGAGATCAAGGGGCACGTGCGTCTCCGTGCCGACCCTGGTGATGTACTCGCCGAGTTGGCCATCGGGAGCAGAAACTGGGAACGCATCATGCCGGGCAGTCGAAGGAAGTTCCGGATGCCTCTGCCACTGGTTGACAGCGGCGTATTCGTCGTCGAGGTCGAGCTCGAGCAGAAGAGCGCCGGGGGCGAGCTTCTGACTGCTGACGCCTCATTCACGAGCACGGACGCCGTCCCGGAGGGACTTCGATGAGTAACGTTCGTGCATGGCTTAGCCTCACCTCTGCGCTGGTCGCTGTGCTCATTCTGAGCGGCTGCGCCTCTCAGCAGTCGTTCCAGACGGCTGACGGTGTTCTGGGGGAGCGCGAGACCGTCGAGGAAAATCTGGCGACGGCAGCGTCGGTATTCCGCGACGGTGACTATGCGGAGGCTTCTAGGCTGCTGCGCGGGATTCTAGGGAGCAACACCTCCTACAGGGTCATGCCTGACGTTCTCTACCTGCTCGGCCGCGCCGAGCTGGGCGCGGGGAACACGGACAAGGCGGCCCTGAGCTTCCACCTGCTCCGGAAGTACTACCCGAGGGAGTGGGCAGTTCTTCCGGAGCGCGCGGAACTTGGAGCTATCGCCGACACGTATGCGCCGAAATCCCCGCGCGTCGCGGTCGACGCACCGGCTAGCTTAGCGCCGGACTGGCTGGCCGAGATGAGCGGGGGCGGTCCCCCCGTGGGGGCGCGGGTCACGAACCTGTTCTACGAGACCGGCATCCAGCAGGTGGTGCTGGACGTTTCAGCCCAGACAGGGGTCCCCATATTGGTCACGAGGAGTGTCCGCGGGCTGGTCACTGCGGAGTTCCACGATCTCCCGCTCGAGGAGTGCTTGGACCGATTGACAGTGCCTCTGGGCCTGGGATATCGGTGGATGGACGGCTACTACCTCATCGGCGCAGTGGACGACGAACGCGACCCCGGGTCGATGCTCACAGTGGAAACGGTCGAAGTACGGCCCAAGCACCTCCTTGCAGGCAGCGTGCTTGACCTGCTCCCGGAATCGTACGGCCAGTATGTGCGCAAGGACCCTGACGGCGGGAACGCCCTGACGGTCACCGGACCACCTGGCATTCTGAGCGCGTTCTTGGAACACCTCGCGGCCATCGACCTGCCCGCTCGCCAGGTTGTGATCGAGGCCCTTGTTGTCGAACTGAACAATGAGCTGTTAAGAGAGTGGGGGATAGACTGGGAGATCCTCGGCAGCGACGGAGATGGTGGCACGTTCCGGTTGGCCAAGCTGGTGCCGGCGCTTGCGGATTCCTCGTTCATTGCGAAGCTAGTCAAATCGGGCGTGGGTCTCGGTTCCGTAACCGACGTCACCCTTGCCGTAAGAGCCCTTGAGGCGGGTGGCGTAGCCAAGGTGCTGGCCAACCCAAGGGTCGCGACGCTGGACGGACACGAGGCGCGCATTCGCGTGGGAACCGAGGCGTACTACTCGCTACTCAGTGGCTCGGTGAGCTACGCCTACTACACGCTACAGACGATCGCCACGGGTATAACGCTCCGGATCACCCCGTACGTAGGGGAATCGTCCGAGATTACAGTGGACGTATTCGTGGAAGTGAGCGATGTCCGCTCATCGGGCACCAACGATCTCCCGGTGACAAACGTCCGGGAGGTTGAGACGCGAGCGTGCGTAGGCAACGGTGAGGCTGTGGTGATAGGGGGCCTTCTGTCGGAAGTAGAGAGGACCAAAGAGAGCCGAATACCGATTCTGGGCAGCATCCCCTACTTGGGAGCGCTGTTCGGGCATACAATCATTGAGAAGCAGCAGAAGGAGCTCGTTATCCTTGTTACACCACACATTGTGATTCACCAGTCCGAGCTGGCGGGGCTCCTCCAGTAGCGCGCGGGAGCGCGGCGACGGGGAGACCGAGGGAAAGACTGGCCGGGAGAAAGGGGTGGCTCTTATGAGAGTGGTTGCGCTACGCATGCACAGGGGGTCGCGGCCACAGCCTGGGGAGCAGGCGCTTTCGCGGTTCGCTCTCCGGCTTACTATGTCCTCGATTGCCTTCGCTGCCGTGCTCCTTGTCTGTCCGATGGACGTGTCGGCCGAAGAGGTCCCGGTTTCAACCGGCATAGGCGTTTCCATCCCAGAGCGTACTATGGTCAAGCTCATCAGTCCCTTCGAGTCCGAATACAGGACAGGCGGCGACGAGGCGCCGGCAGTGGGAGTAGCCCCGGAAGCACATGTCGCGGAGGTCAGCGTCGTCTCCAACAGGTCGAATTGGAGTGTGGCGGTGCGATTCACGCTGCCGGAGTCAGGGACGCCGGACCCGGACAGCGCGCCTCCGAGATGCCGCCTGCAGGACAGTGACGGTCGCATGCTCAGCGAGAAGGTCGTGGAGAACGGCGAGGTACTCCTCGAGGGCAACGGGAGACGCGGCCATCAGACCCTGTTCCTCAAGGTCGATAGCCTCGTCGATGCCTTCGGGGTCGAGGTGCTGACGGAGCCGATGGTGGAGGTCGAGGGGCGGTAGTCGATGGGGAGCCGTGCGGATTCCCGACGATGAGGTTGCGGCCTTCGACGTCTTCTGTGCGCGAGGATGGGAGGATCGTGGCACGTCCTTGTCTGCCCCGGCGTCTTCCAGCGGTCCGTCTTCCAGTGACCGTACCAAGCACTCCATCTGGCAGGCCAACGCCTGAGTGTCGCGCGGAACGCAGAGGGTTATCCTCTTGAAGTAGATTGTCCGACGTCTACGGACCCGAGCCTCCTACACCAAGCGGTGGGGGAGGCCTTTCTTCTAAGCGGCCATGTCCCTGCCACCACCCTGTTGTGAACATCCAGCCCTGGAAATGCGGCGACCACCCCCCGGAGGAGGTGATCGCCCATGACCGTCGACAAGTCGACAAGCGGTCGTCCGATTTCACCGGTACAGATTCTTGACCTTTCCCCAAGTGGTGGGAGCCGCGCTTGAAGCCGGCTCCTCGTCCCAGGTCGCCGTGAGATGGCCATCGGCCGGCACAGCCTGAATCAGGTCCTGACAACCCGGTAGACTCCACGTCAGCCCGACCGGGATGGCGTAGTCGACGTCGAGCGTGAGGATGTCTTCCTCGACCCAGAACCAGGACATCACGATCTGGCCGTCCCCGTTTGTTGGGCTACTTCCGCTGCTCCCGCTGGTGACTTCCCAGCTGATGAACACGTTGGGTATCGGCAGGCCGTTCTGGTCGTACAGCGTCGCGGTGACCGTCACGGGGGGATTCCAATCCGTGGCGAACCCAATAGACGTCGGGGTCTGGGGTACGGTTGCCGTCTGGCCCTCGGCAAGAGCAATGATGGCCCGCGCCGCGTCGAATACATTCAGTGGTAGTCCGCTTCCGGGTTCGGAAATGTCAAGACCGTCGCTGAAGTGCCACAGGGCCATGGCCACAGCCGCTGCCCGCTCGTCATAGGTGGCGAGCTCGCTGGGCATCTCCTGCACGTCGGGGAAGTAGCTGTTCACAATCCAGAGCAGTTCGCCCACCTCAAGATCGGGACCCTGTTCATACTCCCAACCCACACAAAGGGGGACTGTCGCATCCACGCAGTACACCATGGTCGGCCTCTCGCAGTCGACATCGGCAGTGTATAGGTATGCGAAGGCAGCACCACTCGGAGGCAACTCTGGATGGGTGACCAAGAGCCCGTACAGCATCATCTCTGAAACGCTGTCCGCTGTGCAAAGGATCGAAGCAGCAGACGTGAGCGGGAACATGAGCACAAGGATTACACAAACCGATAGGAATCGTCTCATGACGACCTCCAGTTTCCAACAGGCGGCACCGAACCAGCCGATCGACCGCTGGCATGGCGATTGGTTACGCGGACGCGACATCAGTGGTGCTCTGTCGCATCACCTCCCCTCGGACCGATGGATCTCGGGTACGGCTCAATTGCAGATACGCCGGTAGTTGGATGCTCGCGCGATAGCACAACAGACGCATGAGCAACCTCATGCGGAAACGCGCGCAGACTGATTCTCAGACGCACTCCCTATTAGTATCGCCACCCTACCACAGAATAGCTGTCCTGGCAAGACAGAAACGACTTCATTGCTGAGCATGGCGTCAGTTGTGGCCTATAGTGCTCTTGTGCTTCGGCGGCGCGCCCGGATGGCCGACCTCGTGCGGCTCCAGCCCCGAATCGGTCGCATCTGCCTTCGGGGTCTCCCTTGTGATCGCCACCGGTGAGGCTCCGCCTCGGTGCCAAGATGGTCCGCATCTGCTCCGAGCGCCTAAGTGGGCCCATCGGGGAACTGATATGTGACCCGAGCCTCCTGACCGAGCAAGCCACACTGCGTCGTGTCGCCATTATTGTCAAGATGCGTCATTGAGGCAGCGACTGAATGGCTGTAGAATCTGGAAGTACACCTCACATGTCGACTGCGCGTCAATCGCTGATCAGTCGGTGGGGGCAGCCGTGGCTCGCTCGGGGGCGGCGCCGGGGAACGAGAAGCGCGACCTGTCGTGGATGGGGCGGGTGCTATGGTCGGGGAGCGCGGGTCGCGGAAAGGAGCCTGGACGGATGCGGTTAGTCATCCTCCTGATACTGGTCCTCGCTGTCCCGTGGTACGAGTGTCAACCTCGGAACACTGGTTTCGTCGAGGTCAACGAGGTCAGCGGACTCGAGTTCGAACTCAACGGGCAGCGCTACCTCTACGCCGGCGTCAACTACTGGTACGGCATGAACCTGGCTTCGAGCGGTGCCGGCGGAGATCGTGAACGGCTGTGCCGCGAGCTCGATGCGTTGCGATCGCTCGGCGTGACGAACCTCCGTATCATGGTGGGGAGCGAGGGACCAGACTCAGAGCCCTGGCGCATCGTGCCATCGCTGCAGACAAGCCCCGGGACGTACGACGCCGACGTGCTCGACGGCCTCGACTACCTGATCGGAGAAATGGACCAACGCGGGATGAGGGCGGTCGCCTGCCTTACGAACTTCTGGCAGTGGTCCGGCGGAATGGCGCAATACGTCAACTGGAACGGCGGTGGTCCGATACCCTATCCACCGCCGGAGCCCGGCGGTGACTGGAACGTCTACCAGGACTACGCGTCGGACTTCTACTCCAACGCGGACGCGATGCAGGATCTCCGGGACCACATCGCGTTTCTTCTGGGACGATACAACTCCCACACCGGCCGGCTGTACAGTGACGAACCGACCATCATGGCGTGGGAGCTGGCGAACGAGCCGCGCGGGTTCCACAACAACGCGGCAGCGTTCAACACGTGGCTGGACGACACTGCGGCCTACATCAAGTCGCTCGACCCCAACCATCTGGTGACGACCGGCTGCGAAGGCGATACCCCGTGGCCGTCCTGGAACGGGCTCGACTTCACTGTCAATCACGACGGCCCGGACATCGACTACACGACCATCCACATCTGGCCGCAGAACTGGGAATGGTTCGACCCGGCGAACCCAGAGGGCACGTTCCCGTTGGCCTTGGCAACAGCAGAGGACTACCTCTCGGCGCACCTTGGTGAGGCCGGGGGCCTCGGCAAGCCGCTTGTCCTCGAGGAGTTCGGACTCGCCAGGGACGGGGGTTCATACGATCCATCCGTGTCCGTGGTCTGGCGGGACTCACTACTATCTTCACTCTACGGCCTCATTGAGGCATCAGCGCAAGGCGGTGGGCCGGCATGCGGTGACAACGTCTGGGCTTGGGCGGGCGAGGGGAGGCCATCCGCTCCCTTCGGTGGCTACTGGAGTCCCGGAGAGCAGTGGGTTGGTGACCCGCCTCATGAGCATCAGGGGTGGTACAGCATCTACGATAGCGACTCCACGACTCTGGCGATACTCGCTACTCATGCGGATGAACTGTGCGGCATCGCACATGCGACATCGGTCGGCGGCGACGCGTTACCATCGGACATGAAGCAGGGAAGTCTCACCGTCTTCCCATCTCCTTCGATCGGCCCCGCTGCTGTCGTCGCCGACTTCCCCCATCGGAATCCTCACCGTAGGATCGATGTCATCGACACAAGTGGTAGAGTGCTCTGGAGCTGTGACGCCGCAGCGCGGCACGTGTCAGTCTCGTGGCCCCGACGTGGCGCGCGAGTGCCGTCAGGCATCTACTTCGTGATTGTCACTGGTGAGGTTCCACCACTCACGACCAAGATGGTCTACATCCGCTCCGCACACTAAACGAGCCTTCCTGGAGGCTGTCAGGAAGCTGGCGAGCCTCTCACCGGCTATGCTCCCCAGAGCACATGCTGAGGCAGGCCCGCTTGCTGCCCCAGGGATCGAGAAACCCACCAAGCAAGCCTTCTCCAGCGACAAGTGGACATGTCTCACACTATGGCAAGTTACGGTGATTGTGTCCGGCTTGTCGTAACCGCCGGTATATGCCGTCAATCGGATACATGACTGCGCGTTTTCACTACCATTGTCAAGATTGGTCGTTGACGTAGTGGCTGGGTGGCGGTACAATAGCATATGCACACCTCACATGACTGCTTCTCATTCGGGCGGGGCCGAAGAGCTTCGTGAGGTGCTGCGTGAAGCGCACGATCAGGTACATCTGCGGACAATACGAACCGGGCGACTGGTGATGGATTCGCAGGGATCCAGTCACCCGAGTAGAGATGAGCGCTGCGTCATGAGACGCGGCGGTGACTCCTGTGTGTGCGGAACATAGGGAAGCACGAGATGGGAGTCAGGCCCGCGGTGTGCTCGCGTGTCCGAGCAGGGCTTAAGGATGGACCTGCGAGAGCGGAGGACCGGGGAATGCACGGCAATCCCACTTCGATCATCGCCGTCGCTCTACTGCTCGTACTCGTCACGTCCGCGTGGGGAGCGACGATCAGCGTGAGTGGTGAGAATCCTAGAATAGGCAACATCGTGTGCGATCCGGACACCGCGTACCTCACGGCCGCGGCAGTGACGGAGACGATTGCCGTGAATTATCTCGGCGGCGGTGAGGGTGCGGTCTTCGGCTACTCGATCAAGTTCTCGTGGGACAGTTCGGTCGTGAGCACGACGACGGACGACGTCGACGAAGGAAACCTGCTCTCCGATCTCGGCGGCGCGTTCTTCTACGCGGCTCCCGGGACCGGTGACGAGATCATCGTCGATTGTGCGCTCCTGGGAAGCACCGCGGGCGCGCTAGGTCCGGGAACGTTGTTCACGATCAACTTCACGGGCCTCGCCTTTGGAACGAGCGACATCGACATTGAGATCCTGGAGGTTCGTGACCAGTACAACACGCCCCTCGGCGGCTTCTCCGAGGATGACGGTCTGCTGATCGTCGACGTCTCGGTACCCACCATCGCGAACGTCATGATTCACAACAACACACTCGTTGACACCGACGACTACATCAAAAACACGGATGCTGTGCAGCTGACAGCTACTGTGCTCGACGACGACCCGTCTCTCGGGGCGTCTGACATCACTGCGGACCTCTCCGGCCTGGGGGGCGACGCGAGCGCGACCCCCGAAGGCTACGACGATGTGACGGGAGAGACTGTCTGGAACGTGGCGTCGGCGAGCTGCTCCCCTGCGGACGGCATGGTCTCGGTCCATGTGAATGCGACCGACGCCATCGGGAACCTGGCAGTCGCGGCGTCCGACACCATCATTGCGGACAATACGGCGCCAACAGCGGTCACGGACTTCGACGCCGCGCCGGGACACGAGAAGTGCGACCTGTCGTGGACAATGGGCACGGACCTCTATCCGTCGGGAGTCGTCGTGCAGAGAGGCGACAACACCGGTGACTATCCGCTCTATGCGATGTTCAAGGGAGCGTGGCCGAACGTTGACGCGTTCTACCCGGGCAGTGAGTTGTCGGGCACTGACGTGTACAACGGGACCGGCACGAGCACGACGGACGTAGTAGTGGATCGGAACATCTACTACTACCAGGCATTCTGCTACGACATCGCTCGGAACTACGGTACTGCTGCGACGACGGCTCGCGACCTCGCGACGAACTACTGGCTCGGTGACGTGGCCGCCGAAATGGGCGTCTGGGGTTACAACGGCCTCGTGAACGACAACGATATCGACAAGCTTGGCAGCGCCTATCACGCCGCTCCGGCCGGTTCGCCGGAAAACGAGATGGACGTAGGCCCGACGGTGCATCCGATCTTCGGGCGACTCGGTCTTCCGACGCCGGACGATT
>JAUWCJ010000102.1 GCA_030609365.1 Candidatus Eiseniibacteriota bacterium | reverse complement strand
TCTGATAGCCACGACGTCCAATCCGCTCGTCGGCCTCTTCATCGGGATCCTCGCGACCAGCATGGTCCAAAGCTCGTCCATGACCACTTCCACGGTCGTCGGGTTCGTCGCGGCCGGCATGCTGTCGATCGAGAACGCGGTCCCCATCGTCATGGGCGCAAACATCGGGACCACGGTCACCTGCGCCATCGTGTCGCTGGGGCACATCACGCGGAACGAGGAGTTCCGGCGCGCGTTCGCTGCCGCGAGCGTGCACGATTTCTTCAACGTCCTGGCGGTTCTGATCCTGTTCCCTCTCGAACTCGCCACAGGCTTCCTCCGGAAGAGCGCTTCCTACCTGGCGGGGTTTCTGACCGGAGGAGAGGCCGTCGCGTTCGCCAGCCCCGTCAAGCAGGCGGTCAAGCCGGCGATCCAGGCGATCGTAGGGCTGGTCGAGAGCGTGGCGGGAGACCACGCGGCCGTCTTCGTCGCCATACTCGGGCTCCTGATGCTTCTGGCATCGCTCTACGTCCTTGTGAAGATAACGAAGGCGCTCGCGCTCAGCAGGGCGGAGGTCGTTATCGACAGGCTGATGGGCAAGAGCGGCCTCGCCGGCATGGCCGTGGGGACCGGCATCACGGCCGTCATCCAGAGCAGCTCGGTGACGACCTCGCTGCTGGTGCCCCTGGCCGGGGCGGGCGTGGTCCGTCTGGAGAAGATCTTCCCGGTGGCCCTCGGGGCGAACATCGGCACGACCATAACGGCGTTTCTTGCGTCGCTGGCGGGCGACTCGCGCGGGCTTCAGATAGCGCTCGTGCATCTTCTCTTCAATCTCGCCGGCATTCTCCTCATCTATCCGTATGAACCCATCAGGCGAATTCCCATCACCCGTGCGCGGAAACTCGCGGACGCGGCGGTCAGGTCGAAAAGAAACGCCGCTTTCTTTGTCATTGGTCTGTTCTATGCTGTACCGGGTCTCTTGATACTCATCGACAAATTCACGTAGGAGGCGACCGCCATGTTCAAGGAACTGCTGGAGGCTCTGAGGCGACGACCGCTGCTGGACCAGATGTGGTCCGAGATGGAGGAGATGTTGGGGGACGCGGTCGATATGTACCAACCGATCGCGGATGTGCTGGCGGGACGGGAGAAAATGACACAGGCGACGCACGACGGTGTCTATGAGACGGACAAGCGGATCAACCACCTCCAGAGGAAGATCCGCAAGCAGCTCGTGGAGCATCTGGCCCTGGCGCCGGGATCGGACGTACCCATCTCACTCACGCTCATGAGTATCACCAAGGACGCGGAGCGCGTCGGTGATATCTGCAAGAACCTGCTCGAGGTCGCCGAGGCGGCCAAGACGCCTCTCTGCAGTGGGGGGCCCTACGGTGATCGCGTCAACGAACTGCTCGCCGAGGGGGAGGCTCTCTTCGAACCGACCGTCACGGGCACCATCAACTCCGACAAAGACACGGCCTGCAGGGCCGTGGAGAGCGCGCGCGACCTCGCGAGGAAGTGCGACGCAATGATCGACGATCTGATGAAGGATGATCTGCCCACGCGGGACGCCGTGCTTCTGACGCTGCTTGCGCGCTACCTGAAGAGGATATCGCTCCACCTGTCCAACATCGCATCGAGCGTGGTCATGCCTCTCCACAGACTCGACTACTTCGACGAGGAGGGCACGCCCCCGCGGTAACCGCTGCCGCCGATGCCCATCGACCTGCCCAGCTTCCGCACGCTCTCGCTGAGCTTCGCCCGGGCGTCGAGGACACCGATGCGCGCTGCCCGCCCGCGGACGGCGGCTCTGAGTTCCTCCTCCACCTCGGCAACGTCGGGCCGTCCCATCAGGTTCTCTTTCTCTCCGGGATCGGCATCAAGGTCGAACAACTGCTCTGCACCGTCTTCCTCCCGCCAGACGTACTTGTGGGGACCCTGCCTGCACGTGATGAGAAGCGTGTGCTCGTCGAACCTGCGCCTGGGAAACGGCGCGCGCACTCCAAGGAGGGTCTCGGTGAAGACCGGTTCGCCTCCCGGGGTACCTGCGAGGAGGCTCGGGGCATCCTGCGCGCCGCGCGGAAGCCCTGCGACCTCGCGGATGCTCACGGGAATCGACGAATGCGACACCCAGTCGTTCACTTCTCCACACTCGACGCCGGGACCGTGGACGATGAGCGGCACGCGGGCGACCTCCTCATATACGGAGATGGGTGCGTGCCCGATCTTCCCGTGGTCGTAGAACTGCTCGCCGTGGTCGGCCGTGACGATGGTGACGGTCTTTCGGGAGCGTCTCGCCCAGTCCAGCAGAGGAGCGATGCTCCTGTCGGCGTAGAGCATCGCGGCCTCGTAGAAGCCGGTGAGGGTCACCTCGTCGGCCCTGTTGTGCTCGATCGCCTTGTCGGGCGGCTCCTCCTCTGAACGGCTGATCTGGCCCGTCCAGCGGTCGATGTAGCGATACCTGTTCCACCGTATGCGCGCGTCGCCAAGTGGGCTCGATGCGCCCATTACGGCGCGACGGTCAGCCTGCGTCGCGTAGAAGTACCCGTGCACGTCCATGTAGTGCAGCCAGAGGAAGAACGGTCGGTCCCCGTCCATCTCGCGCGCAAGTGCCAGTCCCCTCTCGGTCACCTTCTCCGCGCGCGATCCCTCATGAAGAGCGGGGTTGGCGCCCCTCGTACACTCGCGGAGCTGGTTGTACTTCGCCTTGGCGCGCTTGAGCCGCGCGCTCACACTCCCGCCCGCGACGCTCTTCACGAGCCTCATGGACCTGCGCTTCTCCCGCCGGCTGCGTCCCGCGAGGCCCGACGAGTAGAAGTCGTCGAAGACGTCGAACCCCGAGTCAAATCTGTAGTAGTGGCTCAGGTAGGGGTTGGAGGCAATGACCGCCGCGGTCCTGTAGCCACGTCGGGCCAGCTCCTCAACGAAGGTGGTCGTCCCTGCTGGCAGCCCGATGACCTTCCCACCGTCGAGTGCGAGACCGCCGCGGAACATCGGCGGGAAGCTGAAGTACGTGGGAATCCCCGCTGCCACCGCGCGCGTGAACACGCGGCCCTCCGACCCGAACTCACTGAGATTGGGAGTGAGCAGGTGACCGTTGCGCTCCCTACCCAACAGGTCGGCGCGCATCGCGTCCAGCGTGACGAGGATGATATTCGGAGAGGACAATTCTCGGACTCCTTAGGAACTCGGCGCGGACACGGTGCGGACGGCCCGTGTAGCGGCTACATATAGCCCAGGTCCGCGAGGCGCTCCTTCATCTGCTCTTCTTCCCCGGACAGCTCGCCTTCGTCGAATTCGCCTGACAGAAGCGACGTCAGGATGAACGTGACGCATTCATCGACCGAGCTCATGTCCAGCTTCGGGAGGAGCTCCTCGAGCTCAATGAAGATCTCCTCGGGTATCTCGACCTTTCGAGTGATCATCCTACGCTCCCCCTCTCGAGCGGCGCACCTTGCGCAGCACGGTTGCCAGCACCAACCTGTCCTCTTCCTTAACGCCCATCGCGATAGTCAAGAGGGCCACGACCGTCGCGCCCGCCACCGCCGTGGCGAAGGACCACCCGACTCCATCGGGTATCACAAGATGCAGGCGCGCGACGACAGCCAAAACAAGTGCAATTGCTGCGGTCGCACCAACTTTCACGCTTGACCTGTCGTAGGGGCTGATCTTCAGGAGAAGCCTCACCTGAATGAGACGGGCGATATTGACGAGGGCCTGCCCCAACCCGACCGCCAGACCGGCGCCCGCAATGCCCATCCTCGGCACGAGGACGACGTTCAGACCCACCGAGATCACGGCGAGCGCGACGGCATTGTAAACGTTCCACTTCTGGTAGCCGGTCATGGCCAGGAATGGGCCGACCGGACCCGTGCTGACCGCGACCAGCAACCCGGTGGACAACAGCACCAGCGCATCGTAGCCGCGCACGAACTCCGGCGCGAAGACGCCCAGCGTCGTCTCTCCCGCGACCACGATCCAGAGGTAGATCGGCAGCGACAGGATGATGCTCCAGCGAGTCACGGAGCAGAACAGCTGCTGCAGAAGATCTAATCGATCGCGATGGTAGAGGTCGGAGATCACCGGAGCGAAGATGGTGTTGAACGACATCGGAACGAGTACTACGAGCAAGCTCACCACGGCGGCCAAGTTGTAGACGCCGACGTCGGCCGACGCCAGGGATATCCCGATCACGATGCGCCCGCTGCTCTGCGTGGCGAATGCCAAGAACGAATCGGTCAGCATGGCGGTGGAGTAGACTACGATACCCTTCTTAGGTATGGGCGCTGGAGCAACCGTTCTGTCGAAGAGGAACGGACCCCTGCGCCTCAGGAAGAAGGCCAGCAGGCCCGCCGACAGGAAGGTGGCGCCGATGGTGGCGCCCACGATTGCGTAGAGCCTGAGACCCATGTAGTAGAGCGCGATGAACAGCACGAATCTGAAGACCCGGTGTGACACGTCGAAGCCGATGATGAAACTCCGGATGTCCTTGAGACTGCGAAGGGCTCCTGAGAGAATGCGCATGAGGCTGTAGGGGATCACCGCGAGCGCGATCCAGAGGAGAACCCGCTCCAGCCTGAACTCGTGGAAGACCCCGTGCGCGAGCGGGGCGCGCAGCAGGACGATGCCGACAGTACCTATGGCGGCAGCCACCACGCTCAGACGCACACCCAGCAGGAACACGGCCCGGGCCTCACGGGGGCGGCCGGAGGAGTGGTACTTCGACATGAACCGGACGAGGCTGAGCTCGAAACCCAGGGTCGTGAGGATGGTAACGCCGAAGACGATGGTCCAGCCCAGAACAAACACACCAAGGATGTCCGCCCCGAGGAGCCGTGCAAAGATCGCCTGGGCGACAAACCCGAACAGAAGGCCGAAGACCTTGCCGGTGAAGGCGAAGCCGGCCTCCTTGGTCACCTGTGAGAGGTACTGCTTCTGCTCGTCCTGAATGGGTCCGGACGCGTTCTCTTCGGTCACAGTGGTTCCCCGTGAGACAGCTCTGGCCCGCCGGCTAGCGCCTCGCGCGGCTATCCCGCGCGCGTCGGGCGAGAGGCTTCAGTCGTGAGTCGATCAGATGAGCGGCACGGCCGCTCATCGTGTCAGGATACAGCCGAACGTTGGCATGCTCAAGCGATCCGTTCGCCCAACGGTCCTTCCAGGGCGCCCGCTCGCCAAGGAAATCGAAACGTGCAAGCCCCGCGCCAAATGCGTGGCGGACAGCCTCGTGAAACAGCCTCACACCGGGGGACAACCCGGAGAATTCCTTGTCGTAGGACGTCTTCATCGCATAGTACGTCCCATCGTGGATGGCCCCGTACAAGAACGCGATCACCCGCCCGTCCAGTTCGAGCCAGAACGGCAGCAGGGAGTCCGCCGCAGCGAGCGCCGCGGACAGCTCCCGATAGAAGGCGCCGACGCCGCGCGCGGCGATCGAGGTCCCGGCGCGCTCCTTCCAGCTCCTCCCCTCCACGGCGATCAACCGATCGACCAGCGCTGCCGTGTCCATTCCTTTCTCGAAGCGCACGACGCGAACGTCTCCGGCCCGCTCGAGCTTCCGCATCTTGCGTTCCCATTCGTGGGTGACCTTCCGTGGCTTGCCGTCGATGTAGCTTTCCCACGAACCCTCTATGTCGATGAAGGGAGACGTGCGCCCGGGTCGCGCGTGGACCAGGTACCCGGCGCCGCGCGCCTCTGATTCGAGGGCGTTCAAGGTCGGCGAGCCCAGGGGCACACCCCGGAGATGAAGTTGCGAACCGTGGTCGCGGAAGTGCCCGAGAAGAGCGCTGGTGAACTCGTTCACGTGCCCCCTACCCGCGGCGAACTGCCCTCGGGGCGAGAGAAAGTTCACCGGAAGCACAAGCTCGCGCCCTAGCGTCGCGAACAGCGGGGCCACACCCACGGGGCCCTGGTCAGTGTGCCCTGTGACGGCTGTTACCGACAGCTCGGCCCCGAAGTGCGCGAACCACGTCTCAACCCAGAGGCGCGTCGCGAAGAGACCACCGCCCTCGGCGGCCCCGGATAGTCCGTCCCAGGCCTCGATGAGTTCCGGGTCCTTGAGATCGGTGTGCACACGAATTTCGATCATGCGCCCTCGTGTCAGTTCGGAAGCGCCGGCCGACTGCGGCTGCCGATTGTTCCGGTCAGCTGCGCCGGCCGGAAGCGCGCGACAATCGCGCTAGAGAAGTCCCTCGGGGAAGACGACACCCCTGTTCAGAATGCAGGACGGATCGAACACCCTCTTGACCGCCGCCATCTGTCTCATTCCGTCGTCGCCGTACTGCAGCCGGAGGAGGTCGTGCTTGATCCTCCCTATCCCGTGCTCCGCCGATACGGTTCCGCCCAGCTCGACCGCCCGGCGCGCGAAGCGCGCGGCCAGCTCTTTCCCGGCGCGCAGTTCCGCAGGCGTCGACGGCATGATATTGAGGTGAAGGTGGCTGTCGCCGATGTGGCCGAAGATGACATGCTCGAGGTTCGTCCCGTCGAGCTCGCTTCTGTAGAATCCCAGCATCTCCTCGAGGGCGCTTGAGGGCACGGCGGCGTCGGTGCCTATCTTGTGGATCTCAGGATGCCGCGCGTTCGCCCGTGCGATGACGCCGTTCACCTGCTCGGCTATGCTGTGCCTGAGCGCCCTCAGCGGCGCGAACTCATGCTCCTCCATCCCACCCCACGTGTTCTCCATCGAAGCACCGTGCACGGAGAGAACCGATTCCCATCCCTCGTAGATCTCGAGCAACGTGTCCTCGGTAAACTCAGCCTCAAAGAGCACTCCCGCGACGGCGCCATCGGGCAGCTCCGGTATCTCCGACGACTGGCCCTCCTCGACCTTCCTGCGGCGGAGGAACTCGAAACTCCTCGAATCGAAGAACTCCAGCGCAATGGGAGTCACAGCGGCGGGAGCCTCTCCGTCCGGCCCGTCCCCCCGTGCGTGCTTCACGAACGCAACGGCGTCTTGATCGGAGTCGAAGAACACCAGTGCGCTCAGGATCCCCTCGGACGCGGGCGCCAGGATCAGCTCGACCTCGGTGATGACCCCGAGCGTCCCCTCCGATCCTATGAAGAGGTCGGTCAGGTCCATGCCGGGCGCGGCGTAGTAGCCAGCTGCGTTCTTCGTGTCGGGCATGTCGTATCCGGGGACACGCACCTCCGCTTCACTGCCGTCGGCTCGGACCAGGACGAAGAGTGACCCGTCTGCGACACACGCACCACGCTCGACCGCGATGACGTCCCCGGTGGTCAGTGCCACCCTCAGCCCGTGCACGTGCCGGCGTGTCGCACCGTAGCGGTAGCTTCTGGCGCCGGAAGCGTTGGTGGCCACGGTGGCGCCGAGATGGGCGGTGTCCTCGGTGGGGTCGGGCGGGTAGAAATACGTCCTGTCGTCCGCGAGAAAGGCCTCGAGATCGGCGCGCGCTCCCGCGTCATCGCCGGTCCCCTCGATGCCGAGATCCTTCGTCAGCAGGCGTTCCCTGAGTTCGGCCACCGATAACCCCGGCTCGACGCGCACCGCGAAGCGCCCGTCGGAAAGCCGGCGGACGCCCAGCACTCTTTTCATGTCCGAGAGCGAGAGAAGGACGCCGCCGGCAGGCACGGCTCCTCCCACGATGCCGGTTCTCCCGGCGGACACGGTGACGTTCACGCGTGCGTCGGCGGCCGCGACAAGCGCGTCTGCGACCTGCGCCTCGTCTCTGACGACGACCAACCGGTCTGCCGAGGCGGGACCGTACCGCGATTCGTCGGACAGATAGTCGCCGTACGACTCCTCTATCCGCTCACGTGAATCCACGACGAGCGGCGCGGAGTCGGTTCCGGGCATAGGCCCTGTCGCCTCAATGACGTTGCTCAAGCGCTAGACCTCGAGCACGAGGCCCCTCGGGAACTTCGTCACGTTCTCGACGCTCCCGTCCTCGTGCACGTAGTAGACGTCCTCTATCCGCATGCCGTAGCCCTTGTCGGGATAGTAGAGCCCCGGCTCGACCGTGAAGATGGACCCCGGTACGAGCGTGTCGGTGTTCCCCGAAAAGTCAGACAGGGTCGGCTTCTCGTGCACGTTCAGCCCGATGCCGTGTCCCAAGCTGTGGACATATCCGTTCCTCACGTGGGGATCGGTGCGCGGTGTCTCGATGCCTCGAGCCTCGAAAAAATCGCAGGCCCGCGTCTGGTAGACCGACGCCTTCTCCTCCATCTTGAGCGTAGGCGCCACGGCGTCGTAGCACTCCTCGAGCGTCTTGTAGCTGTCGAGGATCTCCTGCGAAGCCTCCCCCAGAACGAACGTGCGTGTCATATCGAAGAAGTAGCCGCCGCCCTCCTCCTGCGGGAAGATGTCGAACACGATGGTCTTGCCGAGCTCGATCGGGTCGGAGTCGTTTCCGCGGCTGTGGGGTATGCCCGCGTCCCGGCCGATGGCGAAGATCGTGTCGACCTCCTCAATGATCTTGCGGCGCGCGAGGGCCATCTTGATCTCGGCCTTGCAGTCACCGATGGTCAGGGGACTCCCGTCGTCCTTCATGAGCTTCCCGCCGTCGACCTTGTGGGACTTCATGAAGTCGGCGATGTGACCCACGACCTCACAGGTTTTCCGCCCCACCTCCCTGATGCGGTCTATCTCCTCCGGACCCTTGGTCATGCGAGCTGTGATGAAGATGTCGTCGATGAACTCGCCGATGACGGTCACATCCGACAGGCCTTCGTCGAGCGCCTTGAGGAACTCCCAGTTCCGCCCCACGTCACCCTGTCCGTAGAAGGCCACACGACCTTTGACCCCGAACTCCTCGAATATCGTCTGGTAGTACTTAACACTTGCGGCCAGGCGGTCGCCGCCGGACTCCTTGATCATCTCGAGGATGTTGTACTTGGAGGTGTCGACCGTCTTGAGTCCGCTCGCGGCCGCTTCCTCGCGTTCCATGGTCCCGCACAGAAGCACCGGTTCCTCACCGCGCTTCTTGATGACGATGGCGTGTGAGATGCCCGCCCCGTTGACCATGTAGTACATGGTGGCGTTGCCCTTGACGGCGCCCGTGACCACCGCGACGTCGATCCCGCGCTCCTCCATCAGCCTGTCGATATCTCGCTTCACTGGTCTGAACCTCCTCTTGGTGTTGTCCCGTAGCGGCCGCTCTCGCCCTGGCGACCGCGGTGAGGGCTACAGAGCTCTCAGAATATAGT
>JAUWCJ010000024.1 GCA_030609365.1 Candidatus Eiseniibacteriota bacterium | reverse complement strand
TCGACAGCGGTAGCGATCCTCTGCCCGTGACGATGACCGTGGGGGGCTCGTACCGGTGGCACGGTGTCCTGAGGTCGATGGACCTCGAGAAGGTGAACGACCTCGGTCCGACGACTCGCATCGGCGCCGAGTACACGCCCGTCCGGTACCTGGCCTTGAGGGGAGGCTGGATCGGAGGCGATGAGACCGCACTGTCCGGCCTGACGGGCGGTGTCGGCCTCAACTGGAACGAACAGTGGGCGGTCGACTACGCGTACAGAGCCTCCGATCTCGGCGGGACGCACCAGTTCGCGTTGTCCGCCGGGTTCGGCGGTGGCAGCGGTGTTGCGGTTCCGGCGTCCGTGGGCAACGAAGAGGACCCTCCCGCCTCCGTGGTCCCGAAGCCGAACCTCGTCGTCATCAGCGAGCTGACCGAGGAAGTAGTGCAGGAGGCCGTCGCCCAGATGGGGTTGCCCGAGGGCTCGCGGCTGCACCTCAGACAGGTCGATACGCACGACGCCAACTGGCTCATTAAGTCAATCCTACTGCAGGAGCTGACCTCACGCGGGCACGCGGTCAGGGCTGGACAGATGACGGCATCACAGGACCCGGACGACGCGGGCGTGTACGAGATCGCATACCGGATCGTCTACTGCCAGACGTCGCTCCCGCAGTCGTGGCGCGAATGGGTGGTCGGCCCGCGCAAGTTCGAGCGAAGAACCGCCGTCGACATGCGATTCGAGCTCTCCGATTCTACGAAGACGATCGTCTGGGCAGAAGGAGTTCAGCGCGAGCGCCGGGAGATCATCTCGGGCGGACGCATCGATGATCTCGATGCACCCGGGCAGGCGTTCGCTTCGCCCGAGTCGGAACAGGGCGGATGGGACAAGATCTTTGAGCCCGTTATCGTGGCGGGCATCGTCGGCGGGCTCATCTACCTCTTTTACACGAGCAGGTCGACCGACTAGCTTACGTTTGAGCTCGTTCGCGAGCGGAGGGTCTTCACGTGGTTCACAACAGCATGCCCCGGTCTTCGGGCGCCCTTCCTGTCGTCGCGCTGCTTGCTGCCGCGCTTCTGGGGGCGGCAGGTTGTTCCCCGATGCCGGAACTCGGCGAGGCGACGGCCGAGGACGCGTACGCCCTCGGTGTTGAGGCGGCCGAAAGCGGTGATTACACAGCGGCCATCGAGACCTTCGAGCGCATCACTCGGGACGTGCCGAGTCACGAGACTGCCGACGATGCGCTGGTCGGGCTCGCGGACGCTCACCGTGCGGTCTCCGACTACGCTTCCGCCGAGGCGGCGTATCGGAAGCTCCTGTCGGACTACCCCGACTCGCCGCTCGTGCCTGAGGTCAGGCACAAACTGGGTATGACGCTCTTCGATTTCGGTGTGGCGGCAGCCGGACGCGGTGACTACACGCTGGCCATCGAGATCTTCAAGCGCGTCACTCTGGAAATGCCGCTTCACGAGACCGCCGATGATGCGCTGGTCGAGCTCGCGGACGCCCACCGTGCGATCTCCGCCTACGTGTTCGCCGAGGAGGCGTATCGAGAGCTCCTGTCGGACTACCCCCACTCGCCGCTCGTGCCAGAGGCCGAGTACAAGCTGGGCATGGTATTCTTCGATCAGGTTCCGCGCGCCTCGCTCGATCAGAGCATGGCGGAGCAGGCCATCAGCCAGTTCGAGTATTTCATTGCAGCGTTTCCTTCGAGCGGTTTCGTCGACGAGGCCGCCGAGAGGATTCTCGAGCTGAGAACGAGGCTCGCGGCGAAGCGCTACGATAGCGCGATGTTGTACCTCAGCCTTCGCCAGTCGAAGGCGGCACGCATCTACCTCGAGTCCGTCATCGTGGAGTACCCCGATACCGTGTGGGCGCGTGCGGCCCTGCTGGACAAGGCGAGGAGCTTCGCGGCCGAGGGAGCACGAGCGCTGGCGGAGGGCGAGTACCAGCGGGTCATGGAGCTGTATCCTGAGACGGAGGAGGCCCGCACGGCGGCCGCGGAGAAGGCCGCCCTCTCGGGCTAGCCGATCTCCTCTGGGGAGGAACGAACCAGTTGGCCACCGGTCTCATGGGCGGAACCTTCGACCCGATACACATTGCCCACCTGATAATCGCCGAGGAGGCGCTGGATCTGCTCGGGCTCTCCCGGGTCATTTTCATTCCGTCCGCTCGTCCACCTCACAAGTCGGGCGACGACGTCACCTCAGTGAAGCATCGTCTCGAGATGGTGAGGCTGGCCATCGAGGGGAACCCCAGACTCGCTCTCTCCGACATCGAGGTCAGGCGAACCGAACCTTCCTATACCGTGGAGACGGTCCGCCAGTTCAGACGAGAGCTCGGAGAACACGAGAAGCTCTACTTCATCATGGGCGCCGATAGCCTGACCCAGTTCTTTACGTGGAAGGACCCGCTCGAGCTCATCAGTTCTTGCGAGTTCGTCGTGGTGCCGCGACCGGGTGCCGAACCCGGCGATGGCGATCCGCGCATCAGAGAGAAAGCGCACATGCTGGACACGCCGCTCATCGGCGTCTCGTCCAGCGACATCCGCGAGAGGATCCGGACGGGACGGTCCATCCGGTACCTCGTTCCTCCGTCAGTCAGCGCCTACATAAGAGAGAAGAACCTCTACTCATGACCACCAGACGCTCGTGCGGCCCGGGCGAACCCGTTCTCTGTCTCGTGGACGGCACCGCCCTGGTCTACAGATCGTACTACGCCTTCATTCGACGTCCGCTCGTCAACTCGAGCGGGGAGAACGTGAGCGCCGTGTACGGCTTTGCGTCGAGTCTCATCAAGCTCCTGGACGAGCTCGCCCCGTCTCACATGGTCGTCGCGTTCGACCGGCCGGAGCCCACGTTTCGTCACGAGGCGTACGAGGATTACAAGGCCACGCGCGAGCCGATGCCGGACGAACTGGCGGATCAGCTGTCGGCGATCCACGAGCTGGTCGAGGCCTTCGGGATACGGATAGTGGAGGAGCCGGGCTACGAGGCCGACGATCTCATCGGCACGCTCGCGGTCGCTGCCAGGGAGCAGGGCTTAAGGTCGGTCATTGTATCGGGGGACAAGGATTTCTTCCAGTTGGTCGATGATGCGATCACGGTCCTCGATCCGGGCAAGAACGTCGAGTACACCACCTTGGGAGTGGAGGAGAAGTTCGGAGTGCCGCCGTCGCAGGTCATCGAGGTGCTGGGGCTCATGGGCGATGCGTCCGACAACGTTCCCGGAGTCCCCGGGGTGGGCAAGAAGACGGCCGTCGACCTCATCGCGCGATTTGGGTCGGTCGAGGGCGTTCTCGAGCACATAGATGAGATCAGCGGCGCCAAGCGCAAGCAAAATCTAAGGCAGAATCGCGAGCAGGCCATGATGAGCCGCGACCTGGTCACGATAGACCTGGCGGCGCCGGTGGCGTTCAACGAAGAGGAACTGGTGAGGCCGCCGATCGACGGCGAGCGTGTCGGCGCGTTCCTGCGCGAGTACGAATTCCCGTCTCTGCTGAAGCTGGTGGCGACCGAGCCGTCGCCCGACACGTCCGGGTACTCCGTTGTGACGAGCAAGAAGCGTCTCGCGAGCCTGGTCGCGGAGCTCGGGAGGTCCCGTGGTTTCGCCGTCGATCTCGAGACGACCTCTTTGGACCCGCACTCGGCTGAAATAGTGGGCGTGTCCGTGGCACTGGAGGAGGGGGAGGCGTTCTACATCCCCGTCGGCCACACGGGTGGCCGGTCGCTTTCGCGTGACTTCGTAATGGACAGTCTAACACCCGTTCTCACGAACGAGGATGTTCCCAAGTACGGGCAGAACATCAAGTTTGACTACAAGGTGCTGCTGACGCACGGGATCGAGCTTGCGCCGCTCGCCTTCGACACGATGATAGCGTCATATCTGCTGGACCCCGGGCGACGCCAGCACGGCCTGACGGCGCTGGCACTGGAGCACCTCGGTGTCCGTATGACGCCCATAGAGAGCTTGATAGGGAAGGGCGGCGAGCAGCTGTCGTTCGCGGACGTGGGCGTCGACGATGCTTCCGACTACTCGTGCGCGGACGCGGACGCCACCATCAGGCTGACTCACCTTCTGAGCGAGAGCATCCGGGAGGAGGGGCTCGAGGCTCTCTTGAACGGCGTAGAGATGCCGCTCGTGCGAGTTCTGGCCGGGATGGAACTCACCGGTGTGGAGCTGGATGTTCCCTTTCTCTCGAGCCTGGCCGTGGACTTCGGGCGAGAGATAGAGGCGTTGAGAGAACGGGTTTGCGACCTGGCCGGCGTCGAGTTCAATCTCGACTCTCCGAAACAGGTCGGCACAGTGCTCTTCGAGAGGCTGGAGCTCCCGCGTGGCCGGCGCACGAAGACCGGGTACTCGACCGATATCAGCGTTCTCGAGAGGCTGCGTGACGACCACGAGGTTCCCGCGCTGATCCTTGAGTATCGACAGCTCAGGAAGCTCCAGACGGGGTACCTGGAGGCGCTCCCGAAGCTGGTGAACCCCGTGACGGGGCGAGTTCACACGTCGTTCAACCAGACGGTCGCGGCCACGGGCAGGCTCTCCAGCAGCAATCCCAACTTACAGAACATACCCATAAGGACCGAGCTGGGCAGGCAGATTCGCAGGGCCTTCGTGGCGGGCGAGGGCAAGCTGCTGCTCTCGGCCGACTACTCGCAGGTCGAGCTCCGCATAATGGCGCACCTGTCAGGGGATACGACCCTGGTCGAGGCGTTCAGAAACGGCAAGGACGTTCACCGTTCCACGGCCTCGCTCATCCTCGGAGTGCCGGAGGACGACGTCTCGCCGGCGCAGCGGGAATCGGCGAAGACGGTCAACTTCGGCATCATGTACGGCATGGGGCGGTTCGGGCTGGCGCGGCGTCTGGGCGTGGGGAACGAGGAGGCGGCCGACTTCATAGAGCGTTATTTCCAGACCTACCCGGGCGTTCGGGAGTACACCGAGCGCGTGATCGCGGAGGCCGCGGACTCGGGGTACGCCTCGACGATGCTCGGGCGCAGGCGCGCCATCACGGGGCTCGCATCCGACAACGCGCGCGTTCGGGGCATGGCGGAGCGTGTCGCCGTGAACACGCCGATACAGGGCAGCGCGGCCGACCTCATCAAGCTGGCGATGCTCGGCATCGACAGGAGGATCCGCTCGGAAGGTCTGCCGTGCCGCATGGTGCTGCAGGTCCACGACGAGCGTGTCTTCGAGCTTCCAGAGGATATGCTCGAAGACGTCTCGGCGGCAGTTCGTGAGGAGATGGAGAACCCGGAGGGGATCGAACTCGACGTGCCGGTCGTCACGAACCTGGCGAGCGGTCCGGACTGGTTCGAGGCTCACCCGTAGGCACACCGGTAGTGGAGTGCCCGCGCCCGAGCATCGCCGCGGCCGCGGGCGCACCGGGAACGCCGGGCACGTTCCGGGCACTGGAAGGGACAAAGCGATGTTCAGGATCGGACTCGCCGGAGGCATGGGCAGCGGAAAGAGCGAGGTCGCGGCCAGACTGAGTGAGCTCGGTGCCCTGGTGATAGAGGCGGACGCGGTGGCCAGGGACATCGTCGCCGTGGGGACGGACGTCTTCGACGCGATCGTCGATGCGTTCGGCGAGTCCGTGCTCGCCGCCGACGGCGGCCTGGACAGGGGAGGGCTGGCGGGGGCCGCCTTCTCGTCCGAGGAGGCGACCGGCGTCCTCAATGCGATCACGCACCCGGCGCTCATCCGTGAGATCATCCGCCGGTCCGAGGGACTGGAGAGGCAGAGCTCCTCCGGGGTCCTCGTGGTCGATGCGGCGCTTCTCGTGCAGTGGGACGTGCTGGACATGTTCGACGTCGTGCTGGTCGTCCACGCTCCGAGGGAGCTCCGGGTCGAGAGGCTCGTGGAGGCGGGCTTCGCAGAGGAGGACGTCAGGCGGAGGATGCAGTCGCAGCTGCCGGACGATGTAATGGTCTCGGCGGCCGATGTGGTCATCGAGAATGGGGGCTCCATCGATGAGCTCCGAGCCGCGGTGGACGACTTCTGGGAGTCGCTGCCGGGAAATCAGCGGGAGGACGAGAGATGAGCGAGCTGAGAAAGACGCTGGGAGAGCTGGTCAGAAGGGTCGAAGAGCTCGAGGAGTATCTTTGACGTCGCGACCAGGAAGAAACGTCAGGTAGAGCTCGAGGCCGCCACTTCGTCGGCGGACTTCTGGTCCGACGCGGGCGCCGCGAAGAAGGTGTTCGAGGAACTGAATGCGATCAAGGCGTGGACGCAGCCCCTGGCCGAGCTCCGCTCCGAGTGTGACGACCTCTCGGCCCTCATCGAGCTCGCCGAGGAAGAGGGTGGGGAGGCGCTCGACGAGACCGCGTCCGGGCTGGACGCGGTGGAGGAGCGGCTCAGGGAGCTCGAACTCAGGAAGATGCTCTCCGGTGGCGACGACGAGCGAAACGCGATCCTCGCCATCCATCCCGGAGCCGGCGGTACGGACTCGGCGGACTGGGCGCAGATGCTCCTCCGCATGTACCTCGCGTGGGCCGAGAGGCGCGGTCTCGAGACGCAGACCGTCGACGTCCAGCCCGGCGACGGGGCGGGCATCAAGAGCGTGACGATCCTCGTGAAGGGGCCGTTCGCATACGGTTACCTGCGGGCCGAGGTGGGCGTGCACAGGCTCGTGAGGCTGTCTCCGTTCGACGCGGCGCACAGGCGGCACACGTCGTTCGCGTCGGTCGCCGCCTACCCTGAGGTCAACGACGACATCGGACTCGAGATCGACGAGTCAGAGATCAGGGTCGACTTCTACAAGGCGAGCGGCCCTGGAGGACAGCACGTCAACAAGAGCTCGACGGCCGTGCGCCTGACACACGAGCCGAGCGGGATCGTCGTTACCTGCCAGAACGAGCGCTCACAGTACCGGAATCGCCTGAACGCCATGAAGGTCCTCCGGTCCAGGCTCTACGCGCTCCACGAGGAGGAGCGGCGCAAGGAACAGGCGGAGGCAGCGGGGGAGAAGATGGAGATAGCCTGGGGGAGTCAGATACGGTCGTACGTCATGCACCCGTACCAGCTGGTCAAGGACAACAGGACGGGCGTGGAGACCTCCGACGTGAACGGCGTGCTGGACGGGGATCTCGACCGGTTCATCGAGGCCTATCTCAAGGCCACGGAGTAGCCCTGAGAGCCGTTCGCTTGACTGGCGCCATCAAGGTGGTATAAGGGACTTCTGAAGAAGATCACAACTGTTGAACAGGGCTTCACCCTGGAGGGAAGGCGTTGGAGACCAACGAGAAAGGCCTGCCGGCGCAGATGCGCGAGAACCTGGCGCGTCTGAGGGAACTTGGTGTCGAACCATACCCGCGCCGGTCTGCGCGCACACACACGGCCGAGGCGGTCGTGGCCGACTTCGAGGCGCTCGAGGGAGTGGAGGTCACGGTCGCCGGGCGACTGATGGCGATTCGAGGTCACGGCAAGGCGGGCTTCGCGGATCTGGTTGACGGAACCGGGAAGATCCAGCTCTACGTCAGGAAAGATGAAGTCGGCGAGGAGCTGTTCGAGATCTGGCAGCTTCTGGATGTGGGCGACATAGTGGGAGCGAAGGGGGAGGCTTTCCGGACGAGAAGTGGCGAGGTGAGCGTCAAGGTCAAGGGGTTAGCGGTCTTGGCGAAGGCCCTGCTGCCTCTGCCCGAGAAGTGGCACGGCCTCAAGGACAAGGAGCTCAGGTACCGCCAGCGCTATCTGGACCTTGTCGCCAACGCCGACTCGCGCCGCACCTTCGAGGTGAGGAGCAAGCTACTGAGGATCGCGAGGGACTTCCTGCACGAGCGGGACTTCGTCGAAGTGGAGACCCCGGTGCTCCAGCCGACATACGGCGGCGCCTTCGCGCGGCCGTTCGAGACGCATCACCACGCGCTCGACATCCCGCTCTACCTCCGCATTGCGGACGAGCTGTACCTCAAGCGGCTGATAGTCGGCGGTATGGAGCGCGTCTTCGAGATCGGCAAGGACTTCCGCAACGAGGGCATGGACAGGACCCACAGCCCTGAGTTCACTCAGCTCGAGCTGTATCAGGCCTACGCCGACTACCACGACATGATGGAGATCACAGAAGCGCTCGTGGCGCGCATGACGGTGGAGGTCCACGGCGGGACGCGCTTCCCCTGGTTGGATGGAGAGATAGACGTCGCCCCGCCCTGGCGGAGGCTCAAGGTGATGGATGCGGTGGAGGAGGTGGTCGGGGCGGAGGCGCTTTCGAGCGACGCGGCGCTCACGACGGCCGCGCGCTCAGCGGGGCTCACCGTCCCTGACGGGGCATCGCGTGGCGAGCTGATAGAGGCGGTGCTCGACGAGCTGGTGGAGCCGAACCTGTCTGCGCCCACGTTCCTCATCGACTACCCGAAGTCGATCTCGCCCCTGGCGAAGCAGACGCCCGAGGACCCGGAGATCGTGGAGCGCTTCGAGTTCTTCATCGGAGGTCTCGAGCTTGGGAACTCCTTCACAGAGCTGAACGATCCGGACGAGCAGACCCGGCGCCTGGAGGCGCAGGTGCAGGCGCGCGAGGGCGGGAACGCCGAGGCTCACGGTATGGACGAGGACTTCGTCCGCGCGCTCGAGCACGGAATGCCGCCGACCGGCGGGTTGGGAATAGGGTTCGACCGGCTGGTCATGCTCCTCACGAATTCGCGGAACATCCGTGACGTCATATTGTTCCCGGCGATGCGTCCGGAAGCGTAGTCTGTTCGTACCGGGCCGCCGGTCGTGCGCAAAGGGGTTCCATTGGATCAAGAACCCCGGCAGGCTGAAGACCCGGGCAAAACAGGGAGACGACTGACAGTGTCGTTCGAATGGTTCATAGCTTGGCGGTATCTACGCGCCAAGCGGAAGACCAGGTTCATCTCGATAATAACGTTCATCTCGGTCGCGGGTGTTGCCGTCGGAGTGATGGCGCTCGTCGTCGTGCTGGCCGTGATGAACGGCTTCGAGAACGAGATCCACAGCCGGATCATCGGCATCAACGCGCACGTCATCCTGCTCCGGTACGGTGACGAGCCTCTCAGTGACTACGACAGGCTCGTGGACGAGGCGGAGGCGCTTCCGGAGGTCGTGGCGGCCGCTCCGTTCACCTACACCAAGGCCATCCTGCAGGGGTACGGTGGATCGGACGGCGTCGTCGTCCGCGGGATCGACCTCGAGTGCGAGGCGCGAGTCACCGACATACTCTCGAACATCACGCCGCAGCTCTCGTCACTTGCGACGCGCGAGGGCGAGATGCCGGGCGCCATCGTCGGGGACGAGCTGGCGCGGAGACTCAGGGTGACCGTGGGGGACACGGTCGCCGTTTCGTCGCCCTTCGACTACGTTGTAACGCCCATGGGTCTCATGCCCGCGGTGTCACGGTTCAAGATCAGAAGCCTGTTCAGCTCGGGCATGTTCGAGTACGACCAGTCGCTTGTGTACATCGATATCCCGGAGGCGCAGGCGCTCTTCGGGCTGGGAGACGGCGTCGTCGGCGTGGCCATCAAGACCACGGACCCGTACGCCGCGCCCGAGATCGCGCAGAAGGTCGTGGCGGCCGTTGGGGGATTTCCCTACAGGGCCAACAACTGGATCGAGCTCAACCGCAACCTCTTCAAGTGGATGAAGACCGAGAAGAAGGTGATGTTCTGGATTCTCTCGCTCATCGTCATGGTGGCCGCCTTCAACATCGCGAGCACGCTCATAATGGTCGTGATGGAGAAGACCAGGGACATCGGGATCATGAAATCGATGGGCGCGACGCAGCGCTCAATACGGAGAATATTCGTGTTCGAGGGGTTGGTGATCGGGGCGCTCGGAACGGCCGTCGGCAGCGTGGCTGGTTACGTTCTTGCCGTGCTCCTGGACCGGTACCAGTTCGTCACGCTGCCCGGGGACGTCTATCCGATCGAAACGCTCCCCGTAGAGATGCACGGGCTTGACTTCACCATCGTCGCGGCGGCGGCGATGGTGATCAGTTTTCTCGCGGCCATTTATCCGGCCTGGTCCGCCTCAAGGCTCGAGCCCGTCGATGCGATCAGGCGAGAGTAGTGTGCGCACCAACCGACAGTGGGAGTGATTGATGCTTCGTCTCGAGGACATCAGGAAGAGCTTCGATACGGGCCGCGACCGACTCGACGTGCTCAGCGGCGTGAACCTCACCATCGGTGAGGGCGAGATCGTTGCGATTGTCGGTCCCTCCGGTGTGGGGAAAAGCACGCTCCTCCACATCATGGGAGCGCTCGACGTCCCGACGTCGGGGAAGGTCTACGTGCGTGATACCGACGTCTTCGCCATGTCGGAGGCTGCGCGCGCCGCCTTCAGAAACCAGACCGTGGGATTCGTGTTCCAGTTCCATCACCTGCTGAAAGAGCTCACGGCTCTCGAGAACGTCATGATGCCGTGTCTGGTCGGGGGCATGGACAGGGACGAGGCCGCTTCCCGGGCGGAGGAGCTCCTGGCGGCGGTGCGGTTGTCGGAGAGGGCCGACCACAGGCCGGGCGAGCTGTCCGGTGGTGAGGAGCAGCGGGCCGCGGTCGCGAGGGCACTTGCCGCCAGGCCTCTCATGGTTCTCGCCGACGAGCCGTCGGGAAATCTCGACCGGGCATCGAGCGACGAGTTGCACGACCTCATCTGGGGTTTGAGAGAATCGATAGGGCAGACGTTCGTGATAGTCACGCACAATCCGGACCTCTACGAGCGGGCGGACCGAGTCGTTGTTCTGAGGGAAGGACTCGCGACCGAGCGGGAGGGGGGCGCACAGAGATGAAATGCGAGCGGTGCGGCAGCAGGACGGCCACCGTGCGCTACGCCGAGGTCGTCGACGGTTCGCTCACTACCTGGCACCTCTGTGAGGAGTGCGCGAGCGAGCGGGGAGTCACCGGTTCCCTGACATCGCTCGCGGGTCCTCTCGTCAACATACTCATGGGGCTGCTGGAGGGCGGAGGCGGGGCCGCGTCCGTGGACTCGGGGCCGACCTGTCCCAGGTGCGGGCTGACCTACGAGGCGTTCAGGCGAGCGGGTCGGTTGGGCTGCGGGACCTGCTACGAGGCCTTCGCGTCTCAGCTGAAGCCGCTCCTGCGGCGCATCCACGGGAGCACGGATCACACCGGCGGCGTGCCCAGTACCGATGAGGGCGGCCACTTCCGCCGCAAGGAAATATCAAAGCTCAAGCGTGAGCTGACCCGGGCGGTGGCTGCTGAGGACTACGAGCGTGCTGCAGAACTCAGAGACACCGTCAGAGCTAGGGAGCGCGAACTCGGGGGCACGGAGACCGGAGATGTGGACGCTTGAGACAATGATGAGTGAGGCGGCCGGCTGGCTCGATGCCTCCGGGCCCGAGCCGGACGTCGTCCTCTCCACGCGCGTGAGACTCGCCAGGAACCTGTCCGGTGAGACGTTCCCGTGCTGCTCGAGCGACGAGGAGGCCGAGCGCGTCCGCGAGCGCGTCCTCTCTGCGGTGTCGAGCTGCAACTACCTGACGAACGTGCTGGTGCTCCGGATGGAGGACGTCGACGCCGTCACGCGCCGCGTGCTCGTCGAGCGGCATCTCATCTCCGCCGCTTTCGCCGAGGACGGCGCCGGCAGGGCGGTGGTCGCCGGTGAGGGCGAGCTGGTCTCCGCCATGGTCAACGAGGAGGACCATCTGCGCCTGCAGTGTATCCGGTCCGGACTCTCCCCGGTCGACGCCTGGCGTATGGTCGAGCGCATCGACTCCGAACTGGAGCGGAACTTGCATTATGCCTTCTCCAGCGACTGGGGGTACTTGACAGCCTGCCCTACGAATGTGGGGACGGGAATACGCGTCTCCGTGCTGACGCATCTCGCGGGGTTTTCGAGGACCGGGAGGATAGCCCAGGTTCTCAAGAGCATCAGCAAGCTCGGGCTGTCGGTGAGAGGTTTCTACGGTGAGGGAAGCGCTGCGCAGGGGGGGTTCTTTCAGATCTCCAATCAGACGACCCTCGGGCAGTCGGAAGAGGACATCGCGAACACCGTCGAGCGGGTCGCCGGTCAGCTGGTCAACCTCGAGCATGAGGCGAGAAGCGAGCTGACTCGGACGGACGAGCATCGTCTGGAGGACGAGGTCTGGCGGGCACGCGGCATCCTCGCGAACGCGAGGATGATCACGTCGGCGGAGGTCATGGACCTCGCGTCGTCCCTGAGGCTTGGGGTGGCGCTCGGGATCATCGACGCGCCGGGCCTGGCTGCGCTCAACCGGCTACTTGTGGTCACGCAGCCCGGGCATCTCGGCCGCACCTGCGGGGAGACACCGTCCGCTCGCGAACGTGACGTCGCGAGGGCCGATCTTGTGCGCAGGAGTCTGGCGGGACTGAACTAGCCAAGGCCTACCCGCCGCCAAACGGAGGCGCCAATGCAGAGACAGAGGGACTTCACACCGAGGGTTAGACGCGTCCTCTACTTCGCCAGAGAGGAAGCGACTCGGCTCCACCACGACTACCTGGGAACCGAGCACCTTCTTCTCGGTGTTGTGCGTGAGGGCGAGGGTGTCGCGGCGACAGTGCTGCGCGAACTCGCCATCGATCTCGACACCATACGCGAGATGGTCGAGAGTTACGTTCCTCGCGGGACGTACACGTCCACCGCGAAGGAGACACAGTGGACGCCGCGCGCCAAGACGGTGCTGGAGCTGGCGCGTGAGGAGGCGAGGATCCTCCATCATCAGTACATCGGTACGGAGCATCTTCTGCTCGCTCTGATCCGGGAGGGAGAAGGCGTCGCGGCGAAGGTTCTTCGCGACATCGACGTCGATCTCAGAGGAGCGCGCGAGCAGGTGATGAAGGTCCTGGGCAGCGCCGGTGACGCACCGGACGAGGGGACCACGCGCGCCGCTGAGACGCCGACGCTGGACCAGTTCGGCCGCGACCTGACCGAGCTGGCGAGAAAGAACCAGCTGGATCCGGTGATCGGGCGCCAGCACGAGATGGAGCGCGTGATCCAGGTGCTCTCGCGGAGGAAGAAGAACAACCCCGTGCTCATAGGCGAGCCCGGAGTGGGCAAGACGGCGATCGTCGAGGGTCTCGCACAGAAGATAGTGGCGAACGAGGTGCCCGCGACACTCAAGGACAAGAAGCTCGTCATGCTGGACCTGTCGTCGACCGTCGCGGGCACGAAGTACCGTGGCCAGTTCGAGGAGCGTCTGAAGACCCTCATCAACGAGATTCGTGAGAGCGAGAACGTCATCATCTTCATTGATGAGTTACACACCATCGTCGGTGCGGGAGGAGCAGAGGGCGCTATCGACGCGGCCAACATGTTGAAGCCGGCTCTGGCCCGGGGGGAGCTACAGGCCATCGGCGCAACCACGCTCGACGAGTACCGGAAGCACATCGAGAAGGACGGCGCGCTCGAGAGGCGCTTCCAGCCCATCCTCGTTGATCCGCCATCGCTGGACGAGACCGTCGAGATCCTGAAGGGGCTCCGGTGCAAGTACGAGGAGCACCATTCGGCCGACATTTCGGACGAGGCGATCGTCGCGGCGGTCAAGCTGGCGGAGCGCTACATCTCCGACCGGTTCCTGCCCGACAAGGCCATCGATGTCATCGACGAGGCCGGAGCACGCGCGCGGCTGGAGATCAGCACGATCCCCGTTGAGGTGAAGGAGCTGGAGCAGGAGCTCGAGAGCGTGTCGTGCGAGAAGAGGGCCGCGAGCGAGAACCAGGAGTTCGAGCGGGCCGCCGACCTCAGAGACAAGGAGCGGGAGTTCCAGCGGAAGCTGGAGACCGCGCGCAAGGATCTGGTCCAGTCCAAGAACCAGCGTCGGGCCAAGGTCGACACGGACGACGTCGCCGAAGTCGTGGCCAGCATGACAGGGATCCCGGTCAAGAAGCTGGCGCAGGAGGAGACCGAGAAGCTCCTGCGCATGGAGGACGAGCTTCGCAAGAGGGTCGTCGGGCAGGAAGAGGCGCTGGCGACGGTGTCCAGGGCGGTCCGCAGGAACCGCGCCGGCCTGCGCGATCCGAGGCGTCCCATCGGCTCCTTCATCTTCCTGGGACCGACCGGCGTCGGGAAGACGGAGCTTGCCAGGACGCTCGCCGGGTTCATGTTCGAGGACGAGAATGCGCTCGTCAGGCTCGACATGTCCGAGTACATGGAGCGCTTCGCCGTTTCGCGACTCGTGGGTGCCCCTCCCGGCTACGTGGGCTACGACGAGGGCGGCCAGCTGACCGAGAAGGTGAGAAGACGCCCCTACAGCGTCGTGCTGTTCGATGAGATAGAGAAGGCGCACCCGGACGTGTTCAATATCCTGCTTCAGGTGCTCGAGGACGGGCAGCTGACGGACAGTTTTGGCCGGACTGTTGACTTCCGCAACACGGTTGTCATAATGACATCAAACGTAGGAGCCCGTGACCTGACGCAGACCAAGGGAATCGGCTTCGCTCAGGAAGAGAGCACCGAGGACACCTACGCTCAGATGAAGGGCAAGGCCACGGAGGCTCTCAAGCGCGTGTTCAATCCCGAGTTCCTGAACAGGGTCGACGGGACGGTGGTCTTCCGCGCGCTCGGCATGGATGAGATGGGCGAGATCATCGACATCCTGTTGCGCGAGCTCCAGGAACGCGTGAAGGAAGCAGGTGTCAGCCTCGAGATAAGCGCCGGGGCCAAGGAACTTCTGATAGAGAAGGGATTCGATCCGGCCTTTGGAGCACGGCCGCTCCGGAGAGCCATTCAGCGGTATCTGGAGGATCCTCTCTCCGAGCAGATCCTCTCGGGCAAGTTTGGCGGCGGCCGCATAGCAATCGAACGCAAGGGCGACGAACTGACGTTCCGAACGGCGCGGAAGAAGATCTCGGCGACGAAGTGATGTCGGGTTCCCGCGGCCGGAGCGTCTCCCCGAGCCCGGCCGCTCGACCGCTTCGACTCGACGCGCCGCCCCGCGGACGGGGCGGGGGAGTTCTTTCGGAATGCGCCATCGCAGGTGGGTCGTCGTTCTGGCCATCCTGATCATCGCCGTCTTGCCCCTGTCGTTTCTGGGACTCAAGGTGGCGTCGCGCCACCCCGCGGTCAAGCGCGCCGTGCTCGGGAGGATAATGCCCGAGGCCGGCGGCGAGTTGACAATAGGCGGCCTCGAGATGGGGCTCGCCTCTCTTCAATTCACCGACGTCATGCTCCGGTTCGAGGGTGGCGGCTACGTGCTGGTGCCACAGGCCACAGTCACCGTCAGCCTGCCGAAGCTGATCGCCGGCGGCCTGGTGCCTCAGCGCTCCTTCTCCGCCGTCATCATCAGTGACCCCATAATCGTCATTTACTACGGGCACGACCCGGCTGACGAGGAACCGGCCGGTCCTCCCTTCGATGTCTCATCGCTCGAGAGCTACCTGCCTGACTACCTGGGTATCTCCGGGGCCGCGATCTCCTTCCGCGACGCCAGAACGGACCGTTCGCTGACGATCGAGTCGATAGATCTGCTGCTTGAGCGGGACGGCAAGGGCCCGGTCGTAGGTGGCGCTTCCGGGAACTGCCTCGGCGGCGAGAGGAACTTCCAGGCGGAATTCACCTGGGACAACTCCCTGGAGATGCTGGCGGTCGAAGGCATCCTGTCCGAAGCGCGCCTGGACGAGCGGCTCCCAGTGCCGCCCTCCGTGCCCGTCGAGTTCCGTTCGGGGTCGGTATCGGCCGCGTTCCACGCGTCGGTGTCTACCGACACGGTGCGGGGGCTCGATCTCGGCTTCGACATCGCAGACGCTGTCGTGGTCGTGACTGCTTTCCGCGAGACGCTCGGTGGGATTCAGGCAAGCGGCAGGCTCCGGGGCGGTGCGGTCACTCTCGAGAGTTCGAGCGGAAGATGGCGGTCGGCGTCCTGGTCAGCGAGCGGCGCGACGTCGGACAAGGGAGTGATGGAGGACGTTCGCGTGGAGGCCAGGGATCTGCCGTTGGCCGCAGTGGCGGAGCTGCTGGAGCTGACGGGGGCGCGCGTCCACGGCCGCGTTGATCTGTCGGCGTCCGTGGAAGGGCCCTTCGACTCTGCGACGGCCGTGGTAGCCATATCCTCTGGTGCCGTCGGGGTAGGCGACATCGCCCTGGCTTCCCTGTCGGGCGCCGCGACTCTCACACCCCGAAGCGTCAGGCTGGAGGGCGTCGACGCCCGCGTCTTCGGCGGAGATGTCTCCGTTTCAGGCGTTCTCGAGAGGGCGGGACCGGACGAGCAGTGGGGATTCGAGTTCGGCGGGAGCGCGCGAGGACTGGAGGTCCGCCAGGTCATGGAGGCCACGGCCGGCGACACGACGGGGCGCGGCAGGTTCTCCTTGAGTGAAGTCGTCGGAAGGGGGACGCTCGACCGCCCGGATCTGGAATCGCTCGTGACGTGGGAGAACGTGTCACTCGGATCGGCCCGCCTGGGCTCAGGTGCGGGGGGCTTCCTTCTGTCCGACGGTGACCTCAGCGTCTCGGTCGGTTCATACGACAGAACGTATGCGATCAACTGCCTGGTGGAGAACCTGTTCGACGCACCGGGCGTCGGCGGCGAGATCGTGCTGTCGGGCGTGTCCGTCGACACGCTGTTTCCTGCAGTCGCAGGGGTGCTGCCCCCGACCGCGCTCACGGGAGCCATAGGCGTTGCGGGCCCGGTCGACTCGCTCTCTGTCCGGGGCAGCGTCGGGTTCGCGTGCGAGCAGGCAGAAGCGACCGTGGGGGTCACGGGTGTCCTGACGCCGGTAGAGGAGGACGGAGGAGGCGGTCTCAAGCTGGTTCTCGACTCGCCCGACGCGTCGGTCAGGGGCGTCGCCGCACCGTTCACGTCCGATCTTGTCGTCGATGGCTCGGCGGTGTCCTTCCGCAACCTGCGTCTTGGCGACTCCGTCAAGGCAGACGTGCGCGTCGGTCTCTGCGACGATTGCGACCTCAACGCCGGGATCGTCGTGTCCGAGGCGAGTCTGCCACGTGTGCTGGCGGCCGTTCTTGGAGAGGCCCCGGCCGGCGTCGATGGTCTGGTCTTCGCGTCGATCTCCGTGCAGGGGACGGTGCGAGAGCCCGTGGCCACCGCACAGGTCACAGTGGGTGCGGGGACCGTGGCCGGTGTCCACGGTCTCGATGCGTTCGCGGTGGGGAGATTCGAAGGAGGCGTCGCAACGCTTTCGGAGTTCACTCTTCTGGAATCGGGACGGACCGTGGTCACGGCAAGTGGACGTGCCGAGCCGGACGGAGCGCTCGAGATGGTCATCACGGGCGACGGTATCCCGGGACCCATGTTGGGTGGGGCCCCTGGCACCAGGTTCGACGCGACGATCGGGGTCGGCGGCACGACGGAGAGCCCGACCGCAGACGGCCGCGTCGTGTCCACTGATGGTGGGTTCCTCGGCATTCCGTTCGACGAGTTCTCGGCGCGTGTGACGAGCGCCGGCGGCGTCGTCCGCCTCGACCCGCTCGTTCTCGAGCGGCGCGGACACTACAGAGCGACGCTGGAGGGCACGGTGCCACACGGTACCCTCCGGGGAGACGCCGACGCGCCCGAGGGGATGCTGACCATAGGCGTGGACGGGAATCCCATGGCGTTCCTGGCGGAGTTCACCGATCTCGCCGAGAGCGGCCCCGGAAGCGGGAGCTTGAACGTTGTTCTCGTGGGTAACGGCGAATCGGTCACTCTGGCAAGCGCGCGGCTGGAGGCCCGGGCCGAGCGCGTGATGCCTACCGGGATGTTCGAAAGAATCGACAACGTCGAGGCGAGCGTGAACATTCAGGACGGAGCGGTCGTGGAAGGTCTGCTGACCGGGCGAATAGAGGGAAGCACAATGAGAGTCAGGAGCGTTCGGGGAAGGGTCCTCGATGGCCGGGAGCTGACCTCGCTCGTCGTAGGCGGCGTCGACCTGGGCGTTCTGGCGGTATCCACCGACGCTCGGGGCGTCACGGCCAACGTGCCGGGACTGATGCTCCCCGATGAGTTCGGGCGCGTGGCTCTGAGTGGCAAGGACGGCGAGGCCGAGTTCCTGCTGGCGGGACCGTCCGAGAACCCTCTTCTGTGGGGCGAGATGGCGTTCTCCGATCTGTCGTTCACCTACCCGTTCATCAAGTCCGGCGGCGACGGAATGGGCGACTTCCTGTCGGACTCGGAGTGGTCGGTGCGCATGAAGGCCGGACGTAACCTCTGGTACTGGCGGCCCGACGCGAACCTCAACATCGAGCGCGGGAGCAGCCTGGACATCCTGGGAGTTTCGTCCCAGCACACGCTGTGCCTGTCTGGACGGATAGCGTCGACCCGTGGCACCGTGACCTACCTGCACACGGAGTTCGGCGTCCGTGAGGTCTCAGTCGAGTTTCCCAGCTTCTGCGAGCCGCCGCGTTTTCATATCGACGCCGAAACGAGGGTCGCGGACGGAACCGTCATCAGCCTGTCTGTGCACACGTCCGAGGGCACGTGGGCGCTGGCTGCGTCCGGGGTCACTATGGACGAGAGCGCCCTGGTCCTGAGCTCTGATTCCCCGGATGACAACACGCCGGAGAAGATCATGTCCAAGCTTCAGTACGGCGTGAGCTACGACCTCCTGGAGGCCGAGGAACAGGCGGCGATGGAGCGCAGGAGAGCCGTAGAACTCATAGGCACGCAGCTCGCGCTCAGAGTCGCCAGACCCCTGCTCGCGCCAATAGAATCGAGAATCCGGCGCAATCTCAACCTGGATCTTGTGCGCATCGACGTCGACTTCGTGGAGCATTTCCTGTTGCAGCTCGACATGTGGAACGCCTCAGAGGGAATGGTCCAGTACGTGCCGAACGCCTTGAACACCCGGATAACGCTGGGCAAGTACATCTCGAGGGACTGGATGATCTCGTACCTCGGGGTGGTCGAGCCCTACGAGGAAGACATCCGCCAGACCGCAATGGGCCTCCGTTCTGAATTCGGTATTGAATACGAGGTATCCCGCAACACGTCACTCTCTCTGAGGGTCGTCTACGACCCGACTTTTGCCGGATGGGACAGACGAGTGTCCATCGAGAACCGGTACGAGTTCTGACTCTCCAGGTAGCCGTAACTAACGCTGTCTTCCCACGTTCAGCCCCCGACGTTTTCGTTTACAAGGCCCGGGTGCTGTGCTAGTATGCCCGTTCGAGCGGGAACATGGAGGAGTGCACTGATGCGCGTTGCAAGATCGGTTCTTCCTGTTGTTCTGGTCCTCGCGGCCGTCGTCTGCATGACAGTGGGTGCCGCGGCCGACGTCGTGAGCGGCGTTGAGTCCCAGGGCAACAAGCACGTGAGCCGCGACAGGATCCTGCTGGGATTCGGGATCAGAACGGGCGAGGAGCTCAAGCCCGAGAGTGTCCGCGAAGGCATCCGCAGGCTCTACGAGATGGGGCATTTCTCCGACATCAGTGTGGAAGCGGAGCCGACGGGCGAGGGCAGCGTCAGACTGATAGTGATCGTCGAGGAGCGGCCGAAGGTGGCATCCATCGATATCACCACGGGCAGCGACCGGGTGTCCGAGTCGGACATCAGATCGGTGGTCAGAATGGAAGAGGGAGCGCCCTACGAGGCCAGCCGGCTCGAGGACTCCCGCGTTGCCGTTCTGGAGCTCTACGAGCGCAAGGGGTTCCCCTACGCGAAGATCACGACGAACATCGAGGAGGTCTCCGGCAACAGGATCAACGTCGAATTCGAGATCGAGGAGCAACTGCGGGTCGTGGTGAAGAAGGTCCGCTTCGAGGGGAACGAGCAGCTGGATGATTCCTCTCTGCAGGATGTGATGGAAACGAAGGAAGACCGCTGGTGGCGGACCGATGCCTTCTTCGACCGCGCGGTACTCGATGATGACCTGGCTCGGATCACGGACCGCTATCGTGAGGCAGGGTTCATTGACGCCGTGACGGAAGGGTACGAGACGGAGTACGACGAGAGCGACGAGAAGGTCACCCTGACGATCACCGTGGATGAGGGCGGGCTCTACACGATTGCCGGAGTAGAGTGGACGGGCGCCTCGGGGTTCGCGATCGAGGCCCTGAACGAGCTGACCGTCGTCGCCGTCGGAGACGTGTACGAGCCGCCCGCGGCCGAAGCGACGATTCGCTCCGCCTATGACTGGTACGGAGAGCGCGGGTACATTCACGCGCGCATCTTCAAAGTGGAGGATGTCGAGGACGGTAACCAGCTCAGGCTCAAGTTCTACGTAGAGGAAGCCAATCCGGCACACATCGGACAGATCCACATCGTCGGGAACAAGAGGACCAAGGAGAAGGTCATTCGCCGCGAACTCGTGGTGCATCCCGGCGACCTCTATCAGACCTCTGAGATCATCGCGAGCCAGCGGAAGATAGCCAACCTGGGCTTCTTCGACGGCCCGATGGTCGAGTTCACCGACAGCTCGAACCCGGACGACATCGACCTCGTCTTCACGGTCGAAGAGCGGCAGACCGGTCGCGCAGGAGTCGGAGTCTCGCACACGAGCGAGAGGGGCATCACCGGCTTCATCGAACTCACAGAGGGCAACCTCTTCGGCAACGGCCACTACCTGGACCTCAAGTGGGAGTTCGGCAAGGAGAACAGCGAGGTAGTGCTGGGCTTCACGGAGCCGTGGTTCATGAACCGCAGGCTCTCCGTCGGTTTTGATCTGTTCGATACGAACGACAAGCGGTCCTACTGGGGGCTCTCGGACAACTTCTACGAAGATACGTTTGATGATGATGATTACGCTGAGATCGCTGCGAGCGACACGAGCGACCGCACGTACGTAATCGAGCGAGAGAGGCGTGGCGGAGACGTCCGGGTCGGAATGCCCTTCAGGGGCTCTCGCTATACGATGATCTACACGAAGTACACGTTGGAGCAGTTCAGGATGACGGAGCTGGCGGAGGCTCGGGTCGTCGTTCCCCCGGATACGACGACATCGCTTGTGACCATCAAACAGGACGACGGTTGGGAGTGGAGAAGCGGCGTGACGGCCACGCTCGTGAGGCGGACGACCGACAGGCGGTTCCACCCGCGGCTGGGCAGCTACACTCGCTTTTCCGCGGACCTCTTCGGCTGGGCCATGGGTGGTGATGTCGAGTACCAGCGCTACATCCTCGATGTCAGGAAGTACGTGCCGGCCGTCTGGACGACGACGCTGATGCTTCGCGGGCGGGGGGGGCTCGTCACCGGGTACGGCGGAGACCCGAGCGGGATCCCGAATGACACGCGGTTCGAACTCGGTGGCGTTGGTCTCAACGGGATCAGAGGCTACGACAACAGGTCGATCCTCCCGGTGGGGAAGAGCCTGTTCGGCGGGCGCACTATGCTGCTCGGGACGGCGGAGCTCAAGTTCCCGATAACCGGCGAGCGGAGCCAGCTGCCGTTGCACGGGTTGTTCTTCGTCGACACAGGTAACACCTGGGATTCGGGCGAGGGCACGCACCCGAGTGATCTCTATTGGGGGGCCGGCGCGGGAATCCGCGTGGAGGTCCCCGTGCTTGGCAATCTGGGAGTGGATTTCGGTTATGGATTCGACGACGTGCGGGGGCAGGACTGGGTAGTTCACTATCAGTTCGGCCTCGACTTCTAGCACTGGCCTTTGAACATGTTCCTGAAGTCACGGGGTTCATCGGGAGGTTCTCTTGAGACGCTATCTGTTCACGCTAGCTGTCACGCTAGCGCTCGTCACGTTCGGCTCTGTGGGCGCGAGGTCTGCGGAAGGAGTGCGGTACATCAACTCCGACCAGCTGAGGCTCGAGTACGTTGGCGCCAGGGACCTGGACGCGCAGCTGGAGGCCAGCGTAGCTGACTGGCGAACCGAGGCCCGCGAGAAGGAGCGGGCGATAGAGGGGCTCATTCTCGAGCTTCAGAACCAGAGGCTCCTGCTCTCCGAAGAGGCGACCGGTGAGAAAGAGACGGCGATCCGGCAGATGCAGCTTGAGTTCGAGGAGTTCCTGAACAGCGTGTGGGGCGCCGGCGGCCTGGCGGTACAGCGTGAGGCCGAGCTCTGGCAACCGGTCTTCGACAAGATCAACGGGATACTCGAGGAGATCGGCGCCGAGGGCGAGTACGCGATGATCTTCGACGCGGCCCGCATGGGTCTCGTCTACGCCGATCCGTCGACCGACCTCACTCAGGAGGTGCTCGACAGGCTCAACGGGACGGAGGAATAGCACGACTCTCTTACTCTTCCGTCAGGGCCTGGAGCGCGAATGAACGTAACGCTCGCAGAGGTGGCGAAGCTCATAGGCGGTGAGGTCGTCGGTGACGACTCCACCCAGCTGACCGGCGTCGCCGGGATCAAGGAAGCATGTAAGAGTGAGCTGACCTTCGTCTCCAATCCCAGGTACAACAGGTACGTGGCTGGCACGTCGGCATCGGCGGTCGTGGTGTCACGGGACTACCCCGTTTCCACGCGCCCCGACGGCACGTCGCTCATCGTCGTGGAGGATCCGTACGAAGCCTTCGCGAGGGCCATGGTCATCTTCGCTCCTGAAGGGGACATCGTGAGCGACGGTGTTCATCCCTCGGCGGTCGTCGCCGAGTCCGCGACACTGGGTGAGGGGATCTCCATCGGGGCCAACGTCGTCGTGATGGACGAGGCGACTATCGGGGACGGGACGACGATCCACGCGGGGGCGTTCGTCGGCAGGTCGGTCGCCGTAGGGCGCGAGACGACGATCTATCCCAACGTCACGATACGCAACGGGTGTGTTTTGGGGGACCGCGTCATCGTCCACCCCGGGACTGTCATCGGCAGCGACGGCTTCGGATTTGCTCTCTCTGGTTGCTCGCACACGAAGGTCCCTCAGATCGGGAACGTCATCATCGAGGACGATGTTGAGATCGGGGCCAATGTCTGTATCGACAGGGCGACTGTCGGCTCGACGCGCATATGCCGCGGCAGCAAGATAGACAACCTGGTTCAGGTTGCACACAACGTCGTGATCGGGGATGGGTCGATAGTCGTTGCCCAGGTGGGGATCTCCGGAAGCACCAGGGTCGGCAGGGGCGTCGTCCTTGGCGGTCAGGCCGGGATCGTCGGGCACATAGAGATAGGGGACGGTGCGATGGTGGCCGCGCAGGCCGGCGTGACCAAGTCGGTCCCGCCGGGTGAGCGCGTATCGGGGTATCCTGCGCGGAAGCATTCGGCGGCGAAGCGGCAGTACGTCTTTATCGAGCGCCTGCCCAAGTTGATCGGGAGTGTCAGGGGACTGGAATCCCGCATCAGCGAACTGGAGGACGCAGTGGAGCGCGGAGGCGCCGCGGGCGCGGCGAGTGGCGGCAGGGCCGGTGGTGGCGTGGAGCGCCCGGACGAGGAGGTCTGATGCTCAGGACGCGGCAGAGAACACTCAAGGGCGGCTGTTCGTACAAGGGCATCGGCATCCACACCGGTCAGCAGGTGACGGTCTCGTTCAAACCGGCTCCGCCTGACCACGGCATCGTGTTTGTGAGAGTCGACCTGCCGAACGGTCCGGAGGTACCGGCTTCGATCGATCATGTCGCGCGGAGCGACGACAACACGAGGCGCACGACGCTCTCCCACAAGGGCGTGCAGATTCACACCGTCGAGCACGTGCTCGCGGCGCTCGCGGGTCTGGGCATCGACAACGCCGTCGTGGAGCTGGACGCGGACGAGCCCGCGGAGCCCACGGACGGCAGCTGCGATTCGTTCGTCGACATCCTGACGGACGCCGGCATCGTGGAGCAGGACGCGCAGCTGCAGTACCTGGAGATCGTCGAGCCGGTGACATTCGATGACGGCAACGTTCACATCGCCGCCAGTCCACATGACGGCTTTAGGCTCTCGTTCACGATCGACTACGAGAACCGCACCATCGGGACGCAGTACGCGAGTTTCGAGATTACCGAGGAGACGTTCCTCAAGGAGATCGCCCGCGCGAGGACGTTCGCGCTGCAGAGCGATGTTGAGGATCTCCAGAAGAGGGGCCTCATCAAGGGCGGCAGCCTCGAGAACGCCATCGTCGTCGGCAAGGACGGCATCGTCAACCAGAGCGATCTCAGGTTCCCGGACGAGTTCGTCCGTCACAAGATCCTCGATCTCCTGGGTGACCTCGCGCTTCTGGGGATGCCCCTGCGCGGTCACGTCTACGCATCGAAGTCGGGCCACTCCACGAACGTCAAGTTCGTCGATCGGCTGCGGAGCGCGATCCAGAAGGGAAAGGTCAGGTACAGCGGCACGACCAGCTGGGACATCGACGCCATCGAGAAGATACTCCCGCACCGCTTTCCGTTCCTGCTGGTAGACAGAATACTCGAACTCGATGACAGGCGCGTCGTCGGGGTGAAGAACTTCACCATGAACGAGTGGTTCTTCGCGGGGCATTTCCCCGGACATCCGATAGTCCCCGCCGTGCTTCTGGTCGAGGCGATGGCGCAGGTGGGCGGCTTCCTGCTCATGTCCAGGGTGGAGGAACACGAGAAGAAGCTGGTCTACTTCATGGGCATCGACAATGCGAGGTTCAGGCGGCCGGTTCGTCCCGGCGATTCCGTGCGCTTCGAGCTTGAGCTCCGCAGGCTGCGGGGCGGGACATGCAAGATGCATGGGGCCGCGTACGTCAGAGGCGAGCTTGTGGCCGACGGCGACCTGTGGTCACAGGTCGTAGAAAGAGAGCCCAGAGCTTCATGACTGGAATAGACGAGAGAGCCGTCGTACACAAGAGCGCGCGGATAGGTGAGGACGTCCGCATAGGTCCGTTCGCCATCATCGGTCCCGATGTGGTCATAGGTCGGGGGACCGTTGTAGGCGGGATGGCCCTGGTGGAGAAGAACACGACCATCGGCGAGGACTGTGTGCTGGGCCACCTGGCGGTCGTCGGTACCGATCCGCAGGACCTGAAATATCACGGTGAGGTGACGCACCTCGTCATAGGCGACCGCACGACCATCCGTGAGTTCGCGACTGTCAATCGAGCGACGGCTGGGGACGGCGACGATGCGACCCGCGTGGGCAGCGACACGCTGATCATGGCGTACGCTCACGTGGCCCACAACTGCGTCATCGGGGACCACGTGGTTATCACCAATGCGGTCAATCTGGCGGGCCACGTGATCGTGGAGGACTACGCGATCATCGGCGGCATGACCGCCGTGCAGCAGTTCGTCCAGATCGGCACTCACAGCTACGTCGGTGGAGCGTGCCGCGTGACCAAGGACGTGCCTCCGTATCTCAAGATAGGCGGCGTCCCGACTCGCCCGATCGAGATGAACACTGTCGGCCTTCTGCGGCGAGGTTACTCGGAGGAGTCGCTGAACTACCTGCGCAAGGCGTACAGGATGCTCTACCTGTCCGACCTCAACACGACGCAGGCACTCGAACGCATAAGGTCCGCGCTGCCCATGAACGCTGAGGTCTCGCGGCTGGTCGCGTTCATCGAGGATTCGACTCGAGGCATCATCAAGTAGCGAACAAAACTGGACGCGTCCGGAGCAGTGGGGGGAGCCCCTGCTTTTTCGTACGCTGAACCTCGTACGCCGCCGGCAGGCGGCCGGCGGAGCGAGTGCCACGGAGGGTTCAACATGCTCCGAGTTGGAATTGTGGGCGTGGGTCATCTGGGAAGGTTTCACACGAGAGTATACTCGGAGCTCGGCGGCTGTGAACTCGTGGGCGTTCACGACAGCGACGCCGCGAGGGCGGACGAGATCGCGGTGGAGTACGGGACGACGGCCGTCCATGACCTCGGGGAGCTGCTCGGGAGTGTGGACGCGGTCAGCATAGCGACGCCGACCGTTTCGCACCACGAGGTCGCGAGCCGCTGTCTCGAGGCCGGTGCCCACGTGTTCATCGAGAAGCCCGTTGCTAAGACCGTTGATGAGGCGAGAGAGATCGTCGACCTGGGGCGGGAGAGGGGCCTGGTGGTGCAGGTCGGGCACATCGAGCGCTTCAACCCGGCGGTCCGCGCGGCCATGGCCGTGCTGGACGCCCCCAAGTTCATCGAGGTGCACAGGCTGGGTGTCTTCGTTCCCAGGGGGACGGACGTCGCGGTGGTGCTGGACCTTATGATCCACGACATAGATCTCATTCTGGGAACCGTCGACTCGGACGTCACGTCGATAGAGGCAGTGGGCATCCCGGTGCTATCGCCGTCCATCGACATCGCGAACGCACGGCTCTCCTTCGCGGACGGCTGTGTGGCCAACATCACGGCGAGCAGGGTGTCCCGAGAGAAGGTGAGGAAGATTCGGTTCTTCCAGTCCGACGCGTATGTCACCGTCGACACGCTCAAGCCGAGGGCGCAGGTCTTCCGCAGGAAGGAAGTGCCAGAGGCCAGGCTTCGCCAGATCGCCTCGGGTGAGATAGAGGGCGGGCTCGAGGACGTTGTCGATTACGAGGATCTCCCGCTCGACTCGCAGGACTCTCTCGAACTGGAGCTGGGCGCCTTTGTAGACGCCGCGTCCGGGCGCTCGGCGCCGTTGGTCAGCGGGGAAGACGGTCTTCGCGCGCTCGAAGTCGCAATGGAGATTCTCCGGCAGATCGGCTAGCAGGTTCCCGCCTGGTAGCGGCCGGCCCGGCGCCTCCTCCTGGGGGCTCCGACGTCTCCGGCGCGTGCATGGGGTATCGGAGGCTGCGATGACCAGTGGACGAAACGCGGTGCTCGTGGTCGCGGGGGAGGCCTCCGGCGACTTGCACGCGTCCAAGGTCGTCGCGCGGCTTCGCGAGCTCGACCCCGCGCTCGATGTATTCGGTGTGGGTGGTGACCGGATGCGCGAGGCCGGCTGTGAGCTCGTCTATCACTGCGACGACTTCGCGGTGGTAGGCCTTGTGGAAGTGCTGCGACACATCCCACGATTGAGAAGCGCCATGAACCGCCTCGTTGCTCTCGCGTCCGAGAGGGAGGCGCGCCTCGCCATTCTGGTTGACTATCCCGGTTTCAATCTCATACTGGCACGCCGGCTCCGACGGATCGGAGTGCGTGTCCTCTATTACGTCAGCCCACAGGTCTGGGCATGGGGCGAGGGGAGGGTGAAGAAGATAGCCTCCCGCGTGGATCGCATGGCCGTAATCTTCCCGTTCGAGGTCGAGTTCTACCGGAAACGGGGCGTCGAGGTCGATTTCGTTGGGCACCCGCTTCTCGAGGAGCCGGCTCTCGCGGACCCGCCTGGTGTCGCACCCCCAGACGGGGTGGTTCTCGGGCTCCTCCCCGGCAGCCGCAAGCATGAGATAGAGCGGCTCCTGCCGCCGATGCTGGGCGCCGTCGAGCTTCTGAAGGACGAGATCGACGGTCTCACCGTCAGGCTCGGGCGCGCACATGGCATCAGCGAGCAGTTCCTCGCCGAGAACGGCGACCCCGCGCGTCTGGGTGTGGAGGTGCTGCCACCGGACGCGGTGCACGAGGTCATGCGCGGATCGACCGCTCTCCTGATATCGTCCGGAACCGCAACACTGGAGGCGGCGTGTCTGGGCACGCCGATGGTCATCGTTTACAGGCTGGCGTGGCTGTCCTACGTCGTCGGCCGTGCGCTGGTCAGAATCCGGCACATAGGGCTTGTTAACGTGGTGGCGAACAGGAGGATCGTGCCGGAACTGGTGCAGGGAGACGCGACCGCGGTCCGCATGGCGGCAGAGATCGCTTCGCTTCTAACCGACCCGGCCCTTCGTGAGAAGACGTCCCTCGCCCTGCTCGATGTCCGGCGCAGGCTCGGCGACCCCGGGGCCAGCGACAGGGTCGCGCGGATGGCCCTCGACATGATCGGCGGTGTGGGATGAGCCCGAGGCGGGCAAGACCGTCCGTGGGAGACAGGATTCTCGTGGGATTCGTCGGGTGCGCAGGTCCCGTTCTGGTGCGACTGCTGGGCTCGACCTGGCGTTCGACAGAGATCCACAGAGAGCGCATTGAGCGCGTCCACGAGTCGGGGCGGCCGGTGGTGCTCGCGTTCTGGCACGGTGCACTGCTCCCGCTCACTTTCATCGACCGGGGAAGGAACATCCAGGTGTTGACGTCGATGCATCGCGACGGCGAGCTGATATCCCGGGTGATCGCGGCCCTCGGCTTCGGGGTCGTCCGAGGTTCCTCGACCAGAGGTTCGGTAAGAGGGCTCATCAAACTGATCGCGAAGGGGAGGGACGGGCTCGACCTCGGGATCACGCCCGACGGACCGAAGGGCCCCGCCGAAAGCATCAAGCGCGGCGTGTTCTACGTGACCGAGAGATCGGGCGCGCGGCTCGTTCCGCTGGGTGTGGCGGCGGCCCGCGCGAAGCGGCTGTCGAGCTGGGACAGCTTCATGGTCCCGCTGCCTTTCTCCCGCGTCGCCGTCGTCTACGGTGAACCGCTCGAGTGGGACGAGTCCGCTCCGTTCGAGGAGAAAGCGGCTCTGCTCGAGGCGGCTCTCGGTCGTGTGAACGAAGAGGCCGCGGAGGCCGTAGCGCGATAGGGCGTTTCCTGGCCTGTGACTCACGAGCCTGAGGAGATGCTGGAGGAAGGGCATTGTCGTACGCTTTCTACAGGGTGATGACG
>JAUWCJ010000064.1 GCA_030609365.1 Candidatus Eiseniibacteriota bacterium | reverse complement strand
GTAGAAGTACGTCCAGCTCGGGTTCAGCCCTTCATCCAGAAGCTCCGGGTCAGGCGTGAAGCCGACCAGAAGGTCCCCGTCGATCGGAGGAGAGATCGGGAGAGTGTCGCGGTAGACCCAGTACCGTCTGAAGTCGCTCTCACAGTTGTCGTCCCACGTCAGCTGGATATCACTGCCGACCCACTCCGCGACTATACCCGACGGAGGTGACGGCGAGGGATCGACAGACACGAGTGCGGAGTGCTCTCCGTGCCAGCCCGTGTCGTAGACAGGGACGATCTCGTACGCGTAGTTGTCCCTCGGGCAATCACCGACGCCCGTGTCGATGAACACGGTGCTTCCTGACGGGATCCACCCGACCGAATCCGGCCCGGCGAGTTCAGTTGATCTGTCGACAGTGTAGTAGTCGATGGGGCCCGCTCCAGAGATCCATGAGAGCTCGTTCGCTCCCTCGGTGAACGTGACGGCCAGCCCCGTCGGTCCGTCGTAGCACAGCTCGCCGCCGACGCGATTGGACGTCGCCCATTCGAGCGTGTCAGTGTCGACCGCCGACACCCAGTAGTAGTGCAGCTGGCACGGCGGGATCCCGACGTCCGTGTACGACGTGACGGGAGCATCGACCGTCGCGATGGCCGTGAGCGGCATCTGCATCGTGTCTCTGTAGACGATGTAGTAATCGACGTCGGCCCTGGCCCCGGGCGGGACACTCCAGGAGAGCTCCAACGAGGCGCCGTTCTGGGCGACGCTAAGGTCCTGCGGCCCCTCAGGACATCCGATGCCCAGCGCGCCCATTCCGAACTCGAGGGTCGGCGATGTCGCGTGGACGGCCACGTCCCCGGCCGGACCGTCGCAGAAGAGCGGGTCCTCCGAGATGGAGTTGGGGTCAGCACTGCAGCCACTGTAGTCGCCTGCAGTGTTGTTCCACACGTCGTTGTAGGCGAGGTCCGGCGTCGCGCTCGTGCAGGTGATGCCGTAGCCGCCGTTCTGCGCCACGATGTTCAGCATGAACTCGTTGCCCGCCGAGCTCCTGAGATCGATACCATCGGAACCGTTGTGGGCGACCGTGCAGTTGGTGAAGCTGACGTTGGTCATCTGCGAGTAGACGCCCGCACCGTCGTTGCCGTAGATCGCCGAGTACATGATCCTGACGCTCGGGTTGTCCGCGTCATTGAGAAAGACCCCAACGCCCGTGTTGTCGTGGATGGTACAGAAATCGATGAGCGCGTCCTGCTCCGTTGTGTCACCCGAGCCGTAGATGATGCCGACGCCGCGCCACGCGCTGTGAATGTCGCAATCCCTGATGGTGATGCCGCTGTTCTTCACGTAGACGCCGTAGGAACTCGCTCCGGAGTTCCTGATCTCGAATCCGTCTACGACGACGTGGTCGTTGCCCTCGCAGGTGATGACGTTGCCGGTACCGCCGGCATCGATCACCGTGATGTAGGTCTCGGGTTCCCGCGTCGTGAAGGTCGGGTCGTACCCCCCGTAGAGCGAAATGTAGTCATCGAGGACCACTGCGCCTGTGTATGTGCCGCCGGCGATCTTGATGATGTCGCCGCGCTCGGCGCCGTCGATGGCGTTCTGTATGGTGGAGTACTCGTCCGGGACCAGGCGGACCTTCGGGACATGAGCGTTCAGCGGACGGTCGCCGCCAGAGTTGATACCGACCTCGTTAAACTTGATGTAGAAATACCCGCCCACTCCCCAACCTCCGCCCCAGCTGTTCTTGCAGATCCACGCGCCCTCGCCCCCGCACATCGCGTCGTCCCATCCGACGATGACAATGCAGTGTCCCGCCTCGTACGCTCCCCACGTGTGTTCGTAGCAGCCGCCGCCGTAGGAGCCGAAATCCTCGTAGACCGCGTAGCAGGACGAGATCGGACCGTACTCCAACGCCGCCTTGTAGGAGCTCACATTGCCGGCTATGTACTGAAATCCATCGATGATGGCCACCTTCTCACACAACCGCTGCCGGCAGTTGCCCTCGACTGCTACGTACGGCATGCACTCCTCGGCAACGGCGCCGGGATCGGTGAAGACGTGGTACGTCGCGCCCGGCCACCCCCCGTCACAGCTGCTCCCGTAGTCGTTGCAGTCCAACCCCTGCTGCTCGGACAGATCGAGCACGACCCCTTCCTGAATGCGCACGTTCCCCTCGGTGGCGCCGGTCGCCGCGAAATCCCAGCAGCTGCCGCACGCGCCCTGGTTCTTGACGGGCGTCACGCCTCCTATCTCCCTCCAGTCCCAGACGGCCGGGTAGTCGCGCGTGAGGTCGGCGGGATCAGGCTGGAGCGTGTCGAAAATCGCCCGAACGTGCGGTGGGTACTCCCCACCCAGCCTCTTGAGGAACTCCGCTCTGGGCAGAACGGACATGGTGGTGTGCTCGGCCGTCCAGTTCGCGCCGCTCGCTTCGATGGCGGTGCGAATCTCGGCGAGCCTCGCCTCCTGCTCGGGCGTGACCAACTCCTGCGAAATCTCACTCTCCGATGCGAAGGCCGCGGAGACAAGCAGGCCCAACGCGAGCAGGAGCGCCAGCACTCTCAACGCCGGGACCCTCCGCTTCGATCCAGTCGTGGCGTCCATTATGCGTATCTCCATTCTCTGACTGCCAGGGCATACACAGCGGGGGCACACGCATGCCTGCCTCGCACGGTGACGCCCGAACGGGAATTCTTGACAAACATGAACAATAGCATTATCCGTACCCGGTTGCAACCAGCCCCCGCGAATCGGGGCGCCGGGCCGGCCGTCTGCATGCGCCAGCCGGCGACATGCGAATCTCGCCCGGTTGACCCTCCGAGGCGTCGCTGTTAGGCTCTGAGTCATATGATGCGAAGAGCACCAGAAAGTGTCGACATAGTCGTCATCGGGGCCGGACCGGCCGGTTGCAGCGCGGCGTTGCCCGCGGCCCGCGCGGGACTTCGTGTACTCATCATCGAGCGCGAGAAGGCCGCCGATGTCGGGCGGAAGGTGTGCGGGAACACCATCGGCGTCGAAGGGCTGGCTCCGGTCGCCCACCAGGTAACGCCTCCCGGAGGAGCCGAGGTGGCGGCGCGCCTCGAGAGCGGCACGATGTACATGCGCGATATGAAGACGGGCGTGAGGTTGCCGGCGCCGGGCGTCGTCCTCAATCGCCTGATCTTCGGCCAGCGGCTCCTGGCCGACGCCGTGTCCGCGGGAGCGGATCTCGCGGACTCCTGCTCGTGCATCGGCTGGAGCGACCGGGAGGCCACTCGCATACGCCTTCGCTTCGACGACGGTGGTGAGAGCGACCTCACCGCGAGGATCGTCATCGATGCCTCCGGGTTCCGTTCGGTACTCGCGAGGAACGGTGGCACGACACACGACGACCCGGTTGCCAGAACGGAAGTGGCCGTCGCCTACCGGGAGATAGTCTCTCTCCCCAACCCCATCGATGAACGCACCGGTGGATTCGTGGTCCTGGCACCCCCGGGTGCGGAACAGGGATACGCGTGGGTGTTCCCGATGGGAGGCAGGCTTGCCAACGTCGGGATAGGCAGCACTCTGGCCGATGTCACGGGCTCTCTCAGGGAAGCCTACGGTGTCTTCGTCGCGGGCAAGCCCGAGCTCAGGGGCGCCGAGCGAATCTCCGCTGGAGCCGGGATGGTCCCCGTGAGAAGAGCTCTGGCGAGCCTGGTCGGAGACGGATTCATGGCCGTCGGTGACGCCGGATGCCAGACGAGTCCGATACACGGCGGCGGGATCGTCCCGGCGATACTGGCCGGAGTCAACGCGGGCGAACAGGCCGTGCGCGCGATCTCAAACGGTGGTACATCCGCGGAGGCGCTCTGGGAATACGGGGCGCAGTTCATGACGACGATCGGCGCGGCCTACGCCACGCACGATCTACTGAAAAACCTCGTCTACTCACTGTCGAACAGAGACCTGGTGTTCCTCTTCACTCAGATCGCTCAGTCCGAGAAGCTCATCCACGCAATCCAGAGGGGCAGCTTCCTGCCCGGCGTCAGTGAGGCGCTCCGGCGCCTCGCCGCGTTCACTCGCAGACCCCGCCTGACAGTCAGAATCATAAGCACCGGCAAGGCGATGGCGTCCATCCGCCGCCACTACGAGGCCTACCCGGACTCTCCGTCCGGACTTGACTCGTGGATGGGGCGCGAAGAACTCCTCAGAAGATCTCTCAGCAGGTCGTGATTCGTCGCGAGATACAGGAGGTCCGCAGTGAAGAGCGCCGCATGGATCCTGGCCCCAGTCCTTGCGCTTCTGACGGCGACAGTCTCGCTCGCGGAGACGGTCTTCGTGGACGACCTGAACGACGGCGCGTTCGGTACGGGCTCGCTCGATGACCCCTACCGCAATCTCCAGTTTGCCATAGACCACGCCGGCGACGGCGACGTCCTCCAGCTTGCGCCGGGGAGTTACGCCGCGGAACCGGGGGTCTCCGTGGAGAACCTCTGCGGGAACTGCGAGCAGCACCGAACCGACGTGGAGGTGACGGTCGGCTTCGTGATCAGAGACATCGCCCTGCACATCATCGGCAGCGGCGCGGGCAAGACGATTCTCGAGACGAACGCAGGATATGGCGTCTACTTCGAGGACAGCCGCGGCTCGGCGGTGACCGGACTCACGATCACCGGCGGAAAGCGCGACGCCGACGGCGCAGCGACAGACGCGGGCGTGGTGGCGCGCCGGAGCACGGTGACGCTGACCGAACTGGAAATCGCCGACAACACCGACCGCGCTGACGACGTGGTGGTCGGCATAGGCGGCGTGATGGGACGCGAGGGAGCGGAGCTCTTCATCATCGGGAACACGATCCGCAACAACGGCTGGGACGGTATCGCGCTCTACAGGGGAGCGACCGCGTTCATCGCGGACAACGATATCTCAGAGGGTCGCGGCGCGGGCGTGGGGATCACGTGGGACGCGACCGCTACGGTCCTGCGCAACCGCGTGTCGGGCTACTGGAAGGGCATCGGCTCCTTCGGCAGCTCGAGGGTGGTCGTGAGAAACAACGCGGTCTTTGACAATCTGGGCTGGGGTATTGTCGCCACGGGGACGTCGCACATGGAGGCCGCGAACAACGTCGTGGCTCGGAACGGGAACTGCGGATTCGCGCTCTGGAGCGACGAGGCTACCGGCGTCTTCACGAACAATATCGTCGTTTCGAACGGATGGCGCGACGAGTGGGTCTGCCCTCAGGTCGGTATATGGATGAACGGTCTGTCGGAGAAGGTCGAGATTAGCTACAATGATGTGTGGGACAACGTAGCGGGCGACTATCGCGATATGGACGAACTGACAGGCGCCGGCGGCAACATCTCGCTCAACCCCTCCTTCGTCGACAGCCTGGATTTCCACCTCTCCCCGGAGTCGCCCTGCCTGGACGCGGGCAACCCGATCTTCACGGACCCCGACGGCGGACCATCCGACATGGGTATCTACGGTGGACCTGCCGCGAGGTAGCGAAGGGACATTACCGTGAGAACGAAATGCACCATGTGCGCGGCTGCTCTGCTCCTCCTGCTCGCGTCGACCGTGCTGGCGGCCGGAACCGGAAACCGAACTCCGGCTGTCGTGAAGGACTACCAGCCGACCGGCGTGCCCACCTACGAAGGACGCATTGAGGGTGACACAATAGAGGACCCGTTCGTGATCGACGACCTCCCCTTCACAGGCTCGGGAGACACTTGTCCCTTCGCGCACGACTACGACGAGGTCTGCCCGTACACGGGCTCGGCCTCCCCGGACGTCGTTTACCGCTACGACTGCGAGTACACCAGCCCTGTCATCATCGACCTGTGCGTCTCGCAATACGACACCAAGGTCTTCGTCTACGAGAACGAGTACGTCCACGGAGACCCCATCGCCTGCAACGACGACTTCCCGGGCTGCGGCCCGAACGGCTACCGTTCCTGGCTCATGGTGGAGTTCTACGCGGGCAACACGTACTACATCGTTGTCGATGGATACGGGAGCGACTGCGGCGTCTACGAAATGTACGTCCAGAACTTCATGCACTGTGCCCCATGCCCGGGGGGCGCCTTCATCGAGACCGAGCCCTTCTGCATCGACCCCGAGAACGACGTGCACAACGGGGGCTGCAACTCCGACCCGCCGGTCTTCGACTACCTGGAGCCGAGCGAGGGTGTCATCGACATCTGCGGCACGAGCGGCACCTACCACCAATCCGGAACCGACTGGAGGGACACGGACTGGTACCAGATCGACCTCGCGAGCGAGAGCGAGATCACGTTCCTAGGCATCGCTCAGTTCAGCCTGAGGATCGGGTTCGTGGACGGACGCGAGGGATGCGAAGGGGGCTCTGGGTTCTACAGCTACATCGACGTCCAGCCGTGTCACGTGGCTGAGCTCGTCGAAGTACTCCCGGCCGGCACATGGTGGTTGTGGGTGGGCCCCGTGGACTTCGCGGGAGTTCCGTGCGGCGAGCCGTACGCGTGCGAGCTTACGGGCTACACGACCGTCACTCCGGTCGAGAGCACCTCATGGTCCATGCTCAAGGCGCTGCACAGGTAGGCACAGACGGCTCGCAGGTCCTGCGCCGTGCTATGGGCTCAGTACGTGCCTGGTGGACCTTCAGACACCCATACGTCGCCGGACAGATTCTCCTGCGAAAACACGAGCAGTCGACCCTCCTGAGATAGATCGAACAACCCATAGGCTCTCTCCGTTCCGAACACGACCGCAGGCTCGAAGAGCTCGGCCTTACCGGTTTCCGGAGAAACCGCCCAGAGTGACCTGCGCTCCTCCCCACAAGTCGCTGACGCTAGGATCATCCCGGTGGCGGCGTCCCATCGGATGCGCGCGGCGTCCACTCCGTCCGTCAACTGCCTGGCGGGCGCTCCGCCATCCGACGGAACGAGCCAGACCTCATTGAGGTTGTCTGCTGAACCCACGAAGGCAATCTCCGAGCCGTCGGGAGACCACACGGGAGAGATGGCGGAAGTGCTGCCGTCGGTCAATCTTCGGGGCTCGCCCGCGGGCTTGCCTTCGCGCACGGGCGCGGCCCACACGTCACGTGTCCCGGCCCTTTCCGATATGAAGGCGAGCATGCTGCCGTCGGGTGACCAGGCGGGGTGGACGTCCTGCCCAGGATCGTCGGTGAACTGGAACGGTTGCCCTCCGCCCGTGGGGACAACCCAGATATCCCGCCTCTCCTTGTTTACCAGGTAGTACGCAATCCACCGCCCGTCCGGCGAGTAGAAGGGATGAGATGCGTTGCCCTCCTGATCAGTCAGTCGCCGGGGAGGGCCAGAGGGAACCCCGCCGTCCAGCAGCTGCTCCGCCAGCTCGCTGCGCCTGTCCCACCGCTGGGACATGAACACCATCCGACCACCGTCGGGAGACAGAGACGCGAGCAGCAGAAGTCTCATCCGACCTATGGCGGTCTGCTGCCCCGTGTCCAGATCGACGAGGACGACACCCGAGCCCGGATTGCCGGTCGAGTAGGCAAGTCTGGACCCGTCCACAGACACGCTGGGCTCCGACTCCCAGCCGGTTCCCTGAGTCAAACGCTGGGGCTTCCCGCCCCTGCTCGGCACACGCCACAGGGCAAGAGTGCCGTCGCGCCAGGAATCGAAATAGATGTACCGGCCGTCGCTCGACCACGCCGACCCTGAACCACCCTTCCGGTTCCTCGTCAACCGACGCGGAGCGCTCCCCTCTGCGGAAACCGTCCACAGGCTGGCATGCGCTGAGTAGCTGAGAGTCCTGCCGTCGGGTGACCAGGCCGCTCCGATGTGGTCCCACAAGCCATGCTTGCTCATCGTGAGCATCATCGCGTGCGAGGGGTCGTCGAGCGGAGCCACCCAGACGCGCAGTCCACCGGAGCAGTCGGACCTCGAGAACGCAATCCGCGTTCCATCGGGTGAGACAGCCGGATACTCCGCATCCTTAAGGAGCATCGTCGCGCCTCCCCCGAACTGTCCTACCTTCCACACGCTTCGCGTTCCGGTGCGGTCGGACACGAAGGCGACCGCCGAGCCATCGGGGAACCACGTCGGCGCGAAGTCCATGCCGGGGTCGGTGGTCAGCTGCAGGACGCGTCCTCCGAGCACATCAGCAACGTACACGTCGTCATTGCCGGATTCGTCGGACACATAGGCCACGCGCGTTCCGCCCGGCGACATCGCGGGCTCGCCCTCCCATCCCACTCCGCTCGTAATCTGCATCGGTATCCCGACGGGCAGTGGCTCCTCGGCCCTCCGTGTTCGAACGACCCACAGCGCCGCAAGCCCCGCGACGACGGCGACCGCCGAGACGATAGCGACCACGCACAGGCCGCGTGTCTTCCGGCGGCCGGGAATCGTGTTGCGGGAGATCGTTCTACCGAGCACTGTCACCTCCGCGGCGCGGCGCCTAGAATGGAGCCGCGGCGTCTTCGCGCTACTGCGCGTACTGCAGCTGATAGAGGCGGTAGTAGTACCCGCGCTTCGCGAGCAGTTCCTGATGGTTGCCCGCCTCGCGGATCTTGCCGCGGTGCATCACAAGGATCTTGTCCGCGTGCTGGATGGTCGAGAGGCGGTGCGCGATGACGATGGAGGTCCTGCCCTCCATCAGGCGCACGAGGGCCTCCTGGATCAGGTGCTCGGTCTCCGTATCGATGTTCGACGTGGCCTCGTCCAGAATGAGGATGCGGGGGTCAAACGCGAGCGCCCGCGCGAACGACAGAAGCTGCCGCTGTCCGGTCGACAGAGTCACACCCCGCTCGTGGACTTCCTCGTCGTAGCCGTCGGGCAACTTGTCGATGAACCGGTCCGCGTTGACGTACTCGGCGACCCTCCTGACCTCTGACTCGGTCACGGATTCGTTGCCGAGTCGGATGTTCCCTTTGATGTCACCGGCGAACACGAAGACGTCCTGCATGACGAGCCCGAGGTGCGAGCGCAGATACGCCTTCTCCATGTCCCTGATGTCGATACCGTCCAGCGTAATGCGCCCCTTCCGTATGTCGTAGAAACGCTCGAGCAGACTGATTATCGAGGTTTTGCCCGCGCCCGTGGCGCCTACTATCGCGACGGTCTCGCCTGGCTCCACCGTAAAGGACACATCCCGCAGCACCCATTCGTCCTCGACGTATCCGAACCACACGTTCTCGAACGCGATCCTCCCGTGGACGTCGTCCGGACGCCTGGGTTCCTCGGGCTCCGGGACCACATCCTCATCGTCCAGCAGCATGAATATCCGCTCGGACGAGGCCATCGCCTGCTGCATCGTCCCGTACTGCTGCGCGAGGTTCCTCAGGGGTCTGAAGAACATCTGCACGTATGAGAGGAACGCGACGAGCGTGCCGAGCGAGAGCGTCGCCTGAACGACCTTCCCGCCTCCGTACCAGATGACCAGGCCTATGGCCACCGAACTCGCCAGCTCCATGAGTGGCATGAACATTGCGAAGACCCGGAGCTGCTTCATCGCCGCGAGGAAGTTCTCATGGTTGATGCCGGCAAATCGATGGAAGCTCTCGGTCTCTCGCCTGAATATCTGTGTCACCCGTATGCCGCTGATGCTCTCGTTCAAGGACGCGTTTATCCTGGCGATCTTGACGCGCACCTCGCGGAAGGCGTCCCGAATCTGGACGCTGAAGACGGCCGTGATCCACGCCGTGATGGGAAGCACGATGAAGCTGACGAGCGCCAGCCGCCAGTTGAGCCTCAGGAGCACGATGATGACGCCTACAAGTATGAACATGTCGTGGAGGATCGTGATGACGATCGACGTGAACATCTCGTGCAGCACGGCGATGTCGTTGGTCGCTCTCGTGACGAGTCGCCCGACCGGGTTCTTGTCAAAGAACGAGAGCGAGAGCTTCTGAAGGTGCCGCAGTACCTTCATGCGCATGTCGTACATCACGCGCTGAGAGGTGACCTCCATCATGTTGATCTGAAGCAGGGTGAAGCCGAACGTTAGTATGAGAAGCGCAATGATGGCGAAGGCGATCTTGGCGACACCGTGGAGGTCACCGCCCCTCAGCTCGTGAAGGTCATCACTCGTGAAGTCGCTCAGCCGCTCCACGGGTATCCCGACCTGCGAGCCTGCCTCGAGGAAGCCGCTCCGATCGACGGTGCGCGACTCGAAGAACGTCCTGTCCGCCAGGTAGTAGCGCTCGTCCCCCACCACGCCCAGTTCGGTCGCCCTCGCGACTTCGCGGGGGCTGAATCCGGAGAGCGCCTTCGAGCTTATTAGGTAGCGCGCCGGGACGCCATCCTCGGACGTGTCGATGGCCACGAGGTCCTTGGCGTGCCCCGCGATAAACTCGCGCGCCACGTCACCGCCGTCGTCCGTTACAAGGCGTGAGTTGGCCACGATGTAGTCATCGAGCGCCATGCGAGTGAGATACGGGATCGCCAGCTCGAAGCAGGTCACGACGACGAGCATCAGCACGGCCAGGGTAACAAACTTCGCGTACGGCCTGACGTACGTCATCAGCCGCCGCACGAGCCGCGCGTCGTAGGATTTACCCAGTGTCTCTTCGTCGTGGTGGTCGTGAGACATCGACTACTCCGTCTGTTCCTCAGGGTCGGTCTGTTGCTCCCGGTCGGTCTGCCGCTCTCCGTCGGTCTGCTGCTCCGCGCTGTCGGAATCTTCCATCGCGGCCTCGAGAAGCTGCCGCTCGTAGATGTTCGAGTACAACCCCTTCTGCGCCACCAGCTCCTCGTGAGTGCCCCGCTCGACGATGCGCCCCTCATCGAGAACGATGGTCTCGTCCGCGTGCTTGATGGACGAGATGCGGTGGGACACGATGATGCTCGTGCGGTCCGCGAGCGCGCCCTTGAGCTCCTGCTGTATCCGCTCCTCCGTCGCCGTGTCCACCGATGACAGCGCGTCGTCCAGCACCACGACGGCGGGCGCGTGCACGAGGGCGCGCGCGATCGCCACGCGCTGCTTCTGCCCTCCGGAGAGCGTGACGCCCCTCTCTCCCACCAGCGTGTCCAGACCGTCCGGGAAGTTCTCTACCTCATCGAGAATGCCGGCGATGCGCACCGCCTCGGTGACGCGTTCGTCGGAGGCTTCCGGAGCGCCGAACCTGATGTTTTCCCTGATCGTGTCTGAGAAGAGGAACGTGTCCTGCGGCACGTAGCCGATCGCGCCCCGGAGCGAAGAGAGCGTCAGCCCGGTGACGTCGTGGCCGTCGATGAGCACCTGGCCCTCCGTCGCCTCGTGGATGCGGAGAAGGAGGTTGCACACGGTGCTCTTCCCGGAGCCCGTCCTGCCAAGCACGCCGAGCGTGTGGCCCCGCGGCACGGTGAAGCTGATGTCAGCAAGCGCGGGCTCGAGCCCTTCCGAATACGAGAAGGTAACGCTACGGAACTCTACCTCTCCTCGTGGATCGGCAAGCTCGACGGCGTTCTCGCGGTCGGCGATCTCAGGCACGACTTCGAGGATCTTGTTGATTCTTCCCATCGAAGCCGCGCCGCGCTGGAGCACGTTGACGACCCAACCCATGGCTATCATGGGCCAGGTCAGGATCCCGAGGTAGCTTGCGAACGCCACCAGATCGCCGGTGGTGATGCCTCCCAGCATCACCTGGCTGCCCCCGAAGTAGATGATTATGACCACGCTCATGCTGGAGAGCATCATGATGAACGGGAAGAATGCGCCCCACACACGGACGAGACGGATGTTGTCGCGGACGTAATCTTTCCCGATCACAGCCAGGCTCGCGAGCTCGTGCTCCTCCTGAGAGTACGCCTTGACCACCCTGATCCCCGACATGCTCTCGCGCACGCGCTCCGTCAGGCTGGAGAAGGTCTCCTGCACCTTCTCGAATCTGCTGTGGAGCATCTTGCCGGCGCGCAGCGTGAAGAGGGCAATGATCGGCATGGGGATGAGGGCCAGCAGAGTCAGTCTCACGTTCAGCGCGAGCATGAACCCGATGGCCGCTAACCCCAAGACGATCGCGTCCGTCGTCGCCACGACGCCGAACCCGCACGCCATCCGCACCGCGTTCAGATCGTTGACCGCGTGCGCCATGAGATCGCCGGTCTTGTGGACGGCGAAGTAGCTGGCGGAGAGCCTCTGCAAGTGGCTGTAGAGATCGTTCCTGATGTCCTCTTCGATATGGCGCGACGTCCCGATGATGAAGAACCGCCAGAAGAACCTGAAAACAGCGATCGCTGCGGCGAGCGCGACGATACGAAGCCCGTAGCTCATGAGGTCCGTGTGTGCGGCGCCCGAATAGGTCAGGTCGTCGACGGCCCGCTTGATGATCCTCGGAATGATGAGCTGCATCCCATCGACGAAGAGCAGGCAGATGACGCCGCCAACGACGGCCCATTTGTACCTTGCGAAGTGCTTGAGGAGGTGCTTGAGATTGCCCATCTGGTCCTCGGGCTGGGATGTCGGGCCGGACGGCGATTCTATCGGCGGGTACGGAGGGTGTCAAGCGGGCCCCACCTGCCGGGCAATCCGCGCTTCAGTTCAATGACCAAGCGTGGTATAATAGTGCCGGTTAGGGATGGTGGAGCGAATGGGTCGGGGGCCTCGGCTAGGAGGAGGTGCTGATGATGAGAACTGCTCTGGGTGTCTTGATGCTCGGTCTGACTCTGGTCGCGACCGCTGCTGCTAATCCGATCGGGATCGACCTTTTCGTCGACTTCGAGCCGCCGTACGCCATGACGTCCATCTACCCAGCGCCCTACACGACCGTCTTCGCCTACGTGGTGGCCGACATCGGCTACATCACGGGAGAGGATGTCTACTCCGTGTCCTTCGATGCGAGCGTGACTGAAGGCACTGGGGTCATGGTGGACTTCACCCCTATCGACCCCTCGTACATCGTTCTCGGGATCGTCGGCGACGGGATAACCGTGATCGCCGAGGACTGCTTCACCCAGTTCCCGGCCACGCTGGGCTACGTCCACATCTTCTACCTGGGGATGCCAGGCATAGTTGAGATAGTCCCTCACCCGTACCTGGGACATGTTTTCACAACGTGCGGGGACCCTGGAAGTGAGCATGAATACTGCTACGTTCAGGGCGGCGGAATCGGCATGTATGCTCCGGAGCCGCTGATTCTGTGCGACCACAACCCTGTGAGTGATGTTGCGTGGGGCGCGATCAAGGCCCTCTACAGGTAGACCTTCCGGGACCAGGCCGGCGGTGTGACATCTGCAAGCAGCGAGATGAGACCCGCGAGGCCGCGGAGATCACAACCGCCGCGCGCGGCGCAGGAACGAAAGGAGTTCCACATGAAAACGGTTGCTATTGCTATATCAGTGCTGGTGCTGGTCGCGGGGACGGCGGTCGCGAACCCCATCGTGGGTGAGTGGCTCTACATCGACTTCGATCCGCCGAACTTCGCCCACCGGGCGGATCCGCCGATATACACATCAGTTGACGCATACCTGATGCTCGACCTCACCCACTCCGGCGAACCGGGATTCGCCTCGGTGTCGTTCAGACTCGATGTTACGCCGGGCATGTCCTCCCCACCGGCCTTCACCAATCTTCTCCCCGGCGACCTGGCCATTGGAAACTGGGAGACAGGCATCACTCTTGCGTCGACCGAGTGCATAACAACTTTCCCCGCCCAGGTAGCCGTTCTCACACTGTTCTATCTGGGCGTCCCGGGTGATGTCTCGATCCACGACGACCCTCAGTATCCTCGGTGGGTCGTCAACTGCGAGGATCCGGGGGGAGTCTTCTACTACTGCATGTACTCATCCGGAGGAGTAGGCAAGGATCCCGCCATCGGACCGTCCGGAGACTGTGGTGGCAACCCGGTGGAAGATGTCTCCTGGGCCACGATCAAGTCCCTTTACCGGTAGAGCACGCGAGCGCGGAGGAACAGAGCGGCCACCTGACGCGGTGAGCGTCGGGTGGCCGCTTTCCATACTTGCCTGGGGCGACGCACCTGGCCGGCGAGCGCGCCGCAGTTCGAGGTCCGCTATTTGAGGAGCACGACCTTCCTGTGCGCGCTCTGCCCAGCGGCCTTCAGCGTGACGAAGTAGACTCCCGGAGCCACGGGCTCGCCCTCGTCGGACAGACCGTCCCAGACGACGGTTCCTCTGCCACCGTTTGCCGCGAGCATCCTCACCAGGCGCCCGCCGGGCGTGTAGATCCCCAGCTCGGCGCTCGTGCCCGCGGGGACCGCGAACCCGAGTGATGCCGAGGTGCGGAACGGATTCGGGGTCGCATGTGCGAGCCACAGCTCGCTCGTCCGGAAGTCCGCCAGCACATCAACGGGACCAACCAGCACCTCGCTGCCACCACCGGTCATAGCGCCGACCATGTACGAGTAGCTCACACCGTCGACCGCACTCGCGTCGGCGTAGGAGCATCCCTGGATGAGTTCGTCGTTCAGCCGCACGAAGCCGCTCTCTCTAGCGTCGCTCCCAAGCCCCGCCCGCTCCGCGAGCGCCTCGCGCACGCTGAACGTGCCCCGCTCCGTCAGCCGCTGCCGCAGCGCGGCGGGCGACTCGGTCTCCTCTGCGATCATCCGATAGACGTTGAATCCCGCGAGTCCCGCAGCCTCGTCGAAGCTCCACGACAGGACCACGGCCTCCCCGCAGATCCCACACGAGAGCTCGGCAACGGGAGCCACCCCGGTAGCGTCGCCGTCCGCGTCCAGACAGTAGACCTTCCCTCCGACGCCGCCGTAGTACTGCGTACCGACGAGCGCCTCCCCGACCTGGTCGGAGTTGACGTCGCCCAGCGAGCGCACCGAGTAGACGCGGTTGCCCACTGTGTAGTCCCACAGAAGGTCGCCCGTGCGGCCGCTCACGCAGTAGGCCTTGAGATCGAATGACCCCGCTATCACATCGGCGTAGCCGTCGTAGTCCACGTCCCCCATCGGCCAGATGGTCCACACGTCGCCGCCGTTCGTCGTCCCCGTGGGGACGTTCCAGAGCTCCGTGCCCGTGCGCCCGTCCAGACATATGATGGCGTTGTCCCACGAGCCCACGAGCACGTCCGCGCGGCCGTCGTCGTTCAGATCCGTGATTGGCACAACACGCATCACATATTGGTAGCTCCCGACGGGGTACGACCATATCTCCGAGCCGTCGGCGCCGCTCACGCAGTACACGCTGCCGCTTGCGTCCCACGTCCCGACCAGCGCGTCGGGAACGCCATCGTCGTTGACGTCGTCCGTCCCCGCTACCGAGAAGGTCGTGTCCCCGACGTAGAAACGCCAGATGTAGGAGGGATATCCGGTGCTTCCGCCATCGATGCAGTAAGTGTAGTCGGCGTAGGAGTCGCCCGTACCAACCAGTACATCATCGGTTCCGTTGCCGTTGACGTCCCCTATGCGCGCGACCTGGTAGACGGCGTCCGGCGCGATGAATTTCCAGCGCAACGCACCGCTCGAGCCGTCCACGCAGTATGCGTTGTTGTTGTCGCTGCCGCAGCCGAAGATGACC
>JAUWCJ010000089.1 GCA_030609365.1 Candidatus Eiseniibacteriota bacterium | reverse complement strand
AACTACGAGCAGTACCTGGAGTACATCAAACGGCCGGACTTCACCTACAGAGACGCGGAGATGGTGGAGGAGATCTGCCCGGCCGTCGAGGCCATTTCTCCCCAGACGTTCGTCATGAGGAAGGTCAAGCGTGGGTCCGAGTCGACCAAGAACATCGCCATCATGGGCGTGACGCCGGAGTACCAGTATGTGTCCGACAGCGCCGTCGGAGACGGCCGCTTCTTTGCCTGGCCGGAGTCGGACCGGCGGAGACAGGTCGCCGTGCTGGGGCACCCCGTGGCCGAGCATCTCTTCCCGGGGGAGGATCCGCTCGGGAAGCACGTCCTGATCGGCAACCGCCGCTTCACCGTTGTTGGCGTGATGACTCCTCTTGGCCAGATGTTCGGCCAGAGTCTCGACGATTACGTCATAGTCCCCTACAAAACGATCAACAAGGTCTTCGGCGAGCGGTTGACTACCCGGCTCTCCGTGAAAGCCGTGGGGTCGGAGGAGATGGACGAGGCAATGGAGCAGGTGACCCGTGTCCTCCGGGCGCGCCGACGGCTCAAGGCGGGGGATGAGAACAACTTCGAGATCCTCACGCAATCTCAACTGGTGGAGATGTACGAGAACCTGACCAAGGTTACGTGGATCGTCATGATAGGTATCTCCGCCATTGCGCTCATCGTCGGTGGCGTGGGCATAATGAACATCATGATGGTCTCCGTCACGGAGCGTACGCGCGAGATAGGCATCAGGAAGGCCGTGGGCGCCCGCTCGCGAGACGTTCTCACGCAGTTCCTGGTCGAGGCCGCGGTGCTGTCGGGGTTGGGAGGCCTTCTGGGGCTTGCGGCCGCGGTAGGTCTCGCCAAGTTTGTCGACTCGGCCACACCGATGCCGGCCAGCGTACAGCCGTGGTCGGTCGTTCTTGCGCTCGGAGTCTCGATCGCGGTAGGCGTGTTCTTCGGGTACTATCCGGCCTCCAAGGCCGCGAAGATGGACCCCATAGTGGCACTGAGGCACGAGTAGATGCGAACTTTTCCCAGGACACTGACAACCGTTGCTCTGGTCCTTGCGGCGTCTCTCGTCGCCCGCGGAGCCCCGATGGACGCCGGCACCCCGGCGAGTATCGGGGGCATCAGGTTCGCCGCCGACGTCGCCGTGGCTCCCTCGGCGAGCGGCGAGGGTACGGTGAGAATCAGCTACGCCGTGATGTACGACGCGCTGCACTTCCTGCGGCACGGGGACGGCTACCGTGCGCGGTACGAGATCACGGCCATCCTCTATGACAAAGAAGGCCGTCAGGTCACCGGTGACTCGTGGTGCAAGACGGTCACGGTAGCGACCTACGACGAGACCAACGAGCGCCGCACGGCCAGTGCCGATGAGCTCCTGTTCGTCGTTCCGCCGGGGCGGTACAGCCTCAAGCTCGAGTTGACCAGTCTGGACACGAGGGCGGTGGGTATCATTGAGCGGGAGGTCACGGTTCCCCGGATGGTCCCAGGCGAACTGAGTCTGGGCAGCGTGTTCTTCGAGACCGTTGGAGTCGGCGGCGAAGAAGCCGCGGAGCCGGTCCTCAACCCCTCGCGGGCGTACGGCGAGGACCGCCCGAATGTCAGGGTCAGGATACCGGTCTACGGCACTCCGGACTCGCGCTACGCGATCGAGATCCTGGTCAGAGACGATCGCGGGCTCCTCAAGAAGAGCCACGAGGACACACTCGTCCAGACGCACTTCCTGCGGGAGTACGTGTACGAGTTCACCGTCCTGGACCTCGAGGTGGGCGCGCACGTTCTCGAGGTGGAGGTGACGCCTCTCCCGGAGGGGGAGGAGGTCGGTGCCAGGTCGCGGTTCCGTGTCGTCACATCGCCCCTGAGCTGGGGCGAGGATGAGGAGAAGATGCTCGCACAGATCAGCTACGTGGCGACGCGAGACGAGATGGACCTTCTCTCCAGTGTGCCGCCTGAGGAGAGAGGTCCGGCATGGGACGAGTTCTGGGCCGGGCGCGACCCCGACCCCGCGACTGCGGTCAACGAGTTCAAGACGGAGTTCATGAGGAGGCTCGGCTACGCCAACGCGCAGTTCAGGTCCATCATCGACGGTTGGCAGACCGACATGGGCCGCATCTACATACAGTACGGTGCACCCGACGACATCGATTCGCAGCCCATCGGGCAGATGCTGAGTGCCTGGGAGATCTGGTATTACTACAGCGACCACACGAAGTACACCTTTGTCGACAAGGAAGGTTTCGGTGAGTTCGTCCTGTATGAGACCAGCCGGATCTGAGGAGACAGTATGAGCGGCAGGCCTGTTCTCGTCAGGGGGCGGATGCATCCGATGGACCGTCCCGGGCACGTGCTGGACTGGATGCTGATCGACTCCGGGCGCATTGCGGCAGTCGGTTGTGGCGATTCCCCGGATGATCTGGCGGAGTCCGCGGCCCTGCTCGATCTCCGCTCCAACACCATTATCCCGGCGCTGCACGACTGCCACGTGCACTTCATGCAGACCGGCCTCATGGAAGTGGACACCGATCTCTCTGCCGCTACGCGCTTCGACGAGGTGCTCTCGATCCTCAGCGAGGCGGCTGCGTCGTACGAGGGCGTTCTGCTTCGAGCGCACACGTTCGACCCTGATCTTCTGCCTGACGGCAGGTACCCCACCCGACTGGAACTCGACGGTGTGTCACGGACGGTGCCCATACTCATCAAGCGCCGCGATGGTCACTCCGGCGTCGTCAACACGGCGGCGTGGGAGCTCATCGGCGTGCCCGACGATCTGGAGGGCGTCGAGCTGGACGACTGGGGTGATGTCACGGGCACACTTCGCGAGGATGCCTACACGTTCACCGTCCGCAAGTCTGAGTCGTTCCTGTCGCGCGAGGATCGGATCGAGTGCTTCAGGCGGGCGGCGGCACTTGCGGCCGGCCGGGGCATAGGCGTCGTGCACGCACTGGCCGGGAGCAAGGCCCCGGGCGACCGCGACGTCGAGATCCTGTTGGACATCCAGGGCGACCTGCCGATAGACACCATCATCTACTCGCAGATGGAGGACGTCGACAGAGTGGCCGCGCTGGGACTGACGAGGATCGGCGGCTGCCTGCTTCTCGACGGTTCCTTCAGCTCGGGAACCGCCGCTCTGACTGAGCCGTACGCCGACGGAGAGGGGACGGGTGTTCTGTACTACGAGGAGGAACACCTCACAGCGTTCTTCCACAGGGCTCACGAACGGGGGCTGCAGATCTCCGTCCACGCCCTGGGCGGACGGGCGATAGATCAGGCGATCCGCTGCTATCGAGCGGCGTGCGGAGGTGAGGTCGGTTCCGCGAGGCACAGGATCGAGCACTGCGAGTTGCCAAGCGACGATCACATCGCGGCGATCGCAGCGACGGGGATCTTCCCCTGTGTGCAGCCGACGTTCGAGTTTCTGTGGGGCGGGCACGGCGGGATGATCGAGAAACGGTTGGGGGCAGCCAGAGCCGCCCGGACCAACCCTCACAGGACCATGCTTGCGGCCGGGATCCCGCTCGCCGGAGGCTCCGATTCGTACGTCACACCGATGGACTCACTGCTGGGCATTCACTCGGCCGTCAACCGGCCGAACGAGTCGGAGCGGGTATCCGTCTTCGACGCCGTGGGACTCTTCACGAGCGGGGCGGCCCGAATATCGTTCGACGAATCGAAGCGGGGGACGCTGGAGGTGGGGAAGGAGGCCAGCTTCACTGTTCTTGATGCTGACCCGTTCGAGGTCCCTCTCGAGACCATCAGGGACATCGGTGTCGCGGCTCTCTATATCAGGGGAGAGCGCGTGAAGGTCTAGCGCTCCGTCCGGGTCGGCGGGAAGAAGACGTCGTGGAGCGCCTCGAGGGCCCTTCTTGCGCCACCGGGCCTGACAGCCACCACTGTCGACCGACCTTCCGAGACCATCGCGAGCAGTTTCTCGCCTGAGTCTTCAAGGGCCGCCCGTGCGGTCGCCGCGGAGGCGGCCGATCCCGCGTCTCGACCTACCGCGCAGATGAGGTCCGCCCGGCGGGCCGACATGTTCCCATCGCTCCGGTCCAGGAGTCTCTCCATGGCCGCTCTCTCAACGGCGACCAACGTCTGATCCCCGAGTGTCAGGACGAACTTCACGCGCCCCGATAGCTCCCCGATCTCTGCCGCCGCGCCGGCCGGCATGTGTTCCCATGTCAGGAGCTCGACATCCTCGAGCAGAGAGAGCCCGGTGACCGGGGGGCACGGACGGGTGGGTTCATCGAGGACGATCGTGCCCGCGGCATCGGACCCGCTCTTCCGGACGTGGAGCGTGATGCCGTTCTCTTCCGCGAACCGCACGGCATCTTCCTTCAGAACGGTCGCACCGTACCGCGCCAGTTCGCTCATGTCCCCAAACGAGATCTCGGTGATCTTCCGGGCCGCCGGGATGGCGTTCGGATCCGCCGTGTATACGCCGTCGACGTCCGTCAGGATCTCGCAGCGTTCGGCGCCCAGCGCCGCGGCCAGCGCGACGGCGGTCGTGTCGGACCCACCTCTGCCCAGCGTCGTGACGTCCTTCGCCGTGCTCACGCCCTGGAACCCGCCGACGACCACGACGTTGCCCGATGCAAGCTCGCGGACCACTCTCTCGGGGCGCACCTCCAGGATGCGGGCGTCCGTGTGCTTCGTGTCTGTGATGATGCCTACTTGAGAACCGGTGAAGGAGATCGCGGGGCAGCCGATCGAGTTCAGCGCTATGGCGAGAAGCGACATCGATATCCGCTCGCCCGCCGTCATCAGCATGTCCAGCTCGCGCTGGCTCGGCTCGGCCGCCAGCGCCGTGGCATCTCTGAGCAGCGAGTCGGTCGTACCTCCGGGCGCGGAGACGACCACGACCACGTCGTGACCGCTGCCTCTGAGCGCGGCGAGCCTCTCGGCGATCGCGAGGATCTTCTCCCGACCGTCGATCGACGTGCCGCCGTACTTCTGGACGATAGTTGACACGGGGCTGCCGCTTCTCCGTTTACGCCTGTGGTGATTGTTCTTACCCCTCTACCACATCGCGTCTGACGGGTCAACGCGCGCGTTACTTCGGTCCGGCGGCTGGCCTTGGCGCCTGCTCGCGGCTTGACAGCCGCCGACTCGCGCGGGTACGCTCTTGGTGGAGGACTCGACGAGACGGACACATCACTGATTCCCTGGAACGGCGGAGGCGTGAGATGGCAGAGCGATTCGACCTGGCCGTGATCGGCGGCGGTCCCGGCGGGTACGTGGCGGCGATACGAGCAGCGCAGCTGGGCCTCAAAGTCGCCCTCGTGGAGAAGGAACAGCTGGGTGGTGTCTGCCTCAATCGGGGCTGCATTCCCACGAAGGCGCTCCTGGGGAGTGCCGGCCTGTTCTCGGCTCTCGGGCGTGCCGAGGAGTTCGGTGTGAAGGTCGAGGGCTTCGAGGCGGACGTTCCCGCGATGTTCAGGCGCAAGGACGAAGTGGTCGCGCGCCTCCGCGGTGGTGTCGAGACGCTTCTCAGGAAGCGTAAGGTCACGGTTTTCCCCGGCGTCGGGTCGCTCGGGGAACCCGGAGTCGTCGGCGTCGAAGGGCCCGACGGCACCATCGCCGTCGAGTGCGAGCGGATCATCCTCGCGACGGGGTCGACGCCGCTCGTGCCGGAGACGTTCCCCTATGACGGCAGGGTCGTCGTCACGACGCGCGAGGCGTTGGAGTCTCCTCACATGCCGGACGACGTGCTCATCATCGGTGCGGGAGCGGTCGGCTGCGAGTTCGCGGGGTTCTACTCGTCGCTGGGTCTCTCCGTGACGCTGGTCGAGATGCTCCCCGGGATACTCCCCGGTGAGGATACGTCTGCAGTCAGACAGCTTCTGGCAGCGATGAAGAAGCGGGGCGTGGATGTCCGCACGGCAACGAAGGTGGAGTCGATCGAGGTTACCGGGGACACCGCCCTGACGACGTTGTCGGACGGGACGTCCGTCAAGTCCGGGCGCGTGCTCCTTGCCATGGGGCGCCGTCCTGGCGCAGGCGGCTCCGGCATCCCCGAGGCGGACATCAAGGTCGAGCGCGGTGCGGTCGTCGTCAATGAGAAGATGGAGACCTCGCGGCCGGGTGTCTACGCGATCGGGGACCTGGTGGGAGGGTGGCTGCTGGCACACGTCGCCTCCCGTGAGGGTATTGTGGCCGCGACCAACGCGGCGGGGCGTGACCTCGCGATGAGCTACCGCGCCGTGCCCAGATGCACTTTCACCAGGCCTGAGATCGCCAGCGTCGGGATCACCGAGGCGGCAGCTTCGAGCCAGGGCCTCGAGCTCTCCTCCGGGAGGTTCCCGTTCGCGGCCTCGGGCAAGGCACTGGCCGGGGGTGAGGTCCAGGGGTTCGTTAAGGTCCTTTGCGACGCAGCGAGCGGACGAGTGGTCGGGGGCGTGGTCGTCGGCCCGCACGCGTCGGATCTGATCCACGAGGTGGCGCTTGCCGTCGAGGCGGAACTCTCGTTCGGCAGGCTGGCGGGTATGATACACGCACACCCCACGCTCGCGGAATCGGTCATGGAGGCCGCCGAGGCCGTCGAGGGTCTGAGCATCCACTCCGGTTAGCCGCCTGAAGTGGTTAGCCGTCTGGAGTGGTCAGCCACCTGGAGTGGTCAGCCACCTGGAGTCGCTGGGGCGGGGATGAACCCCGCGCTTCCCTGCCGCTCCGACCGCAGACGTACGAACGCCGGGACCGTCGTCCCGGCGTTCGCATATCTGAAAGAACCGAGCTGCCGCTGTTCCTACTTTATGCAGCCCTTGCGTTTGAGCATCGCCACGCGCGACTCGAGATCGTAGAGCTTGACGATGACGTCTGTGATCGGGTCCAGCCTGGTTCTCTGGACGCAATCGCTGTAGATGCCGTGCTGAAGGGCGGCCGCGCTCTCCTTGAGGATCACGTTCTCCATCACCAGCTCGTCGGTGGGCGGAACGAACCACAGGTCTATCGTGACGTCGCTGCCGTAGTCGATGAGCTCTGTGAACTCGAAACCGCCGTCCGACGACGTCAGCTGCTCCGTCACCAGAAGTCCGCCCATGTACAGCTTGACGTTCACGTCCAGGAGCGGCCCGCCCTTCTCGTTGACCACCAGTCCCGTGATGGTCGTCTCACTCTTGCTGGCGAATCCGCTGCGGACGATCGTCGGCGCTCCGGCCGTCTGCGTGCGTGGGACGCCGTCGGCAGGACCCGCGGCCACCGCGGGAAGTGACATCACCAGGAGCGCCGCAAGGGCAGAGATCAGAATCCTCTTCATATGTCATTCCACCTTTCCTTTTGCAGAATCCGTTGCTCTCAATGAGGAACCGTAGCAGGCGACCGGTTTCCCTGTCAACGTCTAAAGGCTTCCGACACGGCTTGTTGAAGGCCCTGAGCGATGATATACTGCGCTTTCATGAGACAGGTCACGCGCAGAAGCTGCACGGCCGGGAGAGCGCCGGCCCTCACGATCGCCCTCGCCCTCGTGCTCGTGCTTCCCGTGCCGGCGTTCCCGGTCGGGAGTGTCAGTACGGTCTCGCCTCGCCCGATGGCCATGGGTGGGGCCTTCATGGCCGTCGACGGCGAGCTCGCCGCGATGGCCTGGAATCCGGCCGGCTTCATGCCGCCGGACTGCGGCAGCGGCGTCGACTTCCGCGTCCATCTCAACATCCTCGGAGCGCCGGCCATCGCGCGTGAGACCGGGTTCCTGGCCGGCAAGGAGTCCGAACCCTTCGCCTCCCTGCCTGCCATCGAGAAGCTGTCGGTCGCCCTTGGCGCCATCGCGAAGGGCGTGACCGTTCGGACGGGCGGTGTGGCCGTGGGTGTCCTTCTACTCGAGGAACACCTGGATCCCGACGGGCTGGCCGACGCGCAGGGGCTCGCCGACGCGAGCGATCTCCTGAGCGCGTACTACACAACATTCGCGTTCGCGTTCCAGCTGGCTCCCAGCGTAGTCATAGGAGGGAGCGAGATCATTCTCTCCGGGTGGGACGTTCCGGGCGAGCGGAAGAACGGGACAGGGCGCGCCTACGGAGCGCTGCTTCGTCCCAACGAGAAGGTGACCGTCGGACTGACGTACCTGGATCTGCCGGGTGCGTTCGATCACTACCGGCTCGCGGTCGAGGGCCTCGGGTCACGCACGATGAACGCAGGGATAGCCTATCGCCCGCTGGACGAGTTGCTCCTGACGTTCGATCTCCGCGACCTTTCCGAGAAGCACGCCGAGACCTCACTTGAACCCCGCATTGGTCTGGAGTGGAATCTCTGGGGCAGGGGCGCCGTGAGAGCCGGGGCCTTCCGTGAAGACAGCGGCGAAACCAACGTCCTATCGCTGGGTATTGGCTCGATCCCGATGGTCGCGTGCCCCCGGAGCGGTCGGACGCCCGGCGGAGATTCCTTCGTTCTGAACTACGCGATTCTTCTCAAGGAGAGAGGTGCGCCGAGACACCTGCTCTCAGTGCTTCTGCACTTCTGAGCCCGGAACGCGTACGACGGCCCGCGGAGTGGCCGGATTCCGCTTGACACCACGACACTGGAGCATTGTATCCTCTGGCAAGACTACAGGTTATGTGCCCGCTCTCGACATGGAACAAAGGGGAGTCTGGATGTATAGAACGAACCCGGCATGGCCGGCCGCCGCGGTCCTGATGGTTGTATGGGCGCTGGCCGTTCCAGCCGCAGGTGGGCTCATTTCCGACGTCGGGGCCATTCCAAATCCGTTCTCTCCGAACGCCGACGGCGTATTCGACTCGACCGCGGTCTACTACTCGCTCTCGGAACAGGCCGCCATCGTTCTCTCCGTGGCCGACTCCGCCGGCGTCGGTTTCCTGACTCTCTGGTCGGGCTGGGAGGACGAGGGCACGCACAGCCATTGGTGGGACGCGTGGTTCGAAGACAGCTTCGTCGCAGACGGGGAATACCAGTTCCTGATCAAGGCCATACCGGAGTTCGGCCCCATAGAGGAGGCCGCCTTCTCCTTTGTCGCTGACACCGAGGCGCCGCCACTCCTCGACGTGGACGTCGCGCCGAGCCGGTTCTCACCGAACGGCGACGGTGTCGGGGACAGCCTGATGATCCGGTTCGAGGCCGGTATCTCCGAGCCCTCGGACCAGGTTCTGGTCACGGTTCTCGACGAGGACGTCGAGCCCGTTCGGCTGGTCTACTCCGCCACCGGGGTCGCCTCCGCAATCCTCTTCTGGAACGGCGCCGACGAGGAGGGCGCGGTCGCGCCTGACGGACTCTTCTTCGTCAAGGTCGAGACCAGGGACGCGGCCGGGAATGCGGATTGGTCGGGGGCGCTGGTCGACCTCGACACGTCGCCGCCCGTACTGGGTGTCGACTACACCGATACGACCGCCATGGAGATCAGAGTGGATTCGTCCGTCGCCGAGCTGACCGGATGGGCCTACGATCGGGCCGGCGTCGTGTCGGTCGAGATGTCCATCGACCAGGAGGAGTGGAGCGAGGTCGCCGTGGGGCGCCCGGATACCGCCACCTGGGCGGGCAGCGTGGCGTGCACATCCTGTATTCCGGACTCGCTCGACGAGGTGCTGCAGGTCTTCGTGCGGGGCTACGACGGCACGCCGACCGCCGACGGACGGGGTCACGTCAACGGTCCGGACGCATCCGTCCCGATACTCTCGTTCGACGTGATCTTCGACGTGGCGCCACCCGAGCACGTTTCATCGGTGGCCAGCGGCGGAGACGACAGCTTCGAGCCTGGTGAGACCATAACTGTTACGAGCATGTGGGACGACATCGGTTACGACGTCACCGCGGACTTCAGTCAGGTGGACAGCGAGTTCGATCCGGCCAACGTTGGCGTCTCGGAGGGCACGGGCGGGCGCTACACCATCACGTACGAGATCTCGCAGACGAACTCGTTCGTGCCGGTGACAGATGCCCCCGTCATCATCACTGCGACCGACTATTTCGGAAGATCGGTCGCCGACACGACGCTCACGGTCACCGTTCTCGACGACACATTGGAGGATCCGACGGGCGGCATCGTCGTCGACAGGAACTCCTTCGAGCCTCTGGCCGGGGGGAAGGTCAAGATTACACTGGGGTCGTACGAGGGAACGGCCGCGGTACGCATCTACAACATGGCCGGAACACACGTGAAGACGCTCGAGGGCAGTTCCTCCATCAGTTGGTATGGGGACAACGACGCGGGCGATTCCGTCGCCAGCGGTGTCTACTTCCTCAGGATACAGATGGGCGAGAGTGAATCGGTCAAGAAGGTCGCCGTTATCAGATAGCATGCAATCCGGGAGGGTACGACATGACGTCCAGCAAGCTCGCGGTTCTCGTGGCTGTTATCGTGGCTGTTCTGCCGGCGGCCTCTCTGGCGCAGGGGACGTCCGGGGCGCAGTTCCTCGGTGTGGGCATCGGGGCACGCGCCGCGGCCATGGGTGGCGCATACACCTCCGTCGCTGACGACGGAACGGCTCTGCACTGGAATCCGGCGGGTCTCTCGCGCGTCGACGGACACCGGCTGACGCTCTCTCACGTTTCCTGGCTGCAGGACGTGACCTACAACAGCGCGAGCTACGCCGCTTCGTTCGGTCGCGACGCGGGCATCGGTGTCGCGCTCGAGCAGGGAGGGACTCGCTCCTGGGACAACACGGACGAGGGTTCGTTCGAGACGGGTGACTTCGCAGGCGTGGTGGGCTACGGCAGGCGCATGTCCGCAGACGTAGGTGTGGGAGCGGATCTCAAGTTCCTATCCAGTTCGCTGGGCGACCACGGGGCGTCGTCCTACGCCGTCGATCTGGGCGTGCTCTACAGCGTGAACAACGCCACGAGTGTCGGAGCGGCCGTCCGGAACCTCGGTCCGGGACTGACCTTCGAAAGCGGTAGCGATCCTCTGCCCGTGACGATGACGGTGGGGGGATCGTACCGGTGGCACGGTGTCCTGATGTCGATGGATCTGGAGAAGGTCAACGACCTCGGTCCGACGGCTCGCATCGGCGCCGAGTACACGCCCGTCCGGTACCTGGCCTTGAGGGG
>JAUWCJ010000147.1 GCA_030609365.1 Candidatus Eiseniibacteriota bacterium | reverse complement strand
GTAGTACAGGAAGTGGACGAGCGCCTCAATACCCCTCTCCCAGGTGGGCAGATGGAGCTTCTCATTCGGCCCGTGCATCTGGGAGTCCGGCAGGGCGAACCCGGTGAGAACCGAGTCCAGCCCGAGGACCTTCTGCAGCTGGCCCACGGCCGCGATGCTGCCGCCGCTCCTACAGAACAGCGGTTCCTTGCCCCACACCTCGACCATCGCCTTCGACAGGGCACGGACGCCGGGGCTGTTCCTGTCGGTCAGCGACGCGGGGAAGCCCTCGTACGACTGCACTTCCCAGCTGACCGTGGACGGGATCCTCTCCTCGATGTACTTCATCATCCCCTCGTGCACTTCATTGGGGTCCTGGTCGGGAACGAGCCGCGCTGTGATGATGCCGTTGGCCTCCGCCGGTATCGCCGATTTCGGGCTGCCCGCCAGAATGTGAATCACGTCGACCGCGGGGCGCGCACCCTCGCGCTCGACAGGCGTGAACCCCGGTTCGCCCCAGAGCTTGCTGACACCCGACTGCTCCAGATAGGAAGCCGCATCTCGGGGAAGGGCGGCCATCTCGGCGCGTTCCTCCGCGGTCAGTTCACGCACCCTGTCGTAGAAGCCGTCGAGCGTCACGCGTCCGTCCGCGTCGTGCAGACCGGCTATCATGTGCGAGAGCGCGTGGATGGGATTGTGGACGACGCCACCGTAGCCGCCCGAGTGCAGATCGTGCGACGGTCCGTAAACGCGGAGCTTGCAGACGTACATGCCTCGCAACCCGTAGTAGATGGTCGGCGTCTGCGGCCCGAGCATGCCCGCGTCCGGGTTGAGAACGAAATCGCCGGTCAGAAGGTCACCGTGCTCTTCGAGAAGACCCGCGAAGCTCGGCGAGCCCAGCTCCTCTTCGCCCTCTACCACGAACTTGACGTTGACCGGCATGGGGCCCGCGCTCATGGCGGCCTGGACCGCCGCGATGCAGGCCATGATCTGACCCTTGTTGTCTGCCGAACCTCTCGCGTAGAGATTGTCGCCGCGCACGACCGGCCGGTACGGATCGGAGTCCCAGTCGCCCAACGGCGCCGCAGACTGAACATCGTAGTGACCGTACATAAGAACGGTCGGGGCAGACGGTCCGGCGGACAGCAGTTCACCGTAGACCGCAGGGTGGCCGGCGGTTGGCAGCACTTCGACGCGGGTCATCCCCAGAACCTTCAGGCGCTCGGAAAGCCATTCGGTCGCGCGCTTGATGTCATCGTGACCCTTGGGATTGCTGGAGACCGACGGAATGCTCAGGAATTCGCGCAGTTCCCCTAGCACGTCATCTCGTGTCTTTCGCGCGTGGTCCAGTGCCACGGCCAGGGATTTCGACATGTGTAACCTCCTCTTGGTGGTAAACGATGGAGGAGTATAGCACGAAGGCGTCGGCGGTTCAGCCCTGTTTCAGGCCCGGCCCGGTCCATGCGAATCGCTCGAGATCGACGCGCCCGCGCTCATCCAAGGCGACGCCCTCCGATTCAAGCATGCCGCGCTGCGCCTCGTGGCCATCGCTGCCGGATCTCAGACTGATCGTGCCCTTGCTGTTCATGACGCGGTGCCAGGGCACGTCGCTCCCGGAGGGGACCGAGGCCATCGCGTAGCCCACCATTCGTGGCGTACACCCACCGGCGAACGCCGCGATCTGTCCGTACGTCGCGACGCGGCCCGAGGGTATCAGGCGCGCGATTCTGCGGATCCTCTCGTGGATCCCGGTGGAACGTACCGGGTTCCCGGGCGTGCGCTCCGGCATCTTCGGCTCCTCGAGCCGCCTCCCCAGACTGACCCGGTCCTCTGCCACATATCCCAGGCTCTCGTAGAAGCGAACGGCTTCGCGGTTGGCGCCCCGAACCTGAAGGTTCAGCTTGGGACACCCCGCGCCGGCGAGGTCGCGCTCGACTCTGCGCATGAGCGCCGTGCCTATCCCCCGCCTTCTTTGTCCGGGGTCCACCGCCACATAGTAGACCCACCCGCGGTGTCCGTCGTAGCCGGCCACGGCGGTGCCGACGATCTCGCCGCCGTCCGCCGCTACCAGAAAGAGCTCCCGCTGAACCTCGAGGTTGCGGGCGATGTCCGCCGCGGGCTCGTTCCATGGCGGAGCGTCGGGGAATGCCACTCGCCACAGCTCGATGACCGCCGGCAGATCCTCATCCTTGTAGGGTCGAATCTCCACGCGTATTCCCCTTCGGCTTCCTCCCGAGGTAGAACACACCGGTATCGATGGGGCAACCGTAGATCGTGAAGAACCCGAGAGCCGTCTCTTCGAAGTCGCGCATCCAGATGCGGAGCCCCGAAGGGGTCACCCGCCAGAAGTCGCTGGGCGAAGCGTGGTAGGGCTGATTGAACGGTACTTCGACCCAGATCCTGCCGCCGGGACGGAGCACTCGCTTGAGCTCGCCGATGGCCTGTTCGGGGGACTCCACATGCTCGAGAACGGCATTGCAGACCACTACGTCAAAAGACTCGTCCGCAAACTGAAGATCCTGGACGTCGTAGTGGAAATCGATGAGGTCCGATTCGTCGTAGAGATCGACGCTGACCCAGTGTGGCGCCAGCTTGGCGTCTCGCACGCCGATCTGCAGACACGCAAGCCCCATGCTCTCATCGATGAGCTGCTGGTAGAGTCTGTGCCGGGCGTCCGAGGCGTCGCCCAGGCGGCGGGCGGCCCGACGATACAGGATGTAGAAGAGAGGGGTTGGCAGCGTGCGGCGGATGGCCCGCTTGACCAAACGGTGCATTGCTTGTTCCTCCATGGCGCGGCCGGAACCGCGGAGTCAGGCGCACACCTGTCTGTCCGTAAACGTGCTCGCGAACTCCACGAACCGGTAGGCGTCGGCGAAGTTGCTCGCGATGCCGAACGAGACGCGCACGGCGCCGGTGCTCTTGCCGTCTATGCAGTGGCGGAAATCGTCCAGCGTCAACCTCTGCTGGGGCTGGGCGAAGCACGTCTCCAGCTCGCTCTCGGAGATGCCGAGGGTCAGCTCTCCACCCCCGGGATTGCAGAAGCACCCGGTTCTGAGGGAGATGGTGTCGCGGGCGGCCTCTTCCTCGACGACGCGATGGTCAAAGAACTGAGAGTCCGGATCGTAGAAGTTCATCGTCACCGTGCCACCCCGCATGTGCGTGTCGATCGGACCGTAGATATGAAGCACGGGCCGGCCGTTGCCGTGTCGCAGGTCGTGAAGACGACCGAGCAGCCAGGCAGTCAGGCAGCGGACTCTCTCATGGATGACCTCCAATCCCACAGAGGTGAGATGGTCCAGGCCGATCTCGACGGCCGGGAGCGACAGGTAGTTCAGCGTGCCGTCCTCGAATGCCGCCTCGCTGTCGTGGAGGTAGTGCTTGTCGCCCTGCACCGATGCGACGGTTATCGTGCCCCCGGCAAACCAGGGGCGCTTGAGCTTCGCGAGCGCGTCCCGCCTCGCGAGCAGACAGCCCACCCCGGTCGGGTAGCCGAACATCTTGTAGAACGAGACGGGGACGAAATCCGGCTTCCAGCGACCGAGGTCCAGGCGGTTGGTCGCGACGAAGGCGGCGGCGTCCAGAATAACGTCCCAGCCGTGCTGCTGGGCCGCCTCTATCCACTCGAGCGGGTGCTGCACACCTGAGAAGTTCGACTGTGCGGGGTAGGCGAAGAGCCCGTTCGCGGAGTCCACGGGGAGCTCGTCCAGCATGCACAGGAGCTCCTTCTCATCGACACGTGTCTCGGGAAGCACGAGCGGCACGTAGGTCGTCGCGACGCCCCGGGCCCGCGCGTACTCACGGATGCCGTTGACCGAATTGTGGTTGTCGAACGTCAACAGGAAGTGGTCGCCCTCACTGAAGGGATAGGCCTCACCGATCAGCTTCAGGGCTCCGCTGGCGTTGGGTGTGAAGATGACGACGTACTCGTCGGGAGAGGCGTTGAAGAAGACTAGAACCTTGCGCCGCGCCTCCTCCGCCAGCCGGGTCATGGCCGCCGACGTCGGATTGAGCGAGTGGGGATTGCCGAGAACGCGGTTCTTGAGGAGCGACGTGTGCCAGCGGAGCTGGCTTTCCGCGTAGAGACCTCCACCGGTGTAGTCGAGATAGACGTGCCCCTGAGCGTCGAGGCGCGTGTATTCCCTCGCGCGGAGGTCATCGATTACTTCCGTCCGCGCGTATGACGGCTGCTCCTCGAGGAACAGGGCGAACTCCTCATCCAGGGCCTGAAGTGCGTGGCCCTGCTGTTCTGCTGCCGGCATCACGTTTCCTCTCACTTCGGTACCCCAGTTCCCGCAGCGGCGCCTTGGAATACGGATGCGTTCTGAGGCTTTGCTCCTGCGCCCGGCTCGGGTCAGCGCTGTACCAGCCCGAGCCGGGAGTATACCACATCTGGACGCCCGGACGCCGTCTACTCCTCGAGCCCGAGACTGACCGGCGACATGTGCGACGGGTACTCGACGACGTACTCGATCGTGATCTCTCGTTTCTCTCCGGGCTCCATCCGGAACTCCCACGTAACCAGCCCCTCATCGGTCTGCTCGGCGGGCTCGGGGACGAACTCTAGCCTGTCGATCTTGACCTCTCTCATGGTGGACACCGGCACGCGGTCCGCGATCCGAAGCTCGGTGGTCCCCCGCCGGAAGTTCTCGGCCGATATCAGGTACGTGTACTTCACCCTCGTGGTCTTGCTCTTCGCCTTCGAGATGGTCTCCTTCTTCTTCAGGATGTGCTCGACCTTCACGTTCTGGTCGACGCCGAGGTACATCTCGAACTCCTCGCCCGAGGCGACCGCCTCCATGCGGTCCTGCCCGACGAAGTTAGACACCTTTGCACTACCGCCCGCAGGCGTGGTCTCGACGTACACCTCGGCAGCGCCCGGCAGAAGCGGGACCGCAAGCGGGTTCGTGAGAGTCCCCTTCACAAAGACGTGCTCCGAGAGGCGCGGGACGGCCTGGAGGACGAAGCGGCCCGGTATCCGCTCTCTGACGACGAGAGACCGT
>JAUWCJ010000145.1 GCA_030609365.1 Candidatus Eiseniibacteriota bacterium | reverse complement strand
TCGGTGCGCCGCTCGTGGACGCCGTCTACGTCTCGACCGACGATGCCGAAATCGCGGCAGTGTCAGGCGATGCCGGCGCTTCCATCATAGATCGACCGGCGGAACTGGCGGTCGACATGGCCACAACCGAGAGCGCTATTGAGCACGCCCTGAGCGTAATCACGCCTTCGCCGGACATCGTCGTTCTGCTCCAGGCCACCAGCCCGCTCAGGCCAGAGGGCGCGCTTCAGGAAGCGCTGGAGAAGTTCGTGGTGGGGAACTACGACTCACTGCTCTCGATCTCTCCCACACACCGCTTCTTCTGGAAGGTAGCGGGAGACATCGCTGTGGCGGAACACGACTACACGAACCGCCCGCGGAGACAGGACATTCTGCCCGAGGATGCGCGTTTCGTCGAGAACGGCTCACTCTACATCTTCACCCGCGAGCACTTCGAGGCTCACGGAAACCGTCTCGGCGGGAGAGTAGGTTACGTAGTCTTCCCGGAGGAGTACGGCGGGGAGATCGATTCGGCCGCTGACTTCGCAATGCTCGAGGCGGTTCATTCCGAGAAAGACAGGGACGGAAAATGAGAGTCTTCAATGTCGGGGATACGGGGCGGAAGATCGGCGAAGGTCAGCCGACGTTCATAATCGCCGAGATCGGTATCAACCATCAGGGTGACGTGGCCATTGCAAGGCGTCTGATGGAGAGCGCGAAGGAATGCGGCGTCGATGCGGTCAAGTTCCAGAAGCGGAAGGTCACGAGGATACTGACGAGGGAAGGGCTGGACATGCCCTACGAGAACCCCAACAGCTTCGGCAAGACCTACGGTGAGCACAAGCATGCGCTGGAGCTGTCCGACGGGGACTACAGGAACTTGATGGAGTACTCGTCGGAACTCGATGTGATATTCTGCGCGTCGGGCTGGGACGAAGAGAGCGTCGATTTCATCGACGAGCTCGGAGTTCCCTTCTTCAAGATGGCGTCGGCCGATCTCACCAACTTCCCCCTGCTTGAGCACGCTGCCAGGAAGGGGAAGCCGATGCTGCTATCGACCGGTATGGCGGACCTGAGCACCGTGAGACGGGCATACGAGCACACGGTGAGGTTCAACGGGCAGGTGGCGCTCCTGCAGTGCACCTCGACCTACCCGTGCGACTTCGCGGAAGTGCACCTCAATGTCCTGAAGACATACGCGCGGGAGTTCCCCGATGCCGTCCTGGGCTATTCGGGGCACGAAGCCGGGATAGCCATGCCGCCGGTTGCGGTCGCGCTGGGTGCGAAGATAATCGAACGGCATTTCACGCTCGACCGTACCTGGAAGGGCGGTGACCACGCCGCGTCGCTCGAGCCTACTGGACTGAGGAAGATGGTGCGCGATATCCGTCACGTGGAAGAGGCGATGGGGGACGGGGAGAAGCGGATTCAGGAGTCCGAGATCCCTGTCTTCAGGAAGCTCGCGAAGAGCATAGTCTCAAGCGTGGATATCGCTAAGGGCCAGAAGATAACGCGGGACATGCTGACGACGAAGGGCCCCGGGAATGGCATCTCGCCGATGGAGATGGAGCGGGTCGTGGGGACGAAGGCGGCGAAGGACATCCTAGGAGATACGGTTCTTACCGAGGAGGACATCCAGTGGCGGGAGTAACGGCTTCACGTCCGGGGTCGCTTGCGGACAGGGCGAGAGGTATCAAGCTGGTCGCGACGGACATCGACGGCGTGTGGACGGACGCGAAGATGTACTACTCCGCGGAAGGGGATCTCCTGAAGGCGTTCTCAACCTATGACGGAATGGCGGTTCAACTGCTCAGGGATGAGAAGATACCCGTGGCGATAGTAACCTCTGAGCAGACGGAGATCGTGAAGCGCCGTGCCGAGAAACTGAGCATCGAGCATGTGTTTCTCGGAGAGACCGACAAGCTGGGCAGAGTGAAGCAGCTGTGTGCGGAACTGGGCATAGGAATGGAAGAGGTCGCCTACGTCGGGGACGATGTCAATGACATCGAGGTCCTTCAGGCGGTCGGGCTCTCGGCCATGCCCTGCAGCAGCCCGGTTCTCGACAGATTCACGCCTGACTTGGTGACGGAGCGGGCCGGGGGAGACGGCGCCTTCCGGGAGTTCGTCGACCTCATACTGAAACACCGATAGGACGAGATGCCCCTCTACATAATCTACCTTGTTCTGACGCCTGTCCTGTGGGTCATCACGCTGCTCGCCGGCGCGTTCAACAAGAAGATCAGAACGCGCTTGCTGCAGCAGACGTCCGCACGCCGGAAGGCTCTCGCGAAGGTACGGCGGGACAGGGGGTCGCGAACACTCATCCTCTTCCACGCAGCTTCGGCGGGGGAGTTCGAGCAGCTCAAGCCGGTTCTCGCGAGAATCGACCGCGACCGCTACTTCATACTCCAGACCTTCTACTCGCCGACGATATTCTCAGAGGAACAGGATTCGGATTACTTCGACGCTGTCTGTTACCAGCCTTTCGATTTCCCGTGGTCGGTGAACAGATTCTTCAGGGATTTCGAGCCGCGGACCTACGTCATCACGCGGCACGACATCTGGCCGAATCACGTTTTCTTCGCGAGAAGGATGGGCATCAGGATCTATCTGATAAACGCGAACATGTATGAGACCTCAGCGCGGCTGAAGTGGCCGGTGCGCGGGTTCAACAAGTGGCTGTTTGGGCATTTCGACACGATCATGACGGGGTCGGAGAGCCTCCGCACGAATCTCTCCGGACTGGTCGCTCCCGAACAAGTCGCGGTGACCGGCGATACGAGGTTCGACAGGATCGTTGAGCGAAAGACAGAGCACAAGGAAACACATCTTCCCGAGGAGATGCTCGAGACAGAGAACATCGTTCTCGGGAGTATCAGCGCGTCGGACCACGACGTCGTCTTCGGCGGGCTTGCGATGCAGTACGAGAACGGGGACGCTTCTCTCGAAGAGAGTGGGCACCGGCTCATCATCGTCCCGCACGAAGTGGACGAGAGGGAACTCGCGAACGTAGAACAGCGGTGCCAGAAGATCGGTCTGACCGTCCAGCGGTACTCCGCCATGAACGGCGGGCTTGTGTCACAGACCGTTCTTGTGGATGCCGTGGGGATACTCGCGGATCTCTATGCGTACGCGAAGCTCGCGTATGTGGGCGGCGGGTTCGGCGCGGGTGTGCATTCCGTCACTGAACCCGCGGTGTACGGCGTCGCGGTATCGTTCGGGCCCAGTATCGGCATTCTCGATGAGGCCGTCGCTCTGCATGAATCCGGGATCGGGAGCATGGTCCGCTCGCCCGAGGAATTCTCCGAGTTCCTGTCGCTCCTGTCGAAGCCGGATGAGCTGCGCGCGCTGAGCAGCAGAACGCTCGAGTTTGTCGAGGAGTCGTGTGGTGCGGCGGACAGGGTGCTCGGCACCATACTGTCCGAATAGAGGATGCGCTCTGCCTGCTCCGCTCGCGCCAGATCCGGTGCACCTATCCGCGCTCGCGGTTCCCTTCTGTGACTATTCGATCAGCGGTTCCATCCGTGTTCGCGCCCCTTCTCCTGCGGCGCACTCCTGCCACGGTCGCGACCAGCAGATAGGTCGCGCCTGCGAGCACGATGATGGTCGCTCCTGCCGGAAGGTTCGGGCCGTAGCTCACCGCCAGACCACCGGTCGTGAAAACGATGCTCACGAAGACGGCTGCCGCCATCATGTGTGAGAGCCTGTTCGTGAAGTGCCCGGCGACCGCGGCGGGGATCGTCAGGAGCGCTATCACCATCACGATCCCCACCACCGTCACAAGCAGCACGATGGTCAGCGCCGTCAGGACGAGCAGGAACACGAAGTAGAAGCTGACGTTGAGCCCCCTGACCTTCGAGAACTCCTCGTCGAAGCAGATGCTCTGTAGCTGCTTGAAGAGCAGCAGTACGGCAACCACGACCACGACGTCCAGGGCGACCATCAACCACAGATCACTGCCCGTGACCATCAGGATATTCCCGAACAGGTAGCTCATCAGGTCCTCGCCGTAGCCCGGCGTCTTCGAGAGGAACAGGATCCCGGTCGCCATGCCGATGGCCCACACGGCGCCGATGACCGTGTCCACTCTCTGTCGCGCCTTCAGACTGACGAGCCCTATGACGAGGGCGGCCGCGACAGCCGCGACCAGGGCGCCGTATATGGGGTCGAGCGCGTCCCATCCGTGCGCGCGCTGGAGGTAGAGCGCGGCGCCGATGCCGCCCAGCACGCAGTGGGCGATTCCGCCCGCGACGTAGCTGATCCTCCTGACCACGACGAACGAGCCCATCACACCGCAGGCAACGCTCGCCAGCACCCCGGTCAGGAGCGCGTTTCTCATGAACGCGTGGTTCACGACCGCCTCGAGGAACTCGTTCACGCGGCCCCTCCCGTCAGGTGGTCGTGGCGCACGAAGCGAACGTCACGCCCGTAGAGTGCGTTGATGAGTTCAGGTGTCACCTCGCTCGTCGTGTGCACCGCCACCGTTCGACTGACGCACGCGACGGTGTCGGTGAAGCCCGAGACGAACGCGAGATCATGAGAGACCAGAAGAAGAGTGAGGCGCTTCTTCAGTCGGAGCAGGATCTCGTAGAGCTCCTGTTCCATCGCGATGTCGAGGTTCGCCGTCGGCTCGTCGAGGAGCAGTATGTCCGGCTCCGAGGCCAGCGCGCGGGCGATGAGCGTGCGCTGCCTCTGTCCCCCGGACAGCTTCGAGAACGGCCTGCGCGAGAGCTCCGCCAGTTCCACGTCCGCGAGCGCGGCCATGGCGATATCGACGTCCTTCCGCGTGTAGTTCCCGAAGAGACGGGTCTTGCCCAGACGCCCCATGAGCACGACGTCCAGGACCGTCGCGGGGAAGCTTTGGTCGGTGTCCGAGTGCTGAGGAACGTAGCCCATGCGGGGGTTCGATTCCTCGGGCGAACATCCGAAGACCCTGACGGTCCCGCTGTCCGGCTGAAGGAGCCCCAGCACGAGCTTGAGCAGCGTGGTCTTCCCGCCGCCGTTCGGACCGACGACGGTGACGAACTCGCCGCAGCCGACCGTCAGGTTCGCGCT
>JAUWCJ010000033.1 GCA_030609365.1 Candidatus Eiseniibacteriota bacterium | reverse complement strand
ATCGAGGAGTACCTGTCTCCGCTGCCACGCACGTTCATAGAACCCGGTGCGCGGCTCGAGGAGGAAGTGCTCCAGGCGAGATACGGGCGCGAGCTCTGGCGAGCGTTTCTCTACGTCGCGCTCGTGCTGCTGGCCGTGGAGATGTTCCTGGCACGGCCGCGGTTCGGGTAGCGCGTTGGCCCGCCCCGCGGGTCGAGTCTGCCCGCGCTGTTGGTGGTGGGTTGGGGTCCCCTGTCGGGCGAGTCAGTCCGCGCTACTGGTGGCGTGTTGGCCGTGCCCCGTAGGGCGAGTCAGTCCGCCCGAGCGGACTGCCCGAGCCCAAGGGGGCAGGCCCAACACGCACACACACTAGCGATGAACTGAGGAAAGCTACATGCCCGGACGCAGGATCGTCGACATAGCAGGAGCGGCTGAGCCGTTCCGTGAGATAGTCGAGAGCATCAGAGGTGGCCGGCACAGGCTCTGGGTCAGCGGCCTGCTCGGTTCCTCGAAGTCGCTTCTCGCGGCGGTGCTCGCGCGGGAGCTTCCGCACGTCTGGGTCGTAATCGTCCCGACCTTCTCCGACGCCGAGCACGTCTGTGACGATCTCAGCACATTCCTTGGCGAGGACAACGTCCAGCTCTTCAGCGAGTGGGAGACGCTTCCCTATGAGCGGCGCTCCCCGCTCGCGAGCATCACGGAGTCGAGACTTCTAACGCTCTCACGTCTGGCAGCCGGGGACCCCATCGTCGTCGTCACCACGCCGAAGGCCATCATGCAGACGACCCTGTCACGACGTCTGCTGACCGACGTCACGCACAGGCTGTCCGTCGGGACCACGCTCGACCTGAAGGCGTTCGCCAGGTCGCTCGTCGATCTTGGCTACAAGCGCGTTCGCATGGTGGAAGACTCAGGCGATTTCAGTGTGCGCGGGGGCATTGTCGACCTTCTTCCCTTCGGATACGAGGATCCACTGAGATTCGAACTCGACGGCGACCGGATAGAGTCGATTCGCCAGTTCAATGTCTACACCCAGCGTTCCGTTCGCAAGCTCGACGCGGCGTCCGTTCTTCCGAGACGCGAGGTCGTTCTGAGTGGCGAGGGTACCGGCGAGATCGTTCAGCGTCTGCGCGAAGACTACCCGGGCGACTCGGAGGACAGGGACCACCTCTTGAACGGGTTGGAGTCACGCTTCTACTTCGATGGTGTCGAGCAGTACCTTCCCACCATCAACAAAGACACGGAGACGCTCATTGACCACCTGCCGGACGCGGCGGGTGTGATGGTCGTTCGGTCGGACGAAGTCTGGGATCGCGCGGAGATGCTTTCCCTCGAGGCGGCGAACCTGTTCCACGAGAAGAGAGAGCAGGCGCCGCTCTGCGAGCCGGAAGCGCTTCTTGTCCCGTTCGACAGGCTCATGGAGAGGGTAGGCAAGAGACCGATCGTCAGCTCCGGGCTTGTCGCCCCCGCCCGGCTCGACGGTCACAAGCGGTGGGCCGTTGAGACCAGGCTGCAGGAATCGTTCGGGTCCGACCTGGACCTTCTCAGGAAGCGTCTCGGGGAGCTCTCACGGGACAACCGCGTCCTCATAATGTGTGATAACAGGGGACAGGCCATGCGGCTGTCCGAGCTCCTCGGAGAGGCCACAACCGACGTCGCCCTCGAGATCGGAAGCCTCGAGAAAGGCTTTGCTCTGCCTTCCGCCGGCCTCGTCGTCTACACGGACCACGACATCTTCGACAGGTATCGGAGGCGCAGGCGCCGCAAGTTCAGCGGCGGAGCGCCCATATCGAGCTTCGAGACGCTCGTTCAGGGCGACTACGTCGTGCACATCAATCACGGCATCGGACAGTACGTGGGCATGACGCGCCTCGAGGCCGACGGGAGGCTGATCGACTGCGTTGTGGTTGACTACTCGGACGGAGGGAAGCTCTACGTTCCGTCCGACGAGATCGACCGCCTCCAGAAGTACGTCGGGAAGGACGGCGTGAAGCCTCGCCTCAACAAGCTCGGCGGAGTGGCGTGGACGAAGACCAAGGCAAAGGCCAAGGAGGCGGTGGCCGAGCTTGCCCGGGAACTCCTCCAACTCTACGCGTCGCGGAAGGCGCGTCCGGGACACGCGTTCGGCGAGGACGTGGTGTGGCAGCAGGAACTGGAAGGCTCCTTCATCTATGAGGAGACCGAGGACCAGCTCAGGGCGACCGAAGAGATCAAGCGCGACATGGAGTCCAGTCGTCCGATGGACAGGCTCATATGCGGCGACGTCGGGTTCGGAAAGACGGAGGTCGCGATCCGCGCGGCCTTCAAAGCGGTGATGGACGGCAAGCAGGTGGCGGTGCTCGTGCCCACCACGATCCTGGCACAGCAGCACCACACGACCTTCAGCGACCGTCTCGCCGATTATCCGGTCGAGATCGATGTGCTGTCGAGGTTCCGGACCGCCAAGGAACAGAAACAGGTCCTCGAGCGTGTCGCGGACGGCAAGGTCGATATTATCATCGGTACACACCGGCTCGTGCAGAAGGACGTCAAGTTCCACGACCTCGGGCTTCTGGTGACGGACGAGGAGCAGCAATTCGGCGTCCTACACAAGGAGACCATCCAACGGATGAGGGGATCGGTGGATGTCATCACGATGACGGCCACCCCAATCCCGCGCACGCTTCACATGTCGCTCGTCGGCGCCCGGGACATGTCGCTCATCAACACGCCGCCGAGGGACCGCTTGCCCGTCCGGACGGAAATCGCGTCATTCGACGCAGACCTGATCGTGGAGGCCGTCCTTCGTGAGATGGATCGGGGCGGCCAGGTCTACTTCGTGCACAACCGGGTGGAGACCATCGAGGGCATGGCGACCTATCTCAGGGGGCTCCTCCCCGGGTTCATCATCGACGTTGGCCACGGGCAGATGCCGGAGCGCCAGCTCGAATCCGTGATGATGAAATTCCTCGAGGGTCAGATCGATGTCCTGGTGTGCAGTATGATCATCGAGTCCGGTCTGGACATTCCGAACGTCAACACGATCATCGTCAACCGGGCGGACCGCTTCGGTCTTGCCCAGCTCTACCAGCTCCGCGGGCGGGTAGGGCGCTCCAACCACCGGGCGTACGCCTACCTGCTGATACCGCGCGACCGCGGCATCACACCGATAGCACGCCGCCGCCTCGCCGCCATCCAGGAGTTCACCGACCTCTCGTCCGGTTACAAGCTCGCGATGCGCGACCTCGAGATCAGGGGCGCCGGCAACATCCTGGGGGCTCAGCAGCACGGTCACATGCTCGCAGTGGGGTTCAATCTCTACGCGAAGCTCCTGAGAGGCGCCGTGAAGCAGCTCAAGGGAGAGGCGGTCGTTGAGAAGCACGAGGCATCTATTGATATCAAGGTGGATGCATACATCCCAGACTCCTACATCGCCGACAACGATATGAAGATAGACATCTACAAGAGGATCCGGGACGCGGGTGACCTCAGTGCCGTCGACGCGCTGACTGCCGAACTTTCCGACCGGTTCGGGAAGCTACCGCCGGAGGTCGGGGGACTTCTGGAGGTCCAGGCTCTGCGCGTCATGTGTGAGAGTGCCGGCGTCAGGCGGATAGGTCTGGTGGGCGGGACCGTGGAGGCGGAGTTCTCGCCCGGCTTCGAACCGAAGCCCGGCCGCCTGCGGGCCGCCCTCAAATCATGCAAGACTCCGCTGGAATTCGATGCCAGAGCGGGGCTGACGATGAAGTTCGCATCACCGGGTAGAAGAAGAGAGGCCCTGCGGCTGGGGAGAAAGGTCTTGAAGCAGTTCGCAGACTCTGATAGCCTCTAGCGTTACGCGTCGGAGCCCGTTCACGGGCTTCTTCGACTTTACTGGGGTAGCGCGTTTTTCGGAGATAGCGCGCCTTACGTATGGGACGAGGCGCCGGCACTCTCCGGCGGCTTGGTGATACGAAAGGAGAATCAGAGATGAGGAAATTCACAGCCTTCTTCGTTCTTGCCGCTGTAGTGGCCGCCCTGGCCGCGGGTTGCTCATCCGTCGATGACAAGCCGGCCATCAGACTGACCGATAACGAGGGCGTGGTGGAGCCCCGCGAGGTCTCAGTTGGCTACATCAACGAGCGATTGGACAGAGTGCCCGCCGAGATGATCCCGGACATCCCTGGAGACGAGGGGAAGCGGCAGTTCATGGACGAGGTCATCCGCAAGGAACTGCTCGTCATCTACGGCATCAGGCTGGGTATTCTGAATGACGACAGGCTTCCGGGCGCCCTCGAGTACTTCGAGGACACCAAGGCCGAGGAGATGCTCAGGGATGAGCTCATCGTCAATCCGGCGCAGGTCACGCCGGAGGAAGTCGAGGACTACTACTCGGTCCGTGACGACCTGTTCCAGCTTCAAGAGATCAGCACGATGGACGAAGACGTGGCCAACGATGCCTACCAGCGTGTGACCGAGGGCGGAGAGGACTTCGGGCGTGTTGCGACCGAGGTGTCCACGGGCGGTAGCGCGCAGGATGAGGGGCGCATGCCGGTGGCGACCTGGACGGACCTGCATCCACTGACGCGCGTGGCAGTGCGCTACCTCGAAACGGGCGCCATCACGCCCCCGCACAAGATCGGCGCCACTTGGTACACGTACAAGCTCCTGTCCCGGAAGGACCCGCCGGACCTGAAACCCCTCGAGGGGTCTCACCTCACGGGTATCAGCGCAGAGGCGCGCAATTTCAAGAGAAACATGCTCGAGTACTACCTGTTCACCGAGTGGGACCAGTCGTCGAACGCCATCTATTCGGATGACGCCATTGACCTCTGTGGAACGAGGATAGACGAGGCCGCGCTCGCGGCCATCCCACAGACGGAGGCGTCGTCGAGCCAGGATAACATGGAGCGCGCACGTATCCCCGTCATCCCGGAGTTCACCGACGAAGAGGCGGAGATGGAGCTTCTCGCCTACAACATCTTCGGTGACGAGAAGGTAGTAACCCTCGGGGACTACGCGCAGATGTGCGGGGAAGTGCCCGGTATAGAGACCGTCAAGACCGGTGACCGTGTGCGCATCGAGTCCTTCATGAAGCGGACTATCCAGCGCGAGAGCATCGAGGCGAAGATCCAGGAGGGTGGCTATCGCAGCGGCCAGGAGATGCAGGACTACCTCGAACAGCGGACCGAGGAGTTCATCATCGACATCACGTACGATCAGCAGGTCGTACAGAAGGTCGACGAGCCGACGGGCCAGGAAATCCGCGACTACTACAGGTCGAATCTCGAGAGCTTCATCGAGCCGGCCGGCGTGGACGTCCAGCAGCTGATCGTGGCGACCGAGGCGCAGGCCAACCGCATCCTTCAGCGCGTGGGGTCGGGAGAGGCTACGTTCACCAACATGGTGCAGACTCTCTCCATAGACACATGGAGCAAGGCGAAGGACGGCGTGATACCGACGTATCGTCAGGGTGAGAGGCGGCTCGACTATCTGCAGGGAGTGGCCTTTGACCTGGAAATAGGTGAGATCGGCGGTCCGGTGCGCGCTCCTGGTGGTTACGCGCTCGTGAAGGTGCTCGCGCAGTATCCGGAACGTCAGATGACATTCGACGAGGTTGCGGGCGTGGTGAAGCAGTCGGTCGTTTCCACAAAGAGAGAAGCTCTTCTGACCGCGCTGCTCGAAGACGCGCGCAACACGGTTACCGTTGAGTTCATAGAGGAGAACTTCCAGCACATCAAAGACCCGGCGGAGGTCCTGAAGGAGAAGACGGGCGGCGAGACGGGCGGCGAGTCGGTCACTATCAAGATGAACTAGGCAGGTCCCCTAGACTGGCTGCCCCCCGGGGCTCGACGGTCCGCCCCAGGGATTCATGGGTCGAGGTGTCAGGTGAGACGAGGCGCTCTCTTCGCAGTGCTGTGTGTCGCCGCTGGTGTTGCGGCCGGCTGCGGCAGTGATGACACGTCCGAGGCAATAGCCAGGGTCGACAACTCGGTCCTGACTGCCGACGAGTTCTACGCGTCGGTCCCGGAGCAGTTGCTCGCGGTAATGAGCCTCGACGACCAGGAAGAAGCGCTGAAGACATGGGCCAAGACGGAGCTCTTCTATACGGAGGGGCTCCGTCGTGGTTTTGGTGACGATACGGGCCTGCGCCGCAGGCTCAAGAAGATCGAGCGCGAGCTGGTCGCGGAGGAATGTATCCGCGACTTCGTGGAGGACATCCCGGAGGTGAGCGAAGAAGAGGCGATGGACTACTTCCAGGAGCACAGGTCTACCTACTCGATCCAAGTGCGCCTGGCGCACATTCTCGTGCGGAGCAGACCGGAGGCCGAACGCGTGCTCGCGGAGATTCGCGCCGGCACGCCCTTCGAGAACGTCGCGTCCGGTGTGTCGATAGACCAGACGGCGGCACAGGGCGGAGACCTCGGCTACATGAGGCGCGGCGAGATGGTCCACGAGCTTGAGGAGGCAGCGTTCGAGCTGAAGGTCGGAGAGGTGGGAAACGTCATAGAGAGCAGCTACGGGTACCACATCATCAAGGTGCTCGACCGTCACCCCGGAGCGGGGCAGCCGTCGTTCGACTCAAAGCAGGCCGCGGTGATGAGTTTTCTCACGTCGCAACGGCGGCGCACGGCGTTCGACGAGTGGCTCATCGAACTGGAAGAACGCGCCACCGTGATCATCGATACGATGCTTCTCCGTGAAGAGGCGCGTGCACGGATACGAAGTGACAGCGATACGCACGAAGAGGCACCGAGCGAAACAACCGGTGTTGTGATCCCCTAGGGAGAAGAGACGGAGACGAGAGATGGCTTTGACAAGGAACACAGATGCCCTGGCCGCCGTTGTGGTGACGCTCCTGCTCGCCGCGTTCGTCTCTCCGGTGATCGCACAGGAAGAAGCTGCGCCCCTGGAGAGCGGGACGACCAGAGAACTTGTTGACGGCATAGCCGCTGTCGTCGGAGACGAGATAATCCTCGAGAGCGAGGTCGACGAGGAGTTCTACATCTACCAGATGCGCTCGGCGACGTCGGGGTTGTCCCCGGACGATGTCGCGCGCGTCAGATCGGGAATAGTGCGCGAGATGGTCAACGAGATGCTGCTCGTGGCCATGGCGCACCGGGACACGCTGCAGCTCGACCCCCGCGAACTCGAGGAAGAGATGGAAGCCCGCGTGGCCGAACTCGTGGAGCGGCACGGTTCAGAGGAGGCCCTGGACGCCGCCCTGGCGCAGGAAGGGCTGACGCTGCCCGAGCTCAGAGATCTCTACGCAGACGAGATCGAAAGGCGGCTTCTGGCGGAGAAGGTCGTGCGCAGCAAGGTGCACGGCAAGATAGATGTCACGTGGGGCGAGGTTGAGAGGTACTACGCCGAACACACCGAGGAAGTCGGGCAGTCCCCGGAGGCGTTCCTCGTCGCCGGGATAATGCTGATGCCGAAGATCGCCGAGGATGCCAAGCAAGCTGCCATCGATCGTATGATGGAAGTGTCAGCGCTGCTCGCGGCCGGAGAGCCGTTCGACGAAGTTGCCCGGCAGTACTCCGACGACGGCAGCGCCGCGGCCGGAGGCGACCTCGGGACTTTTGGTCGGGGCGTCATGGTGCCGGAGGTCGATGATGCCGTGTTTGCGATGGAAGAGGGAGAGGTGAGCGGGATAATCCCGACACGGTTCGGTTTCCATATCGTGGAGGTCCTTGGCAAGACTGACACGGAAGTGCACGCACGCCACATTCTGGCGAGAGTCGCGCCGGGCCCGGAGGACGAGGTGAGAGCCAGGGCGACCGCGGAGAGCCTGAGGCAACGCGCCCTCGACGGAGAGGACTTCGCCGAGCTTGCCAGGTTGCGCTCCGATGATCCGGCAACCCGCGAGGAAGGCGGTGTTCTCGGGTGGTTCACGCACGAGAATCTCGCTCCGGCATTCAGGGATGTCATCATAGAGCTTCCCCCGGGCGGTGTGTCTGACGTCACGGCCGGAGAGGCCGGCTTCTACGTGCTCAAGCTTCTCGAGCACCAGGAGGCCCGGATTGCGACGCTGGACGAGGTGCGCGAGAACCTCAAGGACTATCTCTTCGCACGCAAGGCCGAGGAGGCGTACGGGAAGCTGATCGACCGGCTCTCCCAGGAGATATTCATCGATATCCGGACCGGCATGGTGCCGGAGGAATGAGACTCGACCAGTTCCTGAAGTTGTCCAGGCTGATAAAGCAGCGCAGCGTGGCAAAATGGGCCTGTGATGCTGGGCGTGTTTCGATACTCGGCAGGAAGGCCAAGGCCGGAACGGTGATCAAGGTGGGCGATGAGCTCACCGTCAGTCTTCGGGACCGGACTCTCCAGGTGAGGGTGCTCGCGCTTCCCAGGGGCAATGTGAGCAAGGAGAAGGCGCGCACCCTTTACGAGGTCATTGGAGATGCACATGCGTCGGACGCCTAGGGGCCAGCCACGGCTGGCCCTCTCAGTTTCACACTCGGGCGATGCAGGTATGGCCGCGGGTGGCGGCAGCGCGGCCCGAAAGCCGCGGCTCGTGCTCACGATGGGCGACCCGGCCGGGGTCGGGCCTGAGGTGGCGCTCAAGGTCCTTGCCGACAGCTCGATCTCGCGCGATTGCGACCTGACGATCGCCGCGGACCCGGCGGTCCTCGAGCAGTGGGCGCGACAGCTGTCGGTTCCTCTTCCCGCCGGCGTTCTGAACATCGGCGTCTCGGCCGGCGCAGTGGACGCCGGGCGCCCGACGGACGACGGGGCCCGCGCGGCCCTCGCGTCGATCGAAGCGGCCGCTCGTCTCTGTATGTCCGGCGGTGCTGACGCCATGGTGACCGCACCGGTCTCCAAGGCGGCGATCGCCGCCACCGGGACCGCTTTCCCGGGGCACACGGAGTTCCTGGCCGGTCTCACGGGCGCGGCCGGATTCGTCATGACATTCGTGCAGGGGAAACGCCGTGTGGCTCTCGCCACGACGCATCTCCCTCTGTCGGAAGTGCCCGCGGCCCTCACCACGGAGCTCGTTACCGGGAAACTGGAGATACTCGCGAGCGGTCTCGAGTCGTGGCTGGGAGTCCGCTCGCCAAGGATAGCGGTGACCGGGCTCAACCCACATGCTGGAGAGGACGGTAGGTTCGGCGACGAGGAGGAACGCGTCATCGCGCCGGCGGTAGCAAGAGCGCGGGATGAAGGCATCGACGCGTCGGGGCCGTACCCTGCCGATTCGATCTTCGTCGGGCACGGAGACCGCGATTCCGGCGGCCCGGGGTCCCTGTACGACGCGATCCTGGCGATGTATCACGACCAGGGCACGATCCCGGCGAAGCTCTGGGGGTTCGGGCAATGCGTCAACCTGACCCTCGGTCTCCCGGTGGTCCGCACGTCCGTCGACCACGGGACGGCCTTCGGGATAGCCGGACGAGGAGAGGCAGATCCAGGGAGCATGATCGCCGCAGTGCGGCTGGCAGCAGGCATCGCGGGGCGTCTCGCTGAATCGGCTTGACTGCCGCTCGACGTGCCAGATAGAATCGTAAGTTAGCTTCGGGCGGGCAGTTCGGCTTGATGACGTCCCCCGGGGCTTTTGGCGGATTGGGCTAGGGGTCCATCCGGACCACGGGGCGGAACCACCGGACGGGGGTGTCCCTTCGTGAAGCGATCTCTGGAGGAACGATGAGCCTGGCGCAGATCAAGGGACAGGACAAGGCCATCGGCCTCCTCAGAGCCGCCTTTGAGTCTGAGAGGCTCTCACATGCGTATCTCTTCCAGGGCCCGGATGGCGTCGGGAAGGAGACCACCGCCCTCGCGTTCGCAGAAGCACTGAACTGTGAGGAAGAGGGGCTCTCCGGTTGCGGTACGTGCGCGAGCTGCAAGATGGCCCGGGGGCTTTCGCACCCGGACATTCACCTGATCTTCCCGGTTCCCACGACGCTCAAGCCCGCCGAGAGACGTGAGCTCCTGGTGGGGTACGCGAAGGACGGCTACCGCGAGCAGGATTTCGGGCGGAAGACCGCGATCATCTCCGTGGAGACGGTCCTTTCGGAGGTAGTGGCGAAGTCCAACCAGCGGCCCTACATTGGTCCCTGGAAGGTGTTCGTGTTAGCCGACGCGGACATGATGACGACGGAGGCCGCCAACACGTTGCTTAAGACGCTGGAGGAACCTCCGGACAAGACGGTCATCATCCTGACATCCTCGAGGCCGAACGCACTGCCCGCGACGGTCGTCTCGCGCTGTCAGAAGATACCCTTCGCCAGCCTCGGAAGAGACGTGGTCGAGGAGGTGCTGCTCGCGGATCCGCGTCTGGGGTTCGACGAGGCCAGCGCCAGGACAGCCTCGACGCTCGCCCAGGGCAGCGTCGGCGTGGCGGTCAGGACCGACAAGCAGGGCCCGACGGTGGACCTCAAGCGCGTCGCCGACCTGATGGTGGGGAGGCGAACCAGGGACGTCGCGTCCCTCGTCAACGAAGCGACGGGGCTCGCCTTTCGACTGGGCCGCACGGAACAGCAGAGACTCCTGGACCTTATGCTGCTGTGGTATCGCGACGTCCTGAAACTCTCGGAGAGAGGTGGGGAGGCGGCCACGCCTCACCTGCTCTACTCGCGGCACCTGACGGAGCTGACAGCTACTGCCGACGCGATGGACGTCGAGACGCTGGGACGCCTGATTGACAAGATAGACGATGCGCGACGAGCGATCGAACGATACTCGAACCCCACTATCGTTTTCACATCTGTCCTCCTGGACATGGCGGTCGCGCGCAAGGAGACGGCAACTAAGAGAGGTACCAACCATGCAGCCTGAGGAGCTACTGGGCACGACGCCCGACTCCTTCGAGATGGAGTTCAAAGGGGGCAGAAAGGCGCTCTTCGCGAACCCGAGGAACATCCCCTTCCGGATCGGCGACTTTGCCGTGGTTGACGTCGAACGCGGTCACGATATCGGGAAGGTCGTTCGCGAAGGCAGCGCGGTGAGCAAGAAGCTCAAGTCGAAGGGGATTCAGGGACCCATCCTGCGCCGCGCAACGAGCAAAGACGTCGCGACAATGCGGTCCCTGCGGGAGAAGGAAGCCGAGGCGCACAGAACCTGCCAGCAATGCATCGCCAAGCAGGGACTGCCGATGAAGCTGGTCGACGTCGAGTGGCAGTTCGATTCGAACAAGATCCGCTTCTACTTCACGTCAGACCGACGCGTCGACTTCAGAAAACTCGTGCGTGACCTCGCTAGCATCTTCAAGTCGCGAATCGAGATGCGTCAGATCGGCGTCCGCGACGAGGCTCGCAGGCTCGGCGGGTATGGCCGCTGTGGGCGCTACTACTGCTGCCGGGGCGTCATCAACGACTTCGACCCCGTGACGCTCAAGATGGTGAAGGAACAGCATCTGGCGCCCGGATCTCCGAAGATCTCGGGCGGCTGCGGCAGGCTGATGTGCTGTCTCAGATACGAGAGGGACTTCTACAAGGAAGCGAGCAGGGAGTACCCCAAGCTGGGGACCAGAATCGAGATGGGTGAGGGAAGGGGTAAGGGTAAGGTCACCGCGGTCGACATTTTCCACCGCCGCGTGACTCTCTCCGACAAGGAGGGGGCGGCCATGGTCGTTGCGATCGACGACTTCAAGAAGGGGCGCATCACCGACGTCGGCGCCGACGAGGCGCGGACGGCGCTGGACGACTACTGGAAAGATATCGAGGGCGCTGGCGGCGAGAAGAAGCCGGAAGAGCAGGAAGAGCGGAACGAGCGGAACAAGCGGAACAAGCAAGGCAAGCCGCAGAAGCGCGAGAGCAAAGAGGGGAAGAATGCCGGGTAAGTACTACATCACCACGGCCATAGACTACGTCAACAGCCCGCCGCACATAGGCACGGCGTACGAGAAAATATCGGCGGATGTGTTTGCCCGTTTTCGGCGACTGATGGGAGATGAGGTCTACTTCCAGATGGGGTCCGACGAGCACAGTCTGAACGTGCTGCGCGCAGCGAGAGCGAAGGGCATCGACCCTCTCGCGTACTGCGACGAGATGGAGACCGTGTTCCGGCGGGTGTGGGAGAAGCTCGAGATCAGATTCGACCGGTTCATCCGGACGACCGAGCACGATCACGTCGTTGGTCTGAAGACACTCTTCGAGGCCATCGGGGACGACATCTATCACGGGCACTACGAGGGGTACTACTGCGAGTCCTGCGAGGCGTTCCTTCAGGAGAAGGACCTCGTTGATGGCAACTGCCCGACGCACGGGACCAAACCCGAGTGGATCAAAGAGGAGAACTACTTCTTCCGCCTCTCGAGCTATGCCGACCGGCTTCTCGAGCACATCGAGCGGAACCCGGAGTTCATTCAGCCTTCGTCGCGACGGAACGAGATCGTCCAGCTGATAAAGGGTGGGCTCGACGACATCAGCGTCACGCGCGCCGGCACGGACTGGGGCGTCCCGTTTCCGGGGGACGAGTCTCAGGTCATATACGTCTGGGTGGATGCGCTCTCGAACTACGCGACCGGCGCCGGCTACGGCTACGACGACGAGCGGTTCGAGAAGTGGTGGCCGGCCGATGTGCACCTGATCGGGAAGGACGTCACGCGCTTCCACTGCGTCATCTGGCCGGCGATGCTGATGAGCGCGGGGATCCCGCTCCCGAAGACCATCTACGGGCACGGCTTCGTCTACTTCAAGGGGCAGAAGCTGTCCAAGAGCCGCGGTGTGGTCGTGGACCCGCTGGAGGCGGCGGACGTCTTCGGCGCTTCGGCTCTCAGGTACTTCCTCATGCGGGAGGGCACCTACGGCCGCGACGTCGATTTCACGTGGGAACACTTCCGCACGCGCTACGATTCCGAGCTTGCGAACGATCTCGGGAATCTCGTGTCCAGGGCGACGGCCATGGTGGGGAAATTCCTCGGCGGGACGATCTCAGGCGCGGCCTCGCGAGATGCAGCAGCGGCCGGAGGACTCGCCGCGCTTTCCGAGACAACACGCTCGGCGGTCATCGAGGCGATGAACGGCTACGCGCCCCAGACGGCGCTGGCGGCCATCTGGGAGCTGGTCAGAAGAGCTAACGCATTCATAGAGGAAGAGAAACCATGGGTTCTGGCGAAGAAGGACCCGGAGCGCATCCCGGGCGTTCTCTTCTCCGTGCTGGAGGCGATACGACAGGTCGCGGTGCTCGCGTGGCCGGTCATCCCGAGCAAGAGCGAGGAGATACTGGAGTCACTCGGGCTCACATTGAGTCCCGGGGAGGCGCCGCTCACGGACCTCCTGCGCTGGGGCGCCGGCTGGCCGGACAGGATCGAGATAAGCAAACCCGCGGCGGTCTTCCCGAAGTACTCCGACGAGGAGCTGGCGCAGACGTTCGACACCGCAGAAACCGAAGCTACCGAAGAGGAGGGCGACCGGAAGATGCTGTCCTTTGATAGACTCAAGGAACTGGACCTCCGACTGGCGCGCATCATGGACGCCGCGAAGGTGGAAGGAACGACCAAGCTCATTCGCATGACCGTTGACCTTGGCGACGGGGACCAGCGGCAGATGGTCGCCGGGATCGCGGAAGGCTACGCTGCGGAAGAACTGGTCGGCAAGACGATCGTCGTTGTGGCGAACCTCGAGCCCGCCAAGATACGCGGCATCGAGTCCCGGGCCATGCTGCTCGCGGCCGTCGGGGACGGTGGCATTTCTCTTGTCGGTCCGGACAAGGAACTGCCCCCGGGAACCAGGGTGAGCTAGTGCTGCGGAGCGAGCGTACCGGCGCCGACAGCGAGCAGAAGTCTCCGCTCCTGACGGACACGCACGTCCACCTCAATCTCAAGGCCTACCACAAGGACAGGCCGGAAGTCATCGCCCGGGCCCTGGGCGCCGGCGTCGGGTTCATGGTCAACGTGGGCTTCGACCTTGCGACCAGCCGCGCGTCCATCGAGCTCGCGGAGCAGCACGAGTTCATGCGGGCGTCGGTGGGCCTCCACCCTCACAGCGCGGCGGACATGGACGACGAACTCCTGGCGCGCCTGTCGGAGCTCGCATCGGGCCCGACGGTCATCGCCATCGGTGAGACCGGGCTGGACTACTACCGCGACCTTTCCCCGAGAGATGATCAGAAGCTGGCGTTTCGCAGGCAGATAGGACTTGCCCGGGAGCTCGGTCTTCCGCTCATCATTCACAACAGGGACGCGCTCGACGATGTTCTCACCATCATCGATGACGAGGGCGCTGGCGAGGTCGGCGGGGTGATGCACTGCTTCCCCGGTGATGTCGCATACGCGGAGCGCGTCGTGGAACTCGGTTTCCACATCGGGATCGGTGGGCCGGTCACGTACTCCGCGAGAGGCCGCTTGGCCCAGGTCGCGGAGGCGGTCCCGCTCAATCGGCTTCTTCTCGAAACGGACGCGCCGTGGCTCACACCCGAGCCCCACCGCGGCGGACGCAACGAACCTTCCTACGTCGCACTGGTGGCCGAGCGGATAGCCGAGATCCGTGGCATGTCGGTCGGAGACCTGGCGCGCGTGACGACCGGGAACAGCGCGCGGCTCTTTGATTTTCCGGCCGTCGTAGAGCCTTCGATCGCCTACGAGATGTGGGGCAATCTCTATCTCAATATCACCAACCAGTGCACGAACAAGTGTCGCTTCTGCATCCGGAATCAGACCGACACGTTGTGGGGCTACAATCTCAGACTCAGGACCGAGCCGACCGTCGATGAGTTGATGGCGGCCATCGGTGACCCCGGGCGATATCGGGAGATAGTGTTCTGCGGGTACGGCGAGCCGACGATGAGGCTCGACGTCATTCTGGACGTGGGGCGGAGGTTGAAGGCGCAGGGCGCGCGCGTTCGCGTGGACACGAACGGTCAGGGCAGTCTTCTCTGGAACAGGAACATAGCGCCCGAGCTGGCGGACGCCGTCGACGCCGTGTCGGTCAGCCTGAATGCCCAGGACGCCGAGACCTACGACCGCATCTGCGGCTCGCGCTTCGGCGCCAGGGCCTACGAGCACGTGCTCGCCTTTGTGCGCGAGAGCGTGAAGGCCGGACTTGATGTGAGCGTCAGTGTTGTCGATGTCCCCGAGATCGATATCGAGGCGGCGCGACGGGTCGCGCGCGATCTGGGCGTCTCGCTGAGGGTGCGTTGATGAGCGAAGACGGCAACCGCGGCAGAGGACCGGACAATCGGCCGGGCGAGGCGGCCGCGAAGAGCCCGACAGCGCCATCGGCGATGCTGGGGAAGTACGGGCTGGCGCCGTCCAGGCAGAGGGGTCAGAATTTTCTGTCCGACGCGAACGTGATACGGAAAGTCGTGTCCGCGGCCGGGCTTTCACGTGACGATGTGGTCGTGGAAATCGGTCCCGGGTTCGGCGCGCTGACATTTGAGCTTGCGCAGGCGGCCCGTCATGTGGTTGCAGTGGAGATTGACTCAGGTATCGCCGGTGCTTTCAGGTCCGAGTACGGCGAGCGCGAGGACATAACGCTCATCGTCGGCGACATTCTGGAGTTGGATTTAGCGGCGGCAGCGGAGCGCTACGGCGTCGACAAGCTCGTGGTCGTGGGTAACATCCCCTACAATATCACGAGTCCCCTCGTCCGCCGGCTCACGGATCAGCGAGACCATGTCGCGCGGAGTCTCTTGATGATCCAGTCGGAGGTGGGAGCGCGAATAGCGTCCGAGCCCGGTGAGAGTGACTACTCGGGTCTGTCAGTCGTCATGCGATACCACGCCCGTGTCCGAAGGCTCTTCACGGTGAAACGGACCTGCTTCCATCCTCGGCCGAAGGTGGACTCGGGTGTCATTGAGATCGTGTTCGAGCGTGACCTTGGGCGGCGGAGTGACCCGGATACGTTCGAGGCGGTCGTTCACGCCGCGTTCGGCAAGCGACGGAAGATGCTGCGCCAGTCGCTGCAGGTGATGATGGCTGAACGGGGGAGGACGGCGTCTGAGCTCGAGGAGATGACGGGCATTGCCATGTCCCGTCGAGGCGAGACGCTGTCGGTAGAGGAGTTCGACGATCTGGCCCGCGCGCTCGTCGGCGACGGTCAGAGTGGGGGGCGCGTGTAGGTCGCGCGTCCGAACGAATAGCGCCGGCGCCGACACGTCGTGGCGCCCAAGCTCAGCGGAGGAATAACGAACCGTGCCGCGCACGCTCCTGCGATATCTCCTGTTGTTTGGGGTCCTCCTGACCGTGCTTCTCGTCGCCACGCCCGCCGTGGCGGACGACGACGAGGACGAGGGGGAAGCGCAGGGGCAGGTCGACGGCGATGGCGATGAGGTCGCCGCCGACCGACCGGATTTCCAGAACGAGCCCACCGGCCAGCAGGGAGGAGACGGGGGACTGCCCGAGGAGTACGTGTGGCATCGGGAGTTCCACCCCAGCTACCGTCTAGAGCACAAGCGCGACCAGGACGTTGCCTCGTGGATCCACGGCTTCACACTGAACTACCCCGTGAGCCAGACGATATCCTTCAGCTCCAGCGCCAACATCAACACGCGCACGAACGATGCGTCCAACCGTCTCAACCGGCGGGAGACCTGGAATGCCGGGCTCGACGCGCGCGTGAGCGGCGCGATCACCACCGGCTTCAACTTCCGCAGGAACAAGCACGTCGACGTGCAGAACGAGGGCAAGGCAAACGAGACCAGGAGTGCGCGGGAGAAAGAGTCGGTCAAGCTCTCCATGTCCTACAACAAGGTCTACATGCAGGGCCTCGACGTATCGCTGGGCGCGACCGCGGGAATAGAGAAGAACAAGTACACGGATGTCAGGAGCGAGGGTGGCACACAGGGCATCACCGGCGAGCTGGGATACTCACCAATGGAGAATCTGAGCACGTCGTTCTCGTACACGGGGAATCACTCGCTGCTCGACTCGGAGCAGGGCAGCCTGCAGAGCAAGGACGAGTCGATAAAGCACGATCTGTCCGGCCACATCGACTACGACTGGCAGATGCACCGCTTCACCGTCGACTTGCGGAGATCCACAGGAACACAGCAGTACCCGAAACAGGAACAGACCGAGCATAAGGAGCAGGAGAATGAGTCCACGGCAGTGACGGCGGACCTCCAGTTGTTCGATGGTCTCGACGCGAAGCTCTCGTTCAACTACTCGCGCAGGCAGCAGTACTACAGAGTTGAGCCTACGAGGAACAACGACGTCGCGACGCGCGGCGTCGAGGCGCGCATCACGTACGATCTCGGCGAGACATTGTTCAAGGCGGACCTGGGCTCCGACCGGAAGAGGAACGACTCCTTCGACGTACGGACGGGCGACAACTACACCAACACTCTATCGGCGAGCCTGACGCATACATTCACGGAGAGGTTCGACGTCTCGCTCCGCGGAAGAATGACCCTCCTGTCGGTTCACTATGACGACATAGAAGCCAACGATAAGGACCGAGACCTCTTCGACAGAGAGGGAACGGTCACGGTGAACTACCGCGCGAGGAAAGACATCACGACCGGGCTCGTGGTCAAGGTCAGAGAGGACCAGCTCATCTACATCAGGCGCTCACGCACCGGGGATAACAAGACGACACAGAAGTTCGCGATCGAGCCGTTTATTCGCAAGACGTTCAGCCCTCGCTTCGGAGCCAGCCAGAGATACCAGCTCTCGGCAGATTACACGTTCTACCAGTACGACTCCGACGCGAACTTCCTCATCCGGAACATGTCCATCACAACGGGTCTCAATTGGAAGCCGTTCGATCCGCTTGAGCTGGGAATGGAACACACCTGGCGAGTGCAGGATGAGGGTTCCTACTCTGAGGATGAGTATGGCGCAGAGGGCTACGGGAGGAGCAGCGAGCGCGTGGACCAGAAGCTCGGCATCACTCTCGGCTACAAGATAGGAGACCTGGTAAGGATTGAAGTAAGACAGAACCTGGGCGTCCAAGACAAGTGGAAGATCGAGGAGGACGGCAAGACGCCGGTCTGGGACAAGTTCGATACCAGCATCGTCGGAAAAGCGAGCACGGAGTACACTTTACCCGACGGGACGGCCCTGAAGATCAGCATCGCCCGGACTCATCGTAACGCCACGAACATCAGTGAGAGGCAGCGCGAAGTATGGAACATCTCGGCCAATCTCAATCGGACCTTCTAGGAGAGACGTCCGGTACGTCGTGGACGCGGGCGCGAGTGGCGGCGGGGGCACGAGTCGCGCTCATCTGTCTCGCGACCGGCGTGCTTGTCGTTGCTGTGTCAGGGTGCATTTTCAGTCCGCGCGACCCGGACGGGCCACCTGACGAGGGTCCCGATATCCCGTGGGTCACCCCGACGACTACCGACAAGGTGCTCCAGAACCTCGCGGCGGCCCTGGCTGGAGAGGGCATCTCGAACTACATGGACTGCCTGGGTGATAGTTTCAGATTCCACGTCGATCCGCAGGACTCCCTGGACGCCGGGCAGGAGGGAGAGGACCGGTACGCCAACTGGGTCAGGGACGACGAGGCCACGTACATCGACGGGGTGTTTCTGGATTCGGCCGTGGGCATCGACGTGGTGTTCACGACGGTGGAGGATCCGGACGAGAACGATGACGAGACCTACCGCCGCGATGACTACGAACTGACCATTGTCTGGCAGTCCGGCGACCATCAGCCCGGTGAGTCCGTGACCTATCGCGGCCAGGTGACGTTCTGGCTGAGGCGCGACGAGACCCAGCTCTGGTCCATTTTCAGGTGGGTTGACCGCAGGGCGGCCAATCCCGGTGGAAGCACGACTTGGGGGATTCTGAGGGGAGACTACCGCTAGCGGGGGCCCTGAGAGCAAGGACAGGACTCAGGCACGCTGCTTGCAAGCTACCTCAGGGTTTGAAACTGCCCACAGGCAGGGCGGTTACGGCTCTAGCACGCCCTGCTGTGCGGGGAGAGACCCTACCGGGGTCTTGACGTGGGCCCGCGTTCTTGATATAATCACTGATTGTGTGAGTGGGGAAACAAGGGGAGGTGTAATTACATGACGAGGTTTCCCATCAGGAGGCTGGCGGTTTCCATGCTGCTGGCCGTGCTTGCTTTGACCTTGAGTGGCTGCTGGAACCCCTTCGCTCCAGACCCCGTCCCTCCAGTGCCGATACCGCCGGCAGACTACCACGACCGGCTCAGGCCGGAGGATGTTCTCCACAATATCGAGACGGCGTACGTTTGGATGAACTCCGTCGAGTACCTTGACTGTCTGTCCGAGGATTTCGAGTTCTACCCGAACGAGGACGACGTGAACGACCCCGATCTTAACATCGACCCCGTGTGGTGGAAGATCGACGAGCAGGGCATGCACGAGAACATGTTCTCCGATGACTCGAACGTGGACAACATCTCACTCACCCTCACCGTCGCCACCTTTGAGTACATCGAGGGCATTCCCGAGGATCGCCTGGACGACATCTACATCTACATCGTCGATGTCGACCTTCGGGTGAACCTCGACAACGGTGATGGCTTCATGGCGACGGCGCAGTCTCAGTTCAACATGCGCATCGATATAGACCAGCCGAATCCGGTTCCCGATCCCGAGGGCGTGCTGTGGTTGGAGATCAACCACTGGTTCGATCTCGGGACCCTGGAGATGAGCCGCGAGGACACGATAGACGACCCGAACGTCCAGCGCGTCTCGCTCAGCAAGCTCAAGAGCCTCTTCCTGCAGTAGCGGTTCTTCCTGCGGAACGATATCAGGGGGCGACCTTCCGGTCGCCCCCGTCTTTCTGTGTGCCGGGGGTGCTCTCGTCGTTCACGGACCCGGCGTTCTTGACTGCACAGGCCACAGCCCATAGAATCCAGAGCGGTGTCCGGCATCGCTTCTTTCCTGGAGGTGCTCTCACATGCCAAGGGGCAGGTCGCGCAAGGCGCGGGATGCGGCGCGAGCCAAGACCTTCTCGCTCATCAGAATAGCGGCCGTGACCATCGCGGCGGCTCTCGTCCTCATCCTGGGCGGACTGGAACTCATATCCAGCGGGAAGCTCAATTCCTTTACGTCAAGGTTGAGAGGGCCGGGGGACCTGGCCGGCATCGCGACCGAGCTCACTCGCGCCATCGACGGCGAACTGGTGAAGCTCGGCGTCTCGGGAGCGACAAGCGAGCGTGAGGACAGGGAGGACGGGCGGTACACCTGGACGCACGTCGAGAAGAAGGGTCGCATTCCTCACGACATCAGTATCTACGAGTGCAACCTCGCCATCACGCGCGCGGTTCGCGAGGCGGGAGGACGCGTCATTCGCGGGGCCGACGAGGGTCCGGACCACCGGGAACTGAGAACGCTCGTCATGTGGATCGGCTACGGTGATATCGAGACCCACCGTCTGACGCTAAAGGAGTCCGCCACGCCGGACGGAGGGGGCGGCCGCGCCGCCGCGACACCGTCTCCGAGGATTGCGATAGTCATCGACGACTTCGGCCACAGTGGGTCCGAAACGGTCATGGGTATCATAGATCTGGACTTCCCCATCACCATCTCTGTGCTTCCCCTCTGTCCGCACACAACGGAGATAGCCCACGCCGCTCACCGCGCGGGCAAGGAGGTGATCGTCCATATTCCGATGCAGCCGCGCGGCTACCCCGAGGTCGATCCGGGAGAGGGCGCACTGCTGAAGGACCACACCAGAGAGCAGCTCGTGCGGCGAATCGACGCGGCGCTCGCCGACGTTCCACACGCCATGGGCGCGAACAACCACATGGGGTCGGCGTTCACGTCGCAGCACATCCCCATGAGAGTGGTGATGCGCAAACTGAGGGACGCGGGGCTCTACTTCCTCGACAGCATGACGACACCGGAGTCCGTCGGCGTGGCGGAGGCGAAACGCGCCGGCATACCGACGACGCGCAACAGGATGTTCATAGACAGCCCCGTGGACGAGCAGGGTCGCATGGACGTCGAATCACAGCTCGCGGAGCTGGTTGCGATAGCAAGGAAGCGCGGGGAAGCGGTCGGCCTGGGCCACCCTCACCCCGAAACCCTGCGCGCGCTCAGGAAGGTGCTCCCGGAACTTGAGAGTGAGGGCATCGATCTGGTTTTCGTTTCCGAACTTGTGAAATAGGAGGGGTACACACGATGAGATTGTCGGTCAACGTCGATCACGTCGCGACGATCAGGCAGGCGAGAATGGCGGACGAGCCAGACCCGATATGGGCGGCGGCGCAGGCGGAGCTGGCGGGGGCGTGCGGGATCACGGTTCACCTTCGCGGCGACAGACGGCACATCCAGGACCGCGACGTTCTGCTTCTAAAGAAGACCGTAGCCGGAGTTCTGAATCTGGAGATGAAAGCGACCACGGAGCTGCTCGCGACGGCCCTCGAGATTCGACCGGGCATGTGCACGCTCGTGCCCGAGGGGGACGGAGAACTGACGACGCAGGGCGGTCTCGACGTCATGGCGGAGGAGCCGCAGCTGCGCGATGCCGTGGCGAAGCTCAAGGAGAGCGGGATCACGGTCAGCCTCTTCATCGATCCCGATGTCGTGCAGGTGGGGCGCGCGAAGGCGGTAGGGGCGGACATCGTCGAGATCCACACCGGCATCTTCGCGGAAGCCACCGATCCGGATGAGATCCAGAGGGAGTTCGAGAAGGTGAGGGTGGCCGCCATCGCGGCCACGGAGATGGGACTCAAGGCACACGGGGGGCACGGTCTCACCTACAGAAACGTCCAGGCGATAGCGGAGATCGAGGAGATCGTCGAGGTGAGCATCGGACACAGCGTCGTGTCGCGCGCCGTCTTCGTCGGTATGGACCTCGCCGTCAGAGAGATGCTGGCTCTTCTGGAGGCGCCCGCGTAGCCGGGTCAGGTATCCGTGCAGTTGGGTCAGGCGTCCGAATTGTCGGGTGAGGCCCCCTTCTTCTTTGCCCACCCTATGAGCAACCCGCCCGGCAGTGCCCAGCCGAGGAGCCTGTCGGTGATGTTGTACCAGCCGGCGGGAATGTGGCGCACTCCGAAGAGCGGACAGAAGTCCTCCACGTGTATCTCGACCCCGGATGGGTCACCCCAATGCCTGGAGGCGCCGTCAGCGAGCCTCCTGGCCAGCTCTTCGTATGTGAAGTCCCTGGCGGGGATCCTGTCCTCTCGTCCCACGAGACTTCTGAGCCAGGTCGCTCTCGGGATCACCAGGAGCACCCATTCTCCCGACAGTTCGAAGTGGCGGTCTATGATCTCCTGGCGCATCGGCTCCTCGAAATGCTCCGGGACGCCGTATGACCACACGATATCGTACTTCGCGCGCAGCTGGTCGTTGTCACCGATGGCGTTCAGGCCCAACCGCCTCATATAGAGAAGCATCTCCGGGGATATCTCGTAGAGGTCGGGACGGTCACAGCGCAGCATCTCGAACAGGTAGTTGCTGTGCAGCCCGCGTCCGGCACCCAGCTCGAGCAGCGCGCGCTCGGGCCCCCAGCCCAGCGTGTTTGCGACCTTCTCCAGCACGACCTGGTCGACATCGGTCCATCGTAGATTGGCTACATCCTGCCAGTATCCGGACCATTCGGTTGACATGCTATATCCTCCCGACGCGGTTCTTCCAAGGATGAGCGAACAGGTGAATACCCTAAGCGGCCGGAGGCCCCGTCGCAAGGGGATTCAGAGGCCCCCCGCAGGCCCATTTATCGTTGACCGGCCACGTCTTACGGGTTACCATAAAGACTTGTTCTATGAAAAGAACACCTCGCCCGGGCCTAAGCTACCCGGGCCCGTTTCAGAGTACCCGGAGGGGTGAACATGACGTCTAAGATGAGGTGGAAGATCGTTCTTGTGCTGGTCATCCTCGTGTTCTCCGCGTGGAAGGCCTCGTACACGTTCCGTTTCCTGTCGCTGACCGACGAGGACAAGGCCGGGATGGAGACCGAGCAGGTGGAGGCTCTCGAGAGCCAGTCGTTACAGCTCGGGCTGGATTTGAAGGGTGGAATGCACTTGGTCCTCGAGGTGGACAAGGAGGGGTTGCCGGCGGACGAGGCCCAGGATGCGATGGAGCGGGCGCTCGAGGTTATCAGTAACAGGATCGACCAGTTCGGAGTGGCCGAGCCGTCCATACAGCGCGAGGGCGACAGCCGGATCATCGTGCAGCTGCCGGGTCTACAGGACGAGCAGCGCGCGAAGAACCTCATCGGCAGGACCGCGCTTCTCGAGTTCGTGCCCATCGCTCCGACGGAGCAGACCGACCTCGTCATGCGGGCTCTCGACAGAGCGCTCGCCGACACGCTGATTGCCATGGGCGAGCTCTCGGCCGAACCGCCAGAGGGGCTCCCGGAGTCCGAGACGGAGAGGCTTGCACGCGAGCACCCCTTTTCCTCGCGCGTGAGATTCATGTTTGAGCTACCGTTCGTCGCGATAGACGACGTTGCGTGGGTGGAAGAGCAGGTGGCCATTCTCGACCTCGGTGAGGTCCTGCCGTCTTATCCGGACAGGCCGGGCGACCCGAGGTACAGACTGGGCTGGGGCGAGGAGTCCAGAACCGGCCCGGACGAGAATGAGTACCTTCCGTTCCATGTCATGGACGCCGAGGCCCTGATGACGGGGTCCGTGGTCGCCGATGCGACCGTGCGGCCCGGTCTGGATCCGGACTACCCCAACTCCCCGGGCGTCCAGCTCCGGCTCTCGCGTGAAGGCGGCCGTGTCTTTGCTGCTCATACCGGGGCCCACATAGGCGAGTATCTCGCCCTCGTGCTCGACGGAGTCGTTCAGAAGGCTCCCGTCATCAAATCGAGGATCCCGGCGGGCACGCCGACATCCATCACGGGTAACTTCACGGACGAGGAAGCCCGCGATCTGATGATCCTCCTCCGTGCGGGCAAGCTGCCGGCGCCGATGACGATCGTCGAGGAGCGGACCGTCGGTCCGTCGCTCGGACGGGACTCCATCAAGTTCGGTCTGCGCGCGATGCTGATAGGCGGCGTTCTTGTCATCCTGTTCATGCTCATCTACTACAAGGCGGCTGGCGTCGTTGCGGTCGGCGCGTTGGGGAGCAACATCTTCGTGATCATCGCGCTCATGGCCAGTCTTCCCGTCAGCCCGAAGCCGGCGCTGACGCTCCCTGGACTGGCGGGCATTATCCTGACCATCGGGATGGCGGTCGACGCGAACGTGTTGATCTTCGAGAGGATCCGGGAGGAACTCAGGAACAACAAGACCATCCGCGCGGCGATTCGCGACGGATACGAGCGCGCGTTCATGACCATCATGGATGCCAACGTTACAACCCTGATCGCGGCTGCTGTTCTCCTGTGGTTCGGAAGCGGTCCCATCAAGGGGTTCGCCGTAACGCTCTCGCTCGGCATCATCGCCAGCATGTTCACCGCCATCGTGGGGACGCGAGTTGTGTTCGATCTGATCACCGTCAAGTGGAACGTCAAGCATCTGAGCATATAGGCGCGGGTGAGCGCCTGACGCGCCCGGCGTCGCACACAGCTCACCGGGCAGTGGAGGACAAGGCATGGAGTTTCTCGTAGGGACACACATCAACTTCCTCGGGCACCGCAAGGGCGCCTTCATACTGTCGCTGGTGGTCATCGCCATCGGCCTCGTCTCTCTCGGCATTCAGGGCGGGCCGAAGCTCGGCATCGATTTCGAGGGCGGGATCCTGCTTCAGGTGCAGTTCGAGCAGCCCATAGCGGCCGAGAGCATCCGTGCGACGCTCGCGGAGATAGGGCTCGGCGACGCCGAGATCCAGCACTTCGGAAGCGGCCGGGAGGCCATCATCAGGACCCGGGACCAGGGGGGCGAGGATCTCACCGGGGCCATCGTGACGGCGCTGAACGAGGCCAATCCGAGCAACCAGGCGGACGTGCGGCGGCAGGAGCTGGTCGGTCCGAAGGTGGGCGGCGAGCTCAGAAAAAAGGCGACACTGGCGATTCTGTACGCGCTGTTTGGCATCCTCATCTACATCTCACTCAGGTTCGAGTTCAAGTTCGCGGTCGGCGCCGTAGCGGCCCTCGTCCACGATGTTCTGATTGTGCTCGGCATGTTCTCGCTGACGGGAAGGGAACTGTCTCTGCCCGTCATCGCCGGATTCCTCACGGTCGTCGGCTACTCGCTGAATGACACCATCGTCATCTACGACAGGGTTCGTGAGGACAGACGGAAGCTCTACGGGAGGAGCTTCGTCGAGATCGTGAACACGAGCCTGAACGAGTCCCTCTCGAGGACCATCGTCACGTCACTGACGACACTTCTCGTCGTGCTCTGTCTCTTCTTCCTTGGCGGAGAGGTGATTCGCGACTTCGCGTTCGCACTGACGGTCGGAGTTGTCGTCGGCACCTACTCGTCGCTCTACGTGGCGAGTCCGCTCGTTGTCGAATGGGACATTCGTGCGGAGGCGCGCAGAAGGCGCAGGCCCAAGAAGTAGAGAGCGGTCGCCACCATGCGAACCGTCAGGTCGATTTGGAAT
>JAUWCJ010000099.1 GCA_030609365.1 Candidatus Eiseniibacteriota bacterium | reverse complement strand
GCGGAGGGTCTCAAGACCGTCGCCGACATCGTCAGCTATCTCGAGAAGAAGGTGGCGGCGGAGTAGGAAGACGAGCCGTGATACAGGCAGTGATCGTGGCTCCGCCATCGGAGGCGGGGCCGCGGTTCCCAGGACGGGGCGCAGGCGAAGTGCGACCGTCGGGGAGGGGCAGGAACGGCCGCGGCGCGAGTGCATCGACACCGCGGTGATTGGAATCGGAAGGGGCAGCATGTCGAGAAGAGTGGTCATAACGGGCATGGGAGCTGTGACTCCGTTGGGTCTGAGCGTTCAGGAGAGCTGGGAGTCACTCCTCGCTGGGAAGAGCGGCGCGGGAGAGATAGCTCAGTTCGACGCGTCTGGCTTCACCGTGCGGATCGCGTGTGAGCTCTCCGGGTTCGAGGTCGAGGAGTTCATTGACAAGCGCGACGCCCGCAAGATGGACCCGTGCACTCACTACGGCGTGGCTGCCTCGCGGATGGCCTGGAAGGACGCAGGATTCGAGGAGGGTGGGTACGACGCGGACCGCGCGGGCGTGCTCATCGGTTCAGGAGTGGGCGGCATCCAGACGTTCGGGACGCAGCACACCGTTCTAATGGAGAAGGGGCCGCGCAGGATCAGCCCGTTCTTCATCCCGATGATGATCGCTGATATGCCATCGGGTGTGGTGTCGATCGAGTTGGGGCTCAAGGGGCCCAACTTCGCCACGGTCTCGGCATGCGCGTCTGGAGCGCACGCGATCGGTGTCGCGTTTCAGACGGTGCGTCGGGGAGACGCGGATATCATGGTGGCGGGTGGAGCCGAAGCGGCGATATGTCCGATTGCCGTAGGCGGGTTCGCCAACATGAAAGCCATCTCGTCGAGAAACGACGAGCCGAAGCGTGCGTCGCGACCGTTCGACGCTGAGCGGGACGGTTTCGTTCTCGGCGAGGGCGCGGGCATCGTCGTGCTGGAGGAACTGGAGCACGCGAAGGCCCGGGGTGCGCACATCGTGGCGGAGGTCGTCGGCTTCGGGGCCTCCTCCGACGCGTTCCACATCACCGCGCCGGCCCCGGGAGGCGAGGGCGCCGCGAGGGCGATGAAGGAAGCGCTGCGCGATGCGGAGCTCGCACCCGGCGACATCGACTACATCAACGCGCACGGAACGTCCACGCCCCTGAACGACAAGTACGAGACCGCCGCCGTGAAGAGCGTCTTCGGTGACCACGCCTACGAGCTGGCCACGTCGTCGACGAAGTCGATGACCGGCCATCTGCTCGGTGCCGCGGGAGGCGTCGAGCTGATATTCACGGCTCTCACACTCGAGTCCTCGGTCATACCTCCGACGATCAACTACGATGTGCCCGATCCGGAGTGTGACCTCGACTACGTCCCCAACCAGGCCAGGGAAACGAAAGTGACGGCCGCGCTGTCGAACTCGTTCGGGTTCGGCGGGCACAACGCGGTGCTAGCCGCACGGAGGTTCGAGGGCTAGCCGCAACTCGTATCTGAGGCCATGGTTAAGAAACTACTCAACCGCATCCCAACCTTCAGGGGCCGCGCGTCTGGGCTCACGAAGGAACGTCGTCTGGCGCTCTCCGAGCTATGCAGCGTCCTGGACGTGAGCTTCCGCGACCTGAATCTTCTCAATCAGGCGCTGATGCATCGCTCGTACGTGCACGACGTTGAAATGGAGCGCGGCGAATCCAACGAGCGGATGGAGTTCCTGGGCGACGCCGTCCTCGGACTTCTGGTGAACGAACACCTCTACGCCAGGTTCACAAAGCGCCAGGAGGGCAGGCTCACCAAGATCAAGTCGCTGGTCGTCAGCGAGACCGTCCTGGCCAGAAGGGCCGAGGAACTCTCGCTGGGAACCTACGTCTGTCTCTCCGACAACGAGCGTTCGTCCGGAGGAGCGGGAAGACCGTCCATCCTCTCGGATACGTTCGAGGCGGTTCTCGGTGCTCTCTATCTGGACAGAGGCCTTCCGGCAGCGCGGAAGTTCGTCGAGAAGCACCTTCTCGATGGCATGGACAAGATCCTCGCGATTGACGACTACAAAAACTACAAGAGCATCATGCAGGAGCACGCCCAGCGGAAGCTCGGTTCGAGACCGCGCTACCGCGTCGTCTCCGCCAAGGGCCCGGAACACGAGCGGACGTTCTACGTCGAGGTGAGACTGGGTGGGCGGGCGCTCGGCCGCGGAGAAGGGCGGAACAAGAAGGAGGCCGAGCAGATGGCGGCGCGTCACGCGCTCGGCAAGCTCGGAGTCATCAAGGGCAAGGGCAACACCCGGACGGGCGGGACGGGATCCTCGAGAGGTCGTCGGCGGCCACGCCGGCGGCGGAAGGAGCAGTCGTCGTGAGCTACTTCCTTACCGAAGAACAGGAAATGCTGAAGGAACTCTGCGCCCAGATCGCGCAGGAGAAGATCCTGCCCGTGAGGGCGGAGTACGACGAGACCGGGGAGTTCCCCTGGGACATCGTCAAGGTAATGGCGGCGTCCGACATCTACGGCGTCTACATCCCCGAGGAGTACGGCGGATTCGGCGGCGGCGTGATGGAGATGTGCATCGCAGCCGAGGAGCTCTCGAGAGTCTGCGGCGGCATTTCGCTGGCGTTCGCCGCCTCGGCGCTCGGCGCCTACCCGATCCTGCTGTTCGGCTCCGACGAGCAGAAGAAGGAGTTCCTGCCCGCGATAGCGGCGGGGGAGAGGCTCGCGGCGTTCGGCCTGACAGAGGCGAATGCGGGCAGCGATGCGGGGGCCGTGGAGACGCGAGCGGAACTCGACGGCGACGAGTACGTGGTGAATGGAACGAAGCAGTGGATCACCAACGGCGGCGAGGCCGAGATATACACCGTTGTTGTCCGGACGAGCAAGGGCACGGGGATCCGGGGCATGTCCTGTCTCATCATCGAGAAGGACACTCCCGGATTCACTTTCGGGAAGAAGGAAGACAAGATGGGCATCCGGGGCTCGACGACGCGCGAGCTCGTCTTCCAGGACTGTAGGGTCCCGAAGAAGAACCTGCTGGGACGAGAGGGCACCGGCTTCGTCGTGGCCATGCGGACGTTCGACAAATCGCGGCCCGGTGTGGCCGCGCAGGCTGTAGGTATTGCCCAGGGCGCGTTCGACGAAGCGGCGAAGTACGCGCGGCAGAGAGAGCAGTTCGGCAAGCCCATCGGCTCGTTCCAGGGCATCCAGTTCATGCTGGCCGACATGGCGATCCAGATCGAGGCGGCGCGGGCGCTGGTCTACCATTCGGCGCGGGTCGTCGACTCCGGGGCCAAGGACATCGGCAAGCTGTCAGCGATGGCCAAGGTGTTTGCGTCCGACGTCGCGATGAAGGTCACGACGGACGCGGTGCAGATCCTGGGCGGCTACGGCTACATGAAGGAGTACCCGGTCGAGAAGATGATGAGAGACGCGAAGATCACGCAGATCTACGAGGGTACGAACCAGATTCAGCGTTCGATCATCGCTTCGGCCATCCTCAAGGAGAGCGCGGCGAAGGAGAAGAAGGCGTAGTTGCCCCCGACCCTCCGCGGCCACGGCCGCCCTGCGAGGCCGGACGGGTTCCACCCATGAGGGTAGACCAGTGAACGTAGTCGTTCTCATAAAGCAGGTCCCGGACACCACGGACGTTCGGATAGACCGCGAAACGAACACGTTGATCCGTGAGGGCGTGCCCAGCATCATCAACCCCTTCGACATGTACGCGATCGAGGAGGCGTTGAGGGTCCGTGAGGGTGCGGGGGAGGGAACGGTCACGGTGATGTCCATGGGGCCGCCGCAGGTGGATGTGGCACTCAGGGAGGCCATCGCGCTCGGCGTCGATCGTGCCGTGCTCCTGTCCGACAGGGCGTTCGCGGGCTCGGACACGTGGTCCACATCCTACACGCTCGCAGCAGGGATAAGAAAACTCGAGGACTACGACCTCATCCTCTGTGGGAAGCAGGCCATCGACGGCGATACGGGCCAGGTGGGTCCGGGCGTCGCGCAGTTTCTCGGCGTTCCACAGGTGACCTACGCCCGCAAGCTCACCATCGACGACGGATCGAGCGCCACCGTCGAACGGATGCTCGAGGACGGCTACGACGTCGTCAAGGTGCCGCTGCCCTCCGTTGTCACGGTGGTCAAGGACATCAACGAGCCGCGCCTGCCGTCGCTCAAGGGCAAGATGAAGGCGAAGAAGGCTGAGATCACTGTGTGGGGATCGGATGATCTCGATGTCGACCAGGAAGAGCTCGGTCTGGACGGCTCGCCGACGCGCGTCGTCCGGGTGTTCGCCCCCGAGGCCCGGCCCGGCGGTACTATCTTCGAGGGCGAGGTGGAGGACACGGTGGAGTCGCTGGTTCGGGAGCTCGTGCCGATTCTCAAGGGAGATATCTAGCGCAGGAGACGCGACACGTGAGCAGCATTGAGGTGATCGAGAATCTGTGCGTGGGCTGCGGGCTGTGCGTCAAGGCCTGCCTCTACGATGCGATCGAGATGGTCGACGGCGTCGCTGTCATAAAGGACAATTGCACGCTCTGCGGCGCGTGCGTCGAGCCGTGCAAATTCGACGCGATCATACTGCGCAAGTCGCACCGTGAGACCGTCTCACTGGACGATTTCAAGGGCGTGTGGGTGGTCGCGGAGCAGAGAGCGGGAGAGATCCACGGCGTCTCGTTCGAGCTTCTGGGCAGGGGGCGTGAGCTCGCGGACACTCGCGGGGCGCCTCTGGCTGCCGTGCTGCTCGGTTCGAACCTGGGCGATGCGGGCAGGCAGCTGATCGCTCACGGCGCCGATGTCGTCTATGTGGTGGACGACCCCGCGCTCGAGCACTATCGCGACGAACCGTACGCTAACGCCGTAGCGGCGCTCATCGACAAATACAAGCCCGAGATCGTCCTCACCGGCGGCACGTCCGTCGGACGGTCGCTGATCCCCAGAGTCGCCATTCAGGTGCGGACCGGGCTGACCGCCGACTGCACCGCGCTCGATATCGACGATCAGGAGGGGTTGCTGCTCCAGACTCGCCCCGCCTTCGGCGGGAACATCATGGCAACCATCATCTGCCCCAATCACAGGCCGCAGATGGCGACCGTCAGACACAAAGTGATGACGGCGCTGGAGCCCGATCCTGCCCGAGAGGGAGAGGTCATTGAGGAGAAGCTGGCGGCCGAGCTCTTCGAGACCAGCACCGAGTTTGTCGAGTTCGTGAAGGACGAGACATCCACGGTCAACATCGCTGAGGCGGACATCATCGTCTCCGGCGGCCGCGGCCTGGGCGGACCCGAGAACTTCGGGTTGCTCGAGGGTCTGGCAAACGCCCTCGGTGGTGCGGTCGGCGCCTCGCGGGCAGCCGTCGACGCGGGGTGGATCCCCTATTCGCATCAGGTCGGGCAGACGGGCAAGACCGTACAGCCTAACCTCTACTTCGCCTGCGGTATCTCAGGAGCGGTTCAGCACCGGGTGGGTATGCTGTCGTCCAGGATCATCGTGGCGATTAACAAGGACCCCGACGCGCCGATCTTCAAGGTGGCGACCTACGGCATCGTCGGTGACGTGTTCGAGGTACTGCCCACGCTGACAAAGAAACTCGCGGCCGAGTTCTCCTAAGCCGGCCGCGAGTCCTATGTGCTCTTCACTGTCTCAGTGGGGCATCCCGCCGGGCTCTCCGCCCGCCTGAATCCCGCCGTCGCGCGTATCCTACTCGTGTCGGGCCATGGCGGCCCGCAGCATCGCCAGTCTCTCCGCCACCAGTGCGTCACAGGCTTCAAGGTCCGAGGGCGCGGGGTCGATGCCCGCCGGTCCTGTCTCTCCCGAGTACGATAGCGGGAAGTGCTTCAGGAGCCCGCCGGGCAGGGCCTCCGTGACCACGCGGCCGTCCATGTCCGTCGGTATCGCAAGTCCCAGGAGCGCAAGCAGAGTGGGCGCCATGTCCTGGCCGGCGAGCGAAAGGGCCTGCGGGCGCGGAGCTATGTTCGCGCCCCTGACGATCATGACACCCGGAGGGCCGCCCGAGTGCGACCCGGTTATGGTCGGGACGTCGGTGGACGGGTGGGTTCCGTAGGTGGAGCAGATGATAAACGCCGTGTTCTCGTCCGTGAGCCTCCTGAGCCTCTCGATGCAGCTGTCGATGAACACGAAGTAGTTCGTGAGCACGCTCTCGTACCGCTCGTACTCGGGCGGCGCGCCGTCGAAGAACGACGGCATCGCGGGCGCGAGGAATCTGTGGACGATGACGTCGAGCCCCCCGAAGCACACCAGGGTCAGGTCGGGCTCTTCGTCCGCCATCAGAGACGCCGCGACGTCGATGGTCGTCAGATCCGACAGGAAGGCCCACCTCGCCGCGAGCAGATGCTCGCTCCATTCCTCGTCACCGGCACTCCCGTCGAAGATGAGCCGCCTGAACTCGTCCTCGCAAAGCTCCTCGTTGCGTGCGACCGCGACGGCAACCCGTGCGGCGACGTCGTCCGAGGAGGAGAGAGCGTCACCGCTCACGATCGCCGCCGGCAGGCCGGTCTCATGGACCGGCGCCTCGGGCCGGTAGGGGGCGACGACGAGCCGTTCCGATTCGCGGACCGGCCATGAGGCCGGCCACCCGACTGCGAGCGCGGTGCCGCCCGACCGGGCAACCAGTCTTCCTAGCTCCGGCGCCAGACCGAACAGGCGTCCTCCCGTACTCGCCAGGCGGGCGCGCTCGTCCTCCGTGAGACCCCGGCCCCGGGCAAGCACCGTCCAGCCGGCCTCCGGTATCATCGGTGGATCGGCGGCGATCTCGCCCGTCAGGCCACGCGTCAGGAGGGGCGTGATCGACGGCAGCGTGCCCTGTTCCAGCAGCTTGCGCATCAGGAACCAGTCCAACCCGTCCACACCGATCACGACGATCTTGATACCGGTGGAGGGTCCCGCAGGCTCGCGCGTGCCGGGCTCCCAGCCGATGACGAAGACCATGAGCACCAGTGAGGCGACCAGCACGGCCGCGAGGATGGCTCTTCGGATAATCATCTCTTCTCCTTGCCCCGCTTTGCTTCTTGTTGGATGGCTACAATGATAGTAAGCTTTCTAGCATGCCTAAAACCGGCCAGTCAAGAAGAAGGTCGCCACGGAAGCCCTCCCGAAGCGAGCATCTGGAGCCCGCGCATCTCGTGATCCGCGGGGCGCGACAGCACAATCTCAAGGGATTCGACCTCTTTATCCCGAGGGGGTCGCTCACGGTGATCACCGGTCTGTCGGGGTCTGGCAAGTCGTCTCTGGCCTTTGACACCATCTACGCCGAGGGGCAGAGGCGGTACGTCGAATCGCTCTCTGCCTACGCTCGGCAGTTCCTCTCGCAGATGCAGAAACCTCGCGTCGAGCTGATCGAGGGGCTGTCGCCCGCCATCGCCATCGAGCAGCGGACCGCGGCGAGGAATCCCCGCTCGACCGTCGGAACGGCCACCGAGATATACGACTACATGCGGCTCCTGTACGCCCGCGTGGGGCGCGCCCACTGCCACTTGTGCGGACGCGAGATCTCGCAGCTTACGGTCGATCAGATGGCCGACCGCGTGCTGTCGCTTCCCACGGGGAAGCGGGTCCACGTCGTGGCGCCGGTCGTGAGAGGCAAGAAGGGGCAGCACCGCGACGTCCTGGCGAGAATCGAGCGGGGCGGATTCGTCCGGGTGTGCGTCGACGGTGAGACCATGGAAGTGCACGACGTCGGGAAGCTGAACAAGAACAAGAAGCACGACATAGACGTGATCGTCGACAGGCTCGTCCTGAAGGACGGAGTGCGGCAGCGCCTGGTCGACTCGCTGGAGACAGCGCTCGAGCTGACGGACGGGCTGGTTCGCATCACGGCGGGCAAGGACGAGATGCTGCTCTCCGCGACGGCGAGCTGTCCGCACTGCGGCGTTGGTCCCGGAGAGATCGAGCCCCGCATGTTCTCCTTCAACAGCCCGTACGGAGCGTGTCAGACGTGCGGAGGTCTCGGAACTCAGATGAGAGTCGAGATCGACCTCATCGTACCCGATCCCGGCCTCTCATTGAGGGACGGAGCGGTGTCGTGCTGGCCCGACCTGGCGACCGGCTGGGCGAGGCACAAGCTGGACGCGCTGTCGGAGTACTACGGCTTCGGTCTCATGACCCCGTTCGAGGAGCTGGACGAGCACGTTCGGAACGTGCTTCTCAGGGGGTCCGGCGAGGAGAAGATAGAGTACAAGATCGAGTTCGAGAAGGGGCGCTGGGAGTACGTCGGTGGTTTCGAGGGCGCGATACCAAACCTGGAACGGCGCTACCGTGAGACCAAGTCGGAGAACGTCCGGCGCTGGATCGAGGGCTTCATGGCCGTCGATCTGTGCCCCGACTGCGAGGGCGCGAGGCTCAAGCCCGAGGCTCTGGCCGTGACCGTAGGTGAGCTGCCCATCAGCGCGGTAACGGCGATGTCAGTAAAGCAGTGCGTCGGCTTCTTCGACGGTCTCTCGCTCAAGGGAACGGCCAGAGAGATCGCCGAGGAGATCCTGAAGGAGATCCGTGAGCGGCTCGGTTTCCTGGCCAACGTCGGGCTTGACTACCTGACGCTCGACAGGTCGTCCGGAACCCTCTCGGGCGGCGAGGCTCAGCGCATCCGACTCGCCACGCAGATAGGCACGCGCCTCGTGGGCGTTCTCTACATCCTCGACGAGCCGTCAATAGGACTGCACCAGCATGACAACGCGAAGCTCTTGCAGACTCTGATCGCGCTCAGGGACATCGGGAACACGGTCATTGTCGTGGAGCACGACGAAGAGACCATCCGCAGCGCCGATTGGGTCGTTGATCTCGGCCCGGGCGCCGGGAGAGACGGCGGTTACCTGGTCGCGAGCTGTCCTCCGGACGAACTCACGAAGAACGCCGACTCCATCACTGGGCGGTACCTCTCGGGCAAGGAGAGCATCGAGCTACCCACCGAGCGCAGGCCGAGCGATGGGCCCGCGCTCAGAGTGGTCGGCGCGCGCGAGAACAACCTGGCCAACATCGACGTCGAGGTGCCGCTCTCGACCCTGACGTGCGTGACCGGTGTCTCCGGCTCCGGGAAGAGTACGCTCGTGTCCGACATCATCCATCGAGCCCTCGCGGAGTGGTTCCACCGTTCGAGGAAGATCCCGGGCAAGTTCGACCGCATCGAGGGGCTGGAACACATAGACAAGGTGGTCAACATCAGCCAGTCTCCGATCGGACGGACGCCGAGGTCGAACCCGGTAACATACACGGGAACATTCGTGCACATCCGCCAGCTCCTGGCAAAAGTGCCCGAGGCGAGGGCACGCGGATACAAGCCGGGGAGGTTCAGTTTCAACGTTCGTGGGGGGCGGTGCGAGGCGTGCCAGGGTGGGGGACAGGTGAAGATCGAGATGCACTTCCTGCCGGATGTCTTCGTGACGTGCGAGGCCTGCGCCGGCAAGCGGTTCAACCGGGAGACCCTCGAGATCACCTACAAGGGCAAGAACATCGCGGACATCCTCGAGATGACGGTCGCCGAGGCACTGGACTTCTTCTCGAGCATTCCCATGATCAAGAGGAAGCTTCAGACTCTGCAGGATGTCGGCCTCGGATACATACACCTGGGCCAGCCGGCCACCACACTGTCCGGTGGAGAGGCGCAGAGGATCAAGCTCTCCTCCGAGCTGTCGCGGAGGAGCACCGGCCGGACACTGTACATCCTGGACGAACCTACCACGGGGCTCCACTTCCACGACGTCAAGATGCTGCTCG
>JAUWCJ010000060.1 GCA_030609365.1 Candidatus Eiseniibacteriota bacterium | reverse complement strand
TTAATCACCGCCGAGACATCTGATATGTTCATTATCAGACTCTCAACCTCTCCGCCAAGTCTATCCTCTACGTTAAAGGCATACAAGTGCCCGCCTGCCTTAGATTTATGCAGGTAAAGAATCGGGTTTTTATAGACCTTTAGCGCGCGGTAGCACTCACCGACGGTGGACGTGATGATCCGCATCGCCACAAGGTCGTAGATCTCATCGACAGTCTTGTCCTGGGCCAGCATCTTCTTGTGAATACTGTAGAGGTGCTTCGCCCGGCCGAAGATCCTGGCCTGGACCCCCTCGCGCTCCAACGCCTCCCGAATCGGTCTCGATATCTGCTCGATGTAGACGTCCCGCTCCAGGCGGCCGGCGGAGAGAGCACGCTCGAGCTTCTCATGGGCTTCGGGCTCGAGCCACCTGAACGACAGATCCTCGAGCTCACGCTGGATCCTCGCCATGCCGAATCTCCCGGCCAGCGGGGCGTAGATCTCGCGCGTCTCGCGCGAGATGCGCTCGATCTGCGCGGGCGTCAGGTGGGAGATGGTCCTCATGTTGTGGAGACGATCGGCCAGCTTGATGAGGATGACGCGGACGTCTTTGACCACGGACAGGAGCATCTTGCGGAAGTTCTCGGCCTGCTCCCGCTCCCTGCTCTCGAACTTGAGACCGGTGATCTTCGTGACGCCGTCGACGAGCCCGGCCACTTCCTCGCCGAACTCCTCTTCGATGCCGGCGAGATTGATGTCGCTCTCCTCGACCACGTCGTGGAGAAGACCGGCCGCGACCGTGGCCGAATCGAGCTGAAGCTGAGCGAGAATCTCCGCCGTCATCTCGGCGTGGGTCACGTAGGGGTCGCCCGACTTGCGCGTCTGCCCCTCGTGCTCGCGGGCGGCGAGGTCGTACGCCCTCTCCATGAGGTCCGCGTCCAGCTTGGGGTCGAGTTCGAGAACCCGTCTTGCGAATTCAGAACCAGTCATGGGCAGGTGTGGGTCTCAGCGACCGTGCGAGGGGACAGACGGGGACGCGTGCCTGTTCTTGTCAGTAGCCCTCGGGCTGAACATCCTTGAGCCTCAGCTGCAGGTCCGTGACCCCTCTCCAGGTGTTCTCCTCGAGCACGTAGGCGAGGGTCACCATTCCACCACCGCCCCTGAGCTCGTCGAGGTGGCCCGCCATCCCAAACCCGATGGCATCCATCACGCGGTCACCCTGCGCTACAGTGAGCTTGAGGTGACCGTTACCGACCGATTTCGCCGCTATCAACTTGACGTTGCGAGTCCCAAAGATGGGCTCCGGGTTGCCCGCGCCGAACGGCCGCATCTTCTTCATGTGCCCGACGAGGTTGAAGTCGCATTCGACGAGCGTGACGACTGAGTCGATGTCGATGACGGGAATCAGATCCTCCGCCGTCAGAGAGCGCGACACGACGTTCTCCACACACTCCCGAAACTCCGGGAGTCGTTCCTCCGGCAGTGCGACGCCCGCAGCGTGCCGGTGGCCGCCGAAGCTGGTGAGATGCTCCTTGCACTCAACCAGCGCCGAGTGAAGATCGAAGCCGGGGATACTGCGTCCCGACCCCTTCCCTATCCCGTCGGTCACAGACAGCAAGATCGTCGGGCGATTGTACTGCTTGGCAATACGCGAGGCGACGATCCCGATAACGCCGGGGTGCCACCCGGACGACCACAACACGATCGAACGCTTGGTCGACAGGTCGACCGACTCCTCGATGATCCTGTTGGCGTCCTCGAGCACGCCCATCTCGAGTGTTCTCCGCTTCTTGTTCTCGAGATCCAGCTTTCTGGCGATCTCGGTGGCCTTGCTCTCATCCTCGGTCGTCAGCAGCTCGACACCGATGCTGGCGTCGCCGAGTCGACCGGCGGCGTTCAGCCTGGGCCCCAGCGCGAACCCGATGTGCGGGGCCTGCGCACGAGCCGGCTCCACACCGGCCACTTCCATCAGAGCCCTCAGCCCCGGGTTGCTCGTCATACGGAGCCGCTCGAGTCCCAGCGTTGTGAGCACGCGGTTCTCGGAGTCGAGCGGAACGATGTCAGCGACGGTCCCGACCGCAACGAGGTCGATGTTCTCCTCGATCGCGTGAGCGACGCCGCGGTAGTCACGCGCGAGCGCCTCCATCACCTTGTACGCAACACCGACGCCGGCCAGGTGCGGGTAGGGGTACTTGGAATCCTTCCGCTTGGGGTCGACCACGGCGATGGCATCCGGCAGCTCGTCCTGCGGCTCGTGATGGTCGGTGACTATGACGTCGATGCCAAAGCTCTTCGCCAGAGCGATCTGCTCGTGCCCCGTCACGCCGCTGTCGACCGTCACGATCAACTTGACACCGCTGTCGCGCGCGATGCGCACGCCGTTCGCGGAGAGCCCGTAGCCGTCCGTGAGCCTGTTGGGAATGTAGAAACCGACCTCGAGCCCGGCGGCTTCGAGACACCGCTTGACGACAACCACCGAAGTGATGCCGTCGACGTCGTAGTCGCCGCAGACGAAGACCTTCTGCTTCTCGTCGACGGCCAGCCTCAGACGCTCAAGAGCGGGTTCGATGTCCGGCAGCAGGAACGGATCGCAAAGCACGTCACGGTCGGGGTTGAGGAACGCGTGCGCGTCCTCTGCGGTCGTCATGCCGTGCCGGATGAGCACGGCCGCGAACGCTCGCGGAACGTCCATCTCGGCGGCGAGCTCGATGGCTCGCGCCTGCTGGTCCTCGTCCGGAAGTCTCCATCGGCGTTTCAAAACATCTCTCCTGTTTCGCGTGGGGACTGCCGTGGTCATCGATTGGTACTTCAGTGGCCATCCCGGCCGGGTCCAGACACCCGCGACGAGAAAGAGCGATCGGGGTGGAAACAGCAAAGACGGAGCAGACGGTAAGCCGAGTTCTGTCGGAAGTGTTACCTTCCGTGGCGATCATTCATCTGGGACGCCGATTACCCGACGCCTCATGCGACCGACCCGAGAGTTATAGCGAAGCGGGCAACTTCTCCTCTCCTATTTGGTCTCGCTCCGGGTGGGGTTTACCTAGCTGCTCCCGTCACCGGGAGCACTGGTGAGCTCTTACCTCACCTTTTCACCCTTGCCGGGACGCCGTTGCCGGAGTCCTTAGGCGGTTTCCCTTTCTGCGGCACTTTCCTTAGGATCGCTCCCACTGGGAGTTACCCAGCACCCTGCCCTGTGGAGCTCGGACTTTCCTCAGGTGACACGAGGCCACCCGCGACCGCCTGGTCTACTCCGTCCGATCTTCGCACTGCCCCCGGCCCCTCGCCATCGAGATCGCGAGCGCACCCGTATTGGCCAGCTTGTCGGCCCTGCCGTTCTTCTCTCTCGGTATCGTCTCGAATCTCACCGAGTCGAGGCGGGAGAGCAGCTGACCGACCTTGAGGTACCGGTCTATGAGCTTCTTGTCCTTGACCTTGTAGCGACCGGTGAGCTGATTCGCGACGAGCTCACTGTCGAGTCGCACGGTGACGTGCCGTGCGCCCAGAGCCAGAGCCCTCGCAAGTCCGATCCTCACCGCCTCGTACTCGGCCACGTTGTTCGTCGTCCGTCCGAGGTGCTCGTGGAACTCCTCGATGGTCTCACCATCAGGGGTCAGAATGACTCCGCCCGCGCCCGACGGACCGGGATTTCCTTTGGAGGCACCATCCGTATAGATGACAACCTCGGTATACGGTTTCCGGGATGCCGAGGCGGTCGCACTGTCGCCGCCTGGATTCCCGCCATCTCCATCCTTTGGAAGACCGAATTCCATCGGCGCGGTCACCGAGCCCGCGAACACGGCCACACTCTCGAGGAAGGCCGCCGCCCGCTCCTCGGAAAGGCCGGCGTCGCCGGCCGCTTCCTTGCACGTGCGCCCGGCCGCGATCGCCCTGATGAAATCCTCTTCTCTCCTACCCAAGGTCCTTCTCCCTCGGCCAGTAGAGAAGCCGCCCGCAGCCGTCGCACTCGGTGAAACGGGTAGCTCGTTTGACCTCGATGACGGTCTGAGGAGGCAGGCTCTTGTAGCACCCGGAGCAGGCACCGTCCACTACCTGCGCCAGCGCGCAATCGCCCTTGCTCCTGAGTATGCCCTCGTACCACCTCAGCAGAGAGTCGTCGACCCGCATCGCGATTCGGAGCCGTTCGTCTTTCCTGACGGCCAGCGCGTCGTTCAGCTCGTCGAGCCTGGCCCGGAGTTTGCTCACGCTCGCATCGATCGTGCGCTCGGCCTCGACCACGTCAGCGCCCGCGCGCTCCGCCTCCTCGGACAGCTCCTCTGTCTCCTCGAGCAGTTTGAGAACGCCGTCCTCGAGATCCGAGATGTCCTGTTTGGCAAACCCTATCTCGTGAGTGAGGGCGGCGTATTCCGCGTTGGTCTTGATGACGATCTGCTTGGCCTTGAGTTCGTTCATCCGGATCGTCGCATCCTCGAGCTCGTGCTCCCTGTGCTGGCGCTCCTTCTTCGCCTCCTCCAGCGCGTGCTCCTTCTCCTGCTGCACGGCCCGGACGCGGGCGCGCTCGCTCTCGAACTCGTCGATGCGGACGGGAAGCAGCTCCTCCTGCCTCGACAGATCGGCGAGATCGGTGTCTATCTCCTGAAGCTCGAGCAGAAGGTCGAGTTGCTCAAGCACGAGTCCCCCCTCAAGAACGATGCCTGCAGCCGCGGTCGGACACGAACAACAGGTGCGCCCGGTCGGGCACACCTGCGTCGACCTGCGGGCTTCCGCGCGATGTCACTCTGTCAACGCGACCGCCACGGGCGCGCTCCGACCCGTTCCATGATATGGTGGGCGATACTGGGTTCGAACCAGTGACCTCCGGTATGTGAGACCGGCACTCTAACCAACTGAGCTAATCGCCCCCATGGCCTGGTATTCTTGGTGGGCCCACTCGGATTCGAACCAAGGACCTACGGATTATGAGTCCGCTGCTCTACCGCTGAGCTATGGGCCCGCCGGAAGTTCGACAGAACCCCTCCGACCGAACGCGCAGTTTAGCACGCCAACCCGAGGGGTGTCAACGAATCCACCTTCTAACGGACCGACTCCCGTGGAAAATCAGGGGAGGTCGATGTACCCCTTGAGGCGGCTTCTCCGCTTGTAGTGCCTGAGCTTGCCGATAGCCTTCTTCTCTATCTGACGGACGCGCTCTCGGGTCACACCGAAGATGGCCCCGACTTCCTCGAGAGTCATGGGAGCGCGGTCTCTCTCCAGACCGAAACGCAGCCTGATTATTCTCTCCTCACGCGAGTCAAGCTCCCCCAGAACCTGGTCGATCTCGCTTTGCAGCAGCTTGAACGACGCGTACTGGGAGGGCGAAACGACCTTCGTGTCCTCGACGAAATCCCCGAGACTCGAGTCCTCGTCCTCGCCTATCGGACGGTCGAGCGAGATGGGCTGCTGCGCCGCCTTGAGGATGCCCTTGACCTTGTCCTCGGTAAGGTCGAGCTTGTCCGCGATCTCGTCCACCGACGGATCCCTGCCCTCCTCCTGCACCAGCTGGCGCGTGGTGCGCACGACCTTGTTGATGGCCTCTATCATGTGGACGGGGACACGGATGGTCCGCGCCTGGTCTGCGATGGCGCGCGTGATGGCCTGCCGGATCCACCAGGTGGCGTAGGTCGAGAACTTGTACCCGCGCGTGTAGTCAAACTTCTCGACAGCTCGCATCAGGCCCGTATTACCCTCCTGGATGAGGTCGAGGAAGTCGAGCCCCCGGTGCGTGTATCTCTTGGCGATCGAGATGACCAGCCGCACGTTCGCCTCGACCATCTCCGTCTTGGCGATGCTCGCCTCTACCTCACCCTTCCGGATGCGGTAGGCCATGTCCGAGAGCGCGTCGGAGCGGATGCCACACTCCCGCTCGATGCGCCTGATGGCTCTCTTCCTATTCCTGACCTCGTTGAGGGCGAGAGCGGCCTCCTTCTTCAGAGCGGTCGGCGTCTTCGTGCGCGTGGCGGTCTTCGCCAGCGCCTTCGCCTTCTTCGACGCGGCCGTCTTGCCCTTGCCCGCCGTCGCCTTCCTGGCCTTCTTCCTCTTCGCTTCCTCGCGTTCCGCCTTGCGGAGAAGCGAATCGTGCACCGACGTATGGTCGGCTATCTCGTCCTCGAGTACCTTGCACTTGTCGACGAGTTCGCCGATGCGCAGGGCCATCTTACTGACCTGTGCGGGATGGAGCGCGAGCCGCTTCGTCTCCACAGCGAGGCTCTTGTGCCGCCTCTGTATGGCCTTCTTTGTCTGGGTGGCGTGCTGCGGCCGCGCCTTCTTCAGCTTCCGTTCGAGCTCGCGGCGCTCCTCGTCGAGCTTGATGATCTTGTCCATGCGGTTGACCGCGCGGCGGCGCTCGTCCTTGCCCGTCGCGTTCTTCTTCTTGCGGTCCACGCCGACGACCCTATCCAGCCTCACCTTCTCAGACCTGAGGCGCTCCGCCAGACCGGCCAGCCTTCTCATTGTTGTCAGCGATTCGAAGATCGCGCAGTAGGTCATGTCCTCGGCGCTCTCGATCCGCTTGCAGATCTCCACCTCACCCGCCCGGTCCAGAAGCTTGACCTGTCCCATCTCCCGAAGGTACATGCGCACCGGATCGTCAAACCGCAATCTCGGCTGGACCTTCGTCCTCTTCTTCGCCTCCCGCTTGCGCTTGGCTTCGTGGGTCTTCTTGTCGACGACCTCGATCCCCATATCGGACAGCCCGCAGTAGATGTCATCCACGAGCTCTACGTCCAGATCATCGCCCAGAAACGACCCCAACTCCTCGTACGTCAGCGAGCCGGAATTGCCGATCTTCTTCTTGATCGTTCCCAGAACCTTGTCAGCTGAGCGTTTCGCCATAGGCCAGGCCTCGCCTCCTCAAAGGACGAAAGAAGAACTCAGTCGCCGGCAGACACCTCCCTGAGCCGCCGTGCCAGTTCCTGCCGCGCGTGAACGCGCGCGAGGAGTTTCTCCTCGTCACCCGTCATCTCGGCCGTCTCTATCTCCCGGTCTACTACCCCGATCTCGGTCTCGATGGCGGACCTTCTGATTATCCTAATATAGTCATCGCACGCCCGTCCGCCATTGTCGTCGTCGGATGGGACAACGGAGATCTCGGTGATGACGGACGCCTCCTCGGGGCTCGAGATCTGGTCCAGGAGCGCCCGCACATCGACGGTCCCGGCGCCCTCCTCCGCCATCAACCGCTCCGCAAGACCTCGCATGAGGGGATCGGTGAAGTCGGAAGGTTCGAGCTCCCCGCGCACACGCGCGGCCTCGTCGCCGCCCGCCAGCAGAAGCCCCAGGAGCCCTTTCTGCGCCGCAAGCTCGGCGGCGCCGACCACTCGCTCCGCCTCCGCCCTGCGCCCCGGGGCCCGGTCGGCTCTCGCAGCGGACCTGCGCGACGCCGACGTCTTCCTCGCCTCGAGGGCCCTCGTCAGCGCTCCCCGGTCTATGGACAGCGATCCCGCGATCTTCTCGAGCATGAGATCGGCCTTGATGGGATCCTCGATGCTTGCGACCGTCTCGAGCAGCTCTCGGGCCGCTTTCTCCCTGTCCTCCGCCGTTGCGGGCGGGTTCACGCCGAGCAGAAAGTCGATGAAGTCGCGCGCGCGATTCAGCTCCTCCTTCATCGCGTCGGCACCTGACTGCCTGACGAAGGAGTCCGGGTCGGCGCCGTCGGGGAACCCGGCGATGCGGACCTTGACCCCGAGTCTTACCAGGAGCTCGGCGGCCTTCGTCGCCGCGGTAATGCCCGCGGTGTCCCCGTCGTATGCCACGAACACGCGATCCGCGTACCTCGACAGAATCCTCGCCTGCTCGATGGTCAGCGCGGTGCCGGCCGAGGCGACCACGTTGTGAAAGCCGGCCTCGTAGAGGCTGAGCGTGTCCATGTAGCCTTCCACAAGGATGGCCTCGCGTGATGCCCGAAGCGCCGGCCGCGCCTGTGCAAGCCCATACAGGTAGTGCCCCTTGTGATAGACGCGCGTCTCAGGCGAATTGAGGTACTTGGGCTCGGAGTCGTCCAGGGCACGCCCGCCGAAACCGACGACCCTGCCGCCGGTCCAGAGCAGAGGGAACACGAGGCGGTCTCTGAATCGGTCGTAGTAGCCGCCCTTGTCCCTCTCGATCACGAGACCCGCCTCCTCCAGCACCGCGGGCGGCACGCCCTCCTTCTGAGCCCTCTTGAGCAGTCCGTCCCAGCCCGGCTTCGCGCACCCGATCTGGAACATCTCGGTCATCTCGTCGCTTATGCCGCGCCCCTGCCAGTACTGTCGGGCGGGGCCGCCGTCGGGGCCGGCGAAGCACTCCCGGAAGTAGCGAGTCGCCATCGCGTTCGCCGCGTAGACCGGATCCTCGCTCTTGGCCGCTCCACCGTCGCCCTCGGGGATGGAGATGCCCGCGCGCTGGGCCAGTTCGCGAACGGCATCGATGAACCCTATCTTCTCGTATTCCATCAGGAACGTTATGACGTTCCCGCCGACCCCGCACCCGAAGCAGTGGTAGATCTGTCGCTCAGGGTTGATGTTGAAGGACGGCGTCTTCTCGTCGTGGAACGGACAGACGGCCTTGTAGTTCCTGCCGGCCTTCTTCGTCCGAATGCGCTCGGATATCACGTCGACGATGTCGTTCGCCGCCTTGATGTCTTCGATGAGCTGCTCGGGTATCCTGCGCACCAGTCGTACCTCGCATCACATCGGCCGTCGCGCGATGTCAGCGCGCCGCGGCGGATGGCTTCAGCTACTTGAGTTCCACGATCGTGACTCCCGTGTCCCCTTCGCCCCAGCGGCCGAGCCTGAAAGACTTGACCGAGGGCATGGTCCGGAGCACGGCGTGTGTCTCGGTCCTGAGCGCCCCCGTTCCCTTGCCGTGGACGATGCGGATCGACAGGATCCCCTGCATCAGAGCCCTGCTGACGAACAGCTCGATCGCGTCGCGCACCTCGTCAGTCGTCGCTCCCCGCAGGTGCAGCTCCGTTGCCGGGCTCTCGGACACCTCCACGTCCAGGGAGACCTCGACCCTGGGTCCCGTCCGGGGCTCCGGGCTCTCGACCTCGAAGAGATCGTCGCTGCCCACCTCCACCGTCGCGTTCCTGATCCGAACGCGCGCCCTCCCCTTGCCGTCGGGCAGGTCGACGAGCTTGCCCTCTCTGCCGAGGCTGGCCACGCGGACCACCATGCCGGGCACGAAATCGCGCACCGGCCGGCCGGTCTCGGGCCTCACCTCCCGCACCTCCACCTCTATCTGCCGCTGGACCTCGGCCCGCCGTTCGCGCAGTTTCTCGCGGGCCTTCTTGATGGTGTCGCGGGCGGCTTCCCGCGCCTTGATCTCCTTGACGGTCTCCTCGACCAGCGACTGAGCTCTGTCGAGTGTCTCTCGCGCCTCCGCCAAGGCCTGTGCCTTCAGTCTCTTCCGCTCGTCGCGGACGCCCTCGAGCCGTCGCTCGCTCTCCTCCCTGGCCAACGCCGCCCTGTTCCGCTCCCGGTCGGCCTCCTCCACGAGAGCGTCGAGCTTCCGCTCGCGCTCCGTGAGGTCGGCCAGAAGCTCGTCGATACCGGCGGAGTCCTGGTCCCTGAGCTCTCGGGCCCGGCTGAGCACTCCGTCCGGCAACCCGAGCGTCTCCGCTATCGACAGTGCGTGGCTGGCGCCCGGGATCCCCGGAACGAACCTGAAGCTCGGCTCCAGGGTCCGGGGTTCGAACGCCATCGAGGCGTTCACCATGCCGTCAGTGTTGTGCACGTGGTTCTTCACGGATCCCAGATGCGTCGTCGCGATCGTGGGCGCACCACGCCTGGTCAGCTCTTCCAGTATCGCTATCGCCAGGCTCGCGCCCTCGTCCGGGTCGGTGCCGGCCCCCATCTCGTCGATGAGAACGAGCGTGTCGTGTCGCGCCTCGCCCAGGATCTCTCCTGTGACCCTCAGGTGCGACGAGAAGGTCGAGAGGCTCTGCTCAATCGACTGCTCGTCACCGATGTCCGCGTAGATGTCTCGGAAGACGGAGAGCTCGGTGTCCGCGCCGGCCGGCACGTGCAGGCCCGACTGGGCCATCAACGTCAGGAGCCCGACGGTCTTCAATGTCACGGTCTTCCCGCCGGCGTTCGGCCCCGAGATGACCACCGTCGTCGCATTCGTCCCGAGGTCGAGGTCCAGCGGCACGACCTCCCCACCGCTCCGTCGCGCCGTCTCGAGCAGGACAGGGTGCCGTCCCTCCCTGATGCGCAGTCGCCCGTCCAGATTGAACGCGGGCACTGATGCGTCGAGATCGCGGGACAGCAGCGCAGATGCCCGGTAGTAGTCCAGCTCCCCCATGATGACGAGCGAGCGCAGGATCGAGGGGGCCTTCGCGCCCACGAGGCCGGTGACCTCGCGGAGCACGCGCTCGACTTCCTTCTTCTCCGCGGCCCGGAGCTCCGCCAGCTCGTTGTTGAGCTCGACGGTCGGCAGGGGTTCGACGAACAGCGTCTGCCCGCTGCCGGACTGGTCGTGGACGATGCCCTTGAGCCGCCCGCCGGAAGACCGCTTGACGGGCAGAACGTAGCGTCCGTTCCTGATGTGAACGGCCGCCTCCTGAATAGTGTCGTTCGAAAGCTCCTTGGCCAAGATCGACTGCAGCTTCTCGTCCAGCCGCGACCTCGTCTTCTCGACCGAGCGCCGGATCCTCGCCAGTTCCCTCGACGCCGTGTCGCGCACGACCAGCGACTGCTCGTCCACGACGCGGGCGATCGCATCGCTCACGCGGGTCAAGGACTCGAGCGACTCGGCAAGCGCGCACAGCGACACCAGCGCCTCGCTCCGCGCGCGGAGAAACGCACCTGTCCGCTCCACGGCCAGCAGCGTGTGGCGGACATACGTGAACTCCTCGCACGACAGGGAGGCGCCTTCCACCTCACTTCGCGCGAGGGCATCCCGTACGTCGTGAGCCCCCTCGAACGGCAGTCTCTCACCGTCGTCGAGGAGCTTCCGAAGCTCGCTCGTCCTCAGCAGATCCTCCTGGATCGACTGAAGATCGACGGTGGGCGACAGCCGGGCGGCCTTCTCAGAACCCAGTCCGAATGACGTCCTGTCGACAAGCATCGTCACGACCTTGTCGTACTCCAGAACGCCGAGAGCGTGTTCGTTCATGACTCGCTTGCGGCTATGTCTAAGGATGTTAGGGGAACATCGGCCCTAATGCTCGTAACGCGTGAACCCGGAACACTCGATCACCGAGAACTTCTTCTGCCCGGCCTTCTCAACCGCGTCAAGGAGGAGATTCATGCCGAGCGTATCGCTGGCCATGTGTCCTGCAATGACAACGTTGATGTGGTGTTTGTTAGCTTCTTCCAGGTGCTTTTCGGGAATGTGCATCACGACCATGGTACCGATGTCGGACGTGTTCGCGAGCCGCTCGAACGTCTTCTCGGAACCGCTGGTGCCTCCGGTCATATCGACGAAGACGCGGCCCGACCTGCGTTTCTCGCTGCCCGCAACGACTTTGAGACCCGATCCCGCGACCTCCGCCTCCGCGTACTCGGGGATCTCCCGCAGCACACAGATGACATCGTCGACGGTCTCAGGCTTCTTCTGGTCGAAGAGGTCCTGAAGGTGGCCGGCCACGCAGTTGTCTGCCGGCGTGTGGGTGCAGATCATCGGGATGTTCAGGAGCCGGGCGGCGTCTACGGAACGCATGTGGTTGACCGGCATGACCCTGCGTTCGATCTCCTTGATGCGGGGCTCGAGAAGGCCCTCCGCGATGTTGATGGGGACGCCGAATCCGCTCAGTATGTCGGCCTGCATGGCCATCACGCCACTCAGATTGGCGAGGCCCATGCCCTGGGGGTGGTGAGTCCAGACGAGGTCGATCGGCTGCCCCTTCTCCCGGAGCCGGTCGGTCAGGACCAGTTCGCCGACCTCCATGTCGATGCCCATGATGACGTTCTCGACCTCGACATCGTCCGCGCCGAACAGGATCCTCGAGTCGGAATACGGGTTGGTCAGCCGCTCCGTGTCGTAGCGCTTCTTCTTCTCGTCGTTGAGCCCCTCGAAGTCCTTCTTGGCTATCTCAAGGACCTTCTCCACCCTCGTGGTCCCTCTGGGGTCGACGGAGACCCCGTGCGCGATGACCGCGTCGAACAGCTGTCTGAGCTTCATTGATCCTCCGCCCGTTTAAGGCGTTTGCGGTGTGACCCGCTTGAAACCCCAAAAGGTGCGAACTACTCCTCACCGCCGCCGGTCAGCCGCGACTGAACCAGGGCCTTCACGATCTTCCCGTCCGCCAGTCCCTTGACCCGGGGCATCATCGTCTTCATGACCGTCCCGATGTCACGGGGGCCGGTGGCGCCCGTCTCCTCGATGACCCCGGACAGGATCTCCAGGAGCTCCTGCTCGCCAAGTTGTGCGGGCAGGTACTCCTCTATCACGGACAGTTGTCTGCGCTCGTGTTCGACGAGCTCATCCCGTCCGCCCTCCTGGAACTGCTCGATGGACTCCCTGTGCTGTTTCGCGATCCTCGAGAGAACCTCAATGACGTCCTCGTCCTTAAGTTCGCGCTTGAGCTCTATCTGACGGTTCTTGGTTCGGGAGCGCACGAAACGTATGGCACCCAACCGCTCGGAATCCCGAGCCTTGGCCGCCTTGACCATGTCGCTCTCCAGCCGCTCCAGGAGGTTCATTGTCTGTCCCTGGACCTGCGCCGTACTAGCGCTTGCTCTGCTTCAGTTTCAGCTTACGAAGCTTACGTTTGGCCGCGCTTCTCTTTCTCTTCTTGCGCTCGCTCGGCTTCTCGAAGTGCGAGTGCTTCCGAAGATCAGAGAGCACGCCTGCCTTCTCGCACCTCTTCTTGAATCGGCGTAGTGCGCGCTCAAACGACTCGCCATCTTTGACACGGACTCCCGGCATTCACATCCACCTCCCTCCGGGCGCCGGACGCGCTAGCTTGAGTTGAGGAAAACGAACCCACGCGCTCACGGTCGGACGCGCCGACCGCGTGCACGATTCGGTCTGGAATGTAGAGAACATAGAGGATACGGCTTACGGGAAGGGGTGTCAAACGCTTTTTGAGGACAGCTATGGCAGGAGTCCCCCTACCTCGCAAGAGATCATCGCTGCCACCGCCGCCGCGGCCCAATCGGCCCTGAGCACACGTCTGCCGGCGCTCACCGGCAGCGCTCCGGCGGTCACGAGCCCCTCGACCTCGTCGGCTGCCAGCCCACCCTCGGGCCCCACGACCAGGAGGATCCGCCGGGGCGCAGGCGTGCCCAGCACATCCCTCAGGCCCACCTCCGCCTCTTCCTCCCAGGCAACGAGGGTGCGGTCATGCTCCCCCACCAGGCCGCCTATGGCCGCGAGGTCACGAACGGCCCCGATCCTCGGGACGAAGACGCCGCGAGACTGCTTGACCGCCGCCAGCGCGACCGCCTCCCACCGGGCCAGCCGCGACTCCTCCGCACCTGCGGGAAGCTTGCCGATGGTCCGCGCCGTGAGCACGGGCACGATCTCGGTGACGCCCAACTCGGAGCAGCGTCTGACTACCTCGTCGAAGGCCCTGCCCTTGAGGAGCGCCTGGACGACTGTCAGCTCCACGCCGCTTCGCCTCTCGTGCGAGCGTATCTCGATTATGGAGAGCGCTGCCTCCGAGCGCGCGGCCGCGTCGACGCGCGCGATGGCCTCGGCGCCCTCCCCGTCTATCAGACGGACGAAGTCGCCCGGACGCACGCGCACGACATCGATGGCGTGGTGCCCCTCGGGACCGTCAATGACGGTCGCCCGACCCACGAGGGAGCCGGGCGGCACCCGGAACGTGTCCATTCGCCACGTGCCCGGGTCGTTGAGCTGACGTTCCGCCAACTGGTCACCTCCGGCCGTTCAGCGAGCTAGTGCCCGCGACCGGGCTTCTGCGGCCCGGGAACCTTGGAACTCTGCAGCTTGCCGAGTTCCTTGAGGAGCTTCTTCTCTTCCGCGGACGGACGCCGCGGCACCCACACGACGACCCGGATGAGCTCGTCACCCGTCCCTCTCCCCCGCAGGTGCGGAATACCCTTGCCTCTCATGCGCAGCGTGGTACCCGAGGGAGTCCCAGACGCGATCTTCAGTTTCGCCTTGCCGTCCAAGGTCGGCACCTCGAGGCTGCCGCCGAGCACCGCCACGTCGAGCGACACGGGCAGTTCGAGCAGAATGTGATCGCCGTGCCGGTCGAACAGCTTGTGAGGAACCTCCTCGATCACAACGATCAGGTCGCCGGGCACGCCCCCGCGAGGTCCCGCGTTGCCCGCCCCCCGCATCGGAATGAAGTTCCCTGTAGACACGCCGGCGGGAACCTCGACCTCGATGGTGCTCCGGCCCCTCGTCACGCCGAGGCCCTCGCAGCTCGCGCACTTCTCCTCGATGACCTGGCCTGATCCTGCACACCTGCCGCAGGGCCCTATGCTCTGGAAGGCGCCGAACACGCCGAGATTCTGCTGGCGCGCGACCTGTCCGCGCCCGTGGCACTCGGGGCACGTGGTCGGCGACGTCCCGGCCTTCGCCCCCGAGCCGCCGCACGTCTCGCACGAGATGTTGCGCGAAACCTTGAGCTTCTTGGTCACGCCGCGGGCCACCTCTTCGAGCGTGAGCTTCAGCCGGACCCTGATGTCCTGTCCTCGGTGCACGGCCCGTCTGCCACCGCCCGTCGCTCCGCGGAACAGCTGCTCAAAGATGTTCTCCCCGTTGAAGGCGCCCATGAACGTCCGCAACGCGTCGTCCATATCGAAGCCCTGGGCGCCCTGGAACCCCTGGCCCCCGCCGCCGAACGCCGCGTGCCCGAACTGGTCGTACTGGGCGCGCTTTTGTTCGTCGGACAGGACCTCGTAGGCCTCGGTCGCCTGCTTGAACTTCTCCTCCGCCCCGGGGTCACCCTCGTTCTTGTCGGGGTGATACTTGAATGCCCGCTCGCGGTAGGCCTTCTTGATCTCCTCGGAGGACGCGTCGCGACCTACACCGAGAACCTCGTAGTAGTCGTCGGACGAGGCCAATCTCACTCCTCTCGGGCGCCGCCGCGCGTCGCCCCTCTGATCGCCACACCGCTACTCGTCGACGACCTCGAAATCCGCATCCACGACGTCGGCACCATCATCGGCCGCGTCCGCTCCGCCCGCGGCGCCGGCGGCCCCGGCCGCTCCAGCACCCGCTGCCTCGCCGGCGCCCGCCTGGGCTCCGGCCTGGGCTCCGGCGTACATCTTCTCCGCGAGCTTGTAGGAGGCGGTCTGGAGCGCCTCCATGTCGCGCTTTATGGCTTCCGAGTCGCCTTCCTTCAGGGTCTCGTTCAGCTTCTTGATCGCGTCCTCGATGTTCGACTTCTCGGCCGCATCGAGCGCGTCCCCGTGCTCCTTCAGGGTCTTCTCGGTCGTGTAGACCAGCGAATCCGCCTGGTTCCGCAGCTCGATCTCCTCCCGCTTCGTGGAGTCCTCCGCCGCGTGCGACTCGGCCTCGTCGACCATCTTGTCGATCTCGCCGTCGGAGAGCCCGCTCGACACTTCGATGCGGATGTTCTGCTCCTTGCCCGTCCCCAGGTCCTTCGCGGACACGTGGACGATACCGTTGGCGTCTATGTCGAACGTCACCTCGATCTGAGGCATGCCGCGAGGAGCGGGCGGGATGCCCACGAGGTCGAACCGCCCCAGTGTCCTGTTCTGGGTCACCATGGGGCGCTCGCCCTGCAGAACGTGGATCGATACTGCGGGCTGGCTATCCGACGCCGTCGAGAAGATCTGGCTCTTCTTGGTCGGGATGGTCGTGTTGCGTTCGATGAGCGGGGTCATCACGCCACCGAGTGTCTCGATCCCGAGCGAAAGAGGAGTGACGTCCAGGAGCAGCACGTCCTTGACATCTGCCTCCCCCGAGAGGATGGCGCCCTGGATGGCGGCGCCCACCGCGACCACCTCGTCCGGATTCACACCCCTGTGCGGGTCCTTCCCGAAGATGGCCTTCACCTTCGCCTGAACAGCCGGCATGCGTGTCGTCCC
>JAUWCJ010000157.1 GCA_030609365.1 Candidatus Eiseniibacteriota bacterium | reverse complement strand
CCTCGTAGCCGCCCTCCACGATGTTCTGGAGAATCTTGTAGCCGATCTTGTCGGCGTTGTGGGAGGCGCCCACTACCGCGACCGACCGTGGCTCGAAGAGGTACTTGATGTCGTGTCCGTCACGCGGCATGAGTGCTCCTGAATCCCATTCTCAGCTCGATGACACCATCCTCGGTCCTGCGCTGGATGTCGAATCCCGTCTTCTCGAAGAGGTGCATCATGGACGCGTTCTCCATGAGCACCTCCGCGGTGAAGCCCATGAGACCCTCTTTCTGAGCCAGCTCGGTCAGGTAGGAGAGGAGCGCCGTGCCGATTCCCTTGCACTGGCAGTCGTCGCGCACCACCAGCGCGACCTCGGCTGTGTGGCTGTTCGGGTCTATGCCGTACTGGCCGAGTCCGACGACTTTCTCCACGTCCTCTTCGTTCGTCTCCACCGCGAGAATGACCATCTCGGTCGTGTAGTCGATTATGACGAAGTCCTGGAGCCGTTCGTGCGGCATGTCCTTCCGCTGCGACATGAACCGGCGGTGGATGCTCTGGTCGGAGAGCGAGTAGAAAAAGTCCTTGAGAAGCGGCTCGTCATTGATCCTCACGGGACGCAGCATCAGGTTACATCCCGCGTGAGTCGTCCGGTGTACTTCGAGCTCCTCGGGGTACTCGCCTCGCTTCCCGGGAATGAACGCCTGGTCCTTGTAGATGAGGTTTCGTTCCTTCGCCTCGCTGATGAGCCACGGCCGGAACTTGGGATGGGCGATTGCCGTCAACGCCATCGCGCGTTCGCGGATGTTCTTCCCGTGGAGGTAGGCGATGCCGTACTCCGTGACGACGTAGTGAATGTCGCCGCGGATGAGCGAGACGCCGGCGCCCTCATCGAGGTAGGGAACGATTCTCGGAAGCTCGTCGTTGCGTGCCGTCGATGGTAGCGCCAGTATGGTCGTGCCGCCGGGGGCCAGCACTGCGCCGCGCATGAAGTCCGCCTGACCGCCGATCCCGCTGTAGTGCCGCTTGCCCAGCGACACGGCCGACGCCTGTCCCGTCAGGTCTATCTGGAGGGCCGAGTTTATGGCGGTCATGTTGTGGAGCCGCGCGATGGTCAGCGGGTTGTTCGTGTAGGCGATGTCGCGGAACTCGACGCCGGGATTGTCGTGGAGGTACTCGTACGTCTCCTTCCTTCCCATGCAAAACGTGGCAACCGTCTTTCCCCTGTTGATAGTTTTCTGCGAGTTGTCGATAACGCCCTGCTTCATGAGATCGACGATGCCGTTGCTCAGGAGCTCGGTGTGCACGCCGAGGTGCTTCTTCTCGGACAGGGCGGCCAGGATGGCGTTGGGGAGGCTTCCGTATCCCACCTGTATCGTGTCACCGTCCTGAACGATGCGAGCGACGTACTTGCCGATACGCTCCGCTATGTCGCCGGGCACGCTCGCCTCGTATGTCAGGAGCGGCTCGTCGTGGTGTATGACGAAGTCGACGTCGTCGATGTGCACGAACGCGTCGCCGTGGATGCGCGGCATCTGGGAGTTGACCTGGACGATAACGGTGGTCGCGGCCTCAACGGCCGCCTTCGTGATATCGACACTGACCCCGAGGCTCATGAACCCGCTCTCATCGGGGCGCGACGTTTGGATGAGGGCGATGTCGATGGGAACGAGCTTCCGCCGGAAGAGAGCCGGGACCTGCGACAGGAAAATGGGCGAGTAGTCAGCGAGCCCCTCGTTCACCGCCTCGCGCGTGCTGTCGCTGATGAAAAACGAGTTGTGCCTGAAGTTGGTCTTGAACTTGGCGTCCGTGTAGGGCGCGACTCCCAGCGTCCAGACGTGGAGCACCTCGGCATCGAAGAACGCCTTGGGGTGCGACTCCACGAACTCGATCATCGCGCGCACGAGGTACTGTGGTTCGCCGCATCCCGTGCTGATGAATATCCTGTCGCCCCGGTGGATGCGGGAGAAGACCTGGTCTTCCGGGAGGAACTTATCTGGATACCGCCCGCGGAGGTTCTCGAGGATCTCCTTGGTCAGTTGCTCATCCACGTCTTTCCTCCGTGTTTCTCAATCGACCCGAACCCCTACAGAGAGAGCCCATGCAACGGTGCGCGTCGACTGTACATGGTCGCTCTCTCCGTGCCGGAAGTCAACGCAAATAGGCCCGCCCGTGGTTGAGTTTCCAGGTCGGAGTCGCTATGCTAGAGCCTTCGCGTACCACGCGCCCGCGTGGACCGCGATCGTCCAGTCGCTTCTTCGGGGGGCATCTTGCCGGAGCACGAAAGAGACATCAGCGATCCCAGCGTGGACGGTCCCGGCAGGGACGGCCGCGTCACGGACGGCTCCGCGGCGGACAAGCCCGCGGTCGATATCACAGAGGGCAACGTCCTCAAGAACGTGCTCTACATGGGCATTCCCTCGATGATCGGTTTCGGGGCGATGACCATCTACGCTCTGACCGACATCTATTGGGTCGGGCGCCTGGGGATGAGCCACGTCGCCGCGCTGACGATGTTCGGGTCGATTGCCTGGATCCTGGGCTCGACCAATCAGATCGTCGGGACGGGGTCGGTCGCCCTCATCTCTCGGAGGTACGGCGAGCGCGAGTACGAGGCGACCCGGGACGTCATACGCCAGACACTGCTGCTCAAGTTCTCCATAGCGGTCATCATGGCCGTCATCGGACTGCTCGCTGTCCCGTCCATCATCCGGTTCATGTCGGACGACCCCGATGTGCGCCGCTACGCGGTGGAGTATGGGAACGTCTTCTTCTACGGTCTCCCGTTCATGTTCTCCTCCTACACCGTCTACACGGCGCTCCGTGGCGTGGGCGACGCGCCGAAGGCCATGTACATCATGTTGATGTCGACGGCGCTGAACGTTGCGCTGGATCCCCTGTTCATCTTCGGGCTCGACATGGGCGTGGCCGGCGCGGCGCTCGCGACGTCTATCTCGGCGACGTGCGCGGTCTTCGTGGGCCTGGTGGTCCTCTCGTCGGGTCGGGCGAACATCACCGTGCCTCTGATGCGCAGGTTCCATCCCCGGCTCTCCATCATGATGCAGATCATGAAGATAGGGATGCCCGCGGGGCTGAACGGGCTGATGCGGAGCGGCGCGCACTGGTACGTGACCACTCTGGTCGCGGGATTCGGGACGCTCGTGGTGGCGGCCTACGGCCTGAGCATTCGCATCATGGAGCTCGGCATCCTGTTCGGCGTCGGGCTCGAGCTGGGCGCCAGCGCCATCGTGGGTCAGAACCTCGGCGCGAAGAAGAAGGATCGGGCGCACGAGGCCGTCGTCAAGGCGACGCTCCTTGTCATGGTGCTGACCGGCATACTGGCCCTGTTCGAGTTCATCTTCGCGCGTCAGATACTCGGGCTCTTCACGGCGGACGCCGCGGTCATCGCAACCGGGATAACTCTGGTCCGGCTTCTGGTCATAGCCCAGGTCATGATAGCGATGCACATCGTTATGTCGTCCGCATTCTACGGGTCGGGCAACACGTGGCCGCCGACCGTCATCGCCGGCATCATCGAGTGGGGTATTCAGATCCCGCTGATCCTCTTCGCCATCCACGTGCTGCACACCACCGAGACAGGTATATGGTGGTCGATGTTCATCGCGGCGTCGATCGAGGTGTTGCTGACGTTCGCATGGTTCCAGCGCGGTCACTGGAAGCACACGGAAATCTAGTGGATGCAGGGCCGGAGGAGTGTGGGCGCGACTGCCTCGTGCAACCACAGTCCCGGCCGCCCCGCCGTCCGGAGGTCGACGTTGCTGCTCGGAATCGATGTCCCAGTCTCTGGTGAGTTCGACGTCGTGGGCTTCGGCCTGAACGCCGTCGACCACCTGTGTTTCGTCCCTGCGTTCCCAACGCCCGGCTCGAAGCCCAGGGTCTCGCACTTCCTCCGCACGCCCGGCGGTCAGGCCGCGAGCGCGATGGTGCTCTGCTCCAGACTGGGGCTGAGGTCGAAATACGTCGGCAAGGTGGGCGGGGACGAGACGGGCAGCTTCTCTCTTGCGAGCATCGCGTCCGAGGGCGTGGACACGAGCGATGTCGTGACCGTGCCCGGTGCGACGAACCAGCTCGCGATGATCATGGTGGACGAGCGGGACGGGGAGAGGACCATCCTCTGGCATCGCCCGGCCGAACTTGAGACGCGCCCGGAGGAGCTCACGGCTGCGAAGGTCGCCGTCGGGCGCATCCTCCTTATAGACGGACACGACACGGCCGGAGCGGCTCGGGCGGCCGACATCGCGCATGAGCACGGCGTCCTCGTGGTGCTCGATGCCGAGTCCATCAAGGAGGGGACGGACGAGGTCGTGGCAAGGACCGACGTTCTCCTGGCGTCGCGCGAGTTCCCGAGGCGGTTCACCGGAGAGGCCAATCTGGACCAGGCCTTCGACGCGCTGTGGGAAGCGGGGCCGCGCGTCATCGG
>JAUWCJ010000191.1 GCA_030609365.1 Candidatus Eiseniibacteriota bacterium | reverse complement strand
CAAGATCGCCTTCGCCTATGAGGCCACCGTCGCCAATGACAACTGCGTCCGACTCGGAGGTCTCATCATCGACATACCGCCCGGAAAGGGCCGACGCAGCTTCGCCAAAGCCAAGGTCCTTGTCAGGCAGCACCTCGACGGCGCCTGGACTGTCTGGTACCGCGATGCCAGGATCGCCACACATCCGGCCACGGAGTTCACAGAGCCCCTCCGCTCCTGGAAACCCAGAGCGAAGGGCGATCCAAAGGGCGCGAAGCAGATCCTGCAGATCTACCTCGCCTCCAAACCAGCACCCCTGCCCTAGGGGACATTATCTCGTTGCAGTTAGGAGGACAGAATCTCGTTGCTTAAACAGGCGATGGATGGACCACGCAAACCCGGTCAGAGCCGCCCCGGAGCCGCGAATTGGGGAGGTCGAGAGGCATCACTGAGGAACTGCTCATTTCCGGCTTGACATGTGCTCGACAGTGAATAAAATAGACAACAAGAGCAACAACGTCTGGTTTGTCTATTGGCTCTGTCATGCAGCCACAAACAGAAGGAGCGAGAGCGTGAGTGACGTGAGCGCAAGGAGAGAGGCGATTCTCGACGTCGCCACCAGGCTCTTCGCGCGATACGGCTTCCGCAAGACCAGCGTCGCCGACATCATCCGCGATGCGGGAGTCGCGCGAGGCACCGTCTACAAGTACTTCTCCACGAAAGAGGAAATCTTCCACGCGGTCATCCGGCGGGAGATGCAGGACATGCTGTCCCGCGTGAGGGAAGAGGTGGAGAAGGAGTCGACGGCGAGAGACCGGCTGAGGGCTGCCGTTCTGACGCACACCGCGGAGATCCGGAAGAAGGTGAACGTCTACCGAGTGGCGACGGAGGTGCTCTCGGACGTCATTCCCCGCTCGGAGAAGGAAGTGGAGCGCCTGATGGAAGAAGCGCTCGGTGTGTATGCGTGGATCCTCACGGAAGGCGTCAAGGCGGGGGAGGTCGTGGTTGACGACGTGGAGACGACTGCGTGGAGCATCGTTCTGGCTTTCAAGGGGATCTTCATGATGACGGCAAGCGGTCAGATCGAGGAGCGCATGACGGGCGTGATCGACGCGCTTCTGGACATCATCTGGAACGGATTGAAACCACGAGAGGAGACGGCATGAGCTGCCTGTATGCACGTGGTCGGCTGACATCCGCCGTCAGGAGCGCCGGTGTGCTGGCACTCGCCGTGTGCCTCACGATTTGGGCCGCAGGGCCGGCCGACGCCGATGAGCGACTTGAGCTCACGCTTGACCAGGCCATCGAGCTCGCGCTCGAGCAGAGCGACGCGCTCGCGGCGTCCCGTGCGGGCGCCGACGCCGCCCTGGCCCGAGCGAGACAGGTGAAGGCGGGGTTCTTTCCAAGCATCTCGGCGAGCGGGTCCTACACGAAATTGGACGAGGCTCCGTACATGGACGCGTCGGAGTTCAGTGACATGTTCGCGCCTCTGATGGTTCCCTTCGAGTACCTGGTCGATCAGGGCTATCTCGATCCGGCGACGCTGGAGGGGTTGTCGGGGAGTGGGGCGGACAGGATCTACCTTGGCGACGATGACATCTACTCGCTCGGGCTCTCGGTCACGCAGCCGCTCTTCACAGGTGGGGCGCTTCTGTCGGCGCACGGGGCGGCCAGGCACGCGGCCGCGGCCGGGGCGCTCAACGCGGACAGGACGGAGGACCAGGTGCGCTACGATGCGACGGAGGCCTACATGGCCCTCGTTGCTGCGCGCGCGGCGCTGGTCGTGACGGACGGGATGCTGACACAGATGCAGAGCCACCTGTCGGACGTGGAGGCGCTCTACGAGGAGGGGATGCTGATCGAGAGTGATCTCATGCTGGCGCGAGTGCGCATGTCGGAGATCGAACTCAATCACAATCGAGCAGGGCATCTGGTCGGGCTGGCTGGGGCCGCCCTGTCGTTTGCCGTCGGGATCGACGTCGATACGGTCATTGAACCGGTCGACACGCTCGAGGAAGGCCACGTCCTCGGCGGCGACCTGCAGTCGCTGACCGAGCGGGCGCTCTCGCGCAGGCCGGACCTCGCGGCAATGGGCGAACTCGTCGGTGCGGCGGACAACGGGATAACCCGCGCCCGCGCCGGCTACTTCCCTCAGCTCGTTCTGATGGGCAACTACAACTGGGACCGCCCGAACCGCGAGTACGAGCCTGCGTTCTACGATCACTGGAGCGCGACGCTCGCCCTTCAGATGAATGTGTTCGATTGGGGCGGGACGTCGGGTCGCGTCAGCGAGGCCAAGGCCGGCTTCACGCAGGCGGAGCGTATGCGTGACATGTTCGAGGACGCGGTCCGGCTCGAGGTCAAGCGGAGCTACCTCACACATAACGAAGTCATCGAGAGCCTGGCCAT